>JAZKCX010000083.1:0-26975 GCA_040387875.1 Pseudomonadota bacterium | reverse complement strand
AACATCAGCCCCGGCAACCTGTACTACCACTACCCGGCCAAGGACGAGCTGATCAACTCGCTGTTCGACCGCTACGAGCGCGGCCTGAACGAACTGCTCAATGCCAGCGACGGTGTCCGCGATGTCGAAGACGCCTGGTTCTTCATGCACTCGCTGTTCGAGCTGATCTGGCAGTACCGGTTTCTCTACCGCGACCTGAACGACCTGCTGAGCAAAAACCGTCGCTTGGAAACCCATTTCCAGTGGGTGCTGAAAAACAAGACGCGCGCCGCCAAAAGCATGCTCGACAGCATGAGCCGTGCCGGCGCAGTCAAAATCGATTCACGCGAGCTGGAGCCCACCGCCACCTGCGTGGTGGTAGTGCTGACCTACTGGCTCAGCTACGAATATGTGCGCGACCCGCGACGGGCGCTGGAGCCCGAAAGCGCGCAGGCGGCCCTGCTGCGCGGCGCCCACCATGTGCTGAATCTTCTGATGCCTTACCTGGAACAAGGCCAGCGCATGCATTTGCTGACGCTGATTGGCGCTTACCAGAACACCGACACCTGAAGCGGGACACCCGGAGACAACCATGGCCAAATGGACAACATTTCCCCATCTGGGCGACTACGCGTTTGACGCCGCCAGCACCAAAAAACAGTGGGCCCGGCTGCACCGGGGCGATGCCGAGGTTCTGCCCAAAGACACCAAGGTGCTGGAAGCCTGGGCACTGCTGCACAATGGCGAATTCCAGAAGGCCACCGAGGCCGGGCTCAAGGCCGGCGGCGCCGGAATTACCTTGGCCAACAAGGCCAGCTGCATCTACGCCACCTATCTGGAGAAGAAAGAAAAAGCCAAGCTCGATCTGTTTCTGGAGGCCGCGCAGCGTGCCGAAGCCCAGGCTGCCGAAGACCCCAAAAATCCCAATGCCTGGTACTGGCAGGCCTATGCGCTGGGCCGCTACGGGCAAGGTATCAGCGTAGCAAAGGCGCTTGCGCAGGGGTTGGGCAGCCGCGTCAAGGAAGCGCTGGAAAAAACCATCAAACTCGAACCCAAACATGCCGACGCCCACATCGCGCTGGGTGCTTTCCATGCCGAGGTAATCGACAAGGTCGGCTCGCTGATTGGCGGCATGACCTATGGCGCCAAAAAAGACGTCGGCCTGCGGATGTTCCAGGAAGCACTCAAGCTCAACCCGGGCTCGGCCATCGGCATGATCGAATACGCCAACGGCATGGTCATGCTGGAGGGCGACAAAAAAATGCAGGACGCCACCGCGCTGTACCAGAAAGCTGCGAGCAGCGAGCCCATCGACGCTATCGAGCGGCTGGATGTGGAGCTGGCTAAGGCCGAGCTGGAAGACTAGACCAGCTTGTACTAAGGCTTCAACCAGGCCTGTACCAGCCGTACCCAGCAGGTTGCGCCGAGCGGAATCAGGTCGTCGTTGAAATCGTAGCTGGGGTTGTGCAGCATGCAGGGACCACCGCCATGGCTGCCGCTGGCATCGTGAATGCGGTGGTCGCCATCGCCATTGCCAATAAACGCATAACAACCCGGCTTGGCTTGCAGCATGTAGGCAAAGTCTTCGGCGCCCATGGTCGGCTCCTGCGCCAGCACGTTCTCGGTACCAACAATATCGGCCATCACCCTCCGCAGGAATTCGCTTTCCGCCGCGTGGTTGATGGTGGGCGGGTAGTTGCGCTCAAACACAAACTCGCAGGTCGCGCCAAAGGCCGCGCAGGTGTGCTCGGCCACCTGCTGCATACGCGCCTCGATCAGGTCCAACACCTCCAGCGTGAAGGTGCGCACCGTGCCCTGCAGCTCGCAGCTGTCGGGCACCACGTTGGTCGCTTCGCCGGCATGCACCATGGTGACCGAAATCACGCCGGCATCGACCGGCTTCTTATTGCGGCTGATGATGGTCTGGAAGGCCAATACCATCTGGCAGGCCACCAGCACCGGGTCCAGCCCCAGGTGCGGCATCGCGGCATGGCTGCCCTTGCCGCGGATGGTGATTTTGAACTCGTTGCTCGACGCCATCACCGGCCCGGGGCTCAGCGCGAACTGGCCTGCGCCCAGCCCCGGCCAGTTGTGCATGCCATAGACCGCGTCCACCGGAAATTTCTCGAACAGGCCATCGTTCATCATCTCGCGCGCGCCGCCCCCGCCTTCTTCGGCCGGCTGGAAGATCAGCACCACGGTGCCATCAAAGTCGCGGTGTGTTGCCAGATGCTGGGCTGCTGCCAGCAGCATGGCCACATGGCCGTCGTGGCCACAGGCGTGCATCTTGCCAGCATGTTTGCTGGCGTGGCTGAAGGTATTGAATTCCTGGATGGGCAGCGCGTCCATGTCGGCGCGCAGGCCAATGGCACGCGGCGATGTGCCGTTGCGAACCACGCCCACCACGCCGGTTTTGCCCAGCCCGCGGTGCACCTCGATGCCCCAGCTTTCAAGCTGGCGCGCTACCAGGTCGGCGGTGCGGACTTCTTCAAAACACAGCTCTGGATGGGCATGGATGTCGCGCCGCAGCGCCGTGATGCCAGCCGCCTGCGTCACGATGGAATCGATGACTTTCATGATCGCGCTCCTGTAGTCTCCATGGTAGCGAATGGTCTGCACCTGCGGGCAAAGCACTTCATAATTCCCTCGCAATGAACCGCTGGTTTTTCTGTTTGCGCCGCACCGTCCCCCTGCTCGTTTTCGCGCTGGCCGGCTGCGCCAGCCTGAACGACAACCTGGGCTACTACTGGCAGTCGGTCAGCGGCCACCTGCAGTTGATGCACGCGGCGCGCCCGGTGGACGACTGGCTGGCCGACGCCAACACCAGCGCGGCGCTCAAAAGCAAACTCGAACTCACCCAACGCATCCGCAGTTTTGCCAGTGCCGAGCTGCACCTGCCCGACAACGCCAGTTACCGCCGTTATGCCGATCTCAAACGCCCCGCAGCCGTATGGAACGTGGTGGCCGCACCGGAGTATTCGCTGACGCTCAAAACCTGGTGTTTCCCGGTGGCAGGCTGTGTTGGCTACCGGGGCTATTTTTCCGAGGCCGATGCCCGTGCCGAAGCCGACCGCCAGCGCGCCGCAGGGCTGGAGGCCAGCGTTTACGGCGTACCGGCGTATTCCACGCTGGGCTGGCTCAACTGGGCTGGCGGTGATCCGCTGCTCAACACCTTCATGCACTACCCCGAGGGCGAGCTGGCCCGGTTGATTTTTCATGAGCTGGCGCACCAGGTGGTGTATGCGCAGGGCGACACCATGTTCAACGAATCGTTTGCCACGGCGGTCGAGCGGCTGGGCGGCGCGCGCTGGCTGGCCGAACATTCCGGCCCGGCTGCGCAGGCCGAATACGCCGCATTCAACAGCCGGCGCACCGCGTTTCGGGCGCTGACCCTGGCCACCCGGCGTGCGCTGGCCGCGATTTACCCGGCATCAGAAGAAAACAAGCCTCTGGCCGGCGCCACGCCTGCGATTTTCGCTATGAAAACTGAAGTAATGGCGCGCTTTCGCAACGACTACGCTGCGCTCAAAGCGCGCTGGGGCGGCTTTGCCGGCTACGACAAATGGGTGGCCGGCGCCAACAATGCCGCTTTCGGTGCACAGGCCGCCTACGATGATCTGGTGCCGGGTTTTGAGGCGCTGTTCGAACGCGAAGGCCGTAACTGGCCACGGTTTTATGATGCAGTAAGAAAGCTCGCCACGCTCGACAAGGACGCCCGCCACGAGGCGCTACAACGCGGCGTGCTGCAGCAAGCCCGGCCGGAGACAACGAAGGAGAACGACGGTGCCTGACATTCATATCCAACGCGACCACGCCCTGGGCCTGCCCGAGGCGCGCAAGCTCGCCTTTCAGTGGGCCGAGCAGGCCGAGGAAAAATTCGACATGGAGTGTACCTACGAGGAGGGCAAGACCAACGACCTGGTCTGCTTTACCCGCAGCGGCGTGACCGGCACGCTCAAGGTAACCAAAGACAAGCTGGTGCTGGACGCCAAGCTGGGTTTTCTGCTGGGTGCGTTCAAGGAAAAGATCGAGGGCGAGATCGTGAAAAACCTTGATGCGCTGCTCGCCAAAAAACCCGCGCCCAAACCTGCCGCCAAGGTCGCAACGAAAGAAGCGCCCGCCGCTGCAAAAAAGAAAAAATGAGCGCGGCGGATGGCTACTCCGCTGGCCCTCTTTCAGGCCTGAAGGTGGTCGAACTGGGCCAGTTGATTGCCGGCCCGTTTGCCGCCAAGACCCTGGCCGATTTCGGCGCCGACGTCGTCAAAATCGAACCTCCCAAAACGGGCGATCCGCTGCGCCAGTGGCGGCTGGTGAAAAACGGCACCTCGGTCTGGTGGCAGGTGCAGTCGCGCAACAAGCGCTCGCTGGCGCTCGATTTGCGGCAGGCCGAGGCCCAGCAGATCGTCCGCCAACTGGCGACCGAGGCCGATGTGCTGGTGGAGAACTTCCGCCCCGGCGCGATGGAAGCCTGGGGCCTGGGGCCGGATGCGTTGCTGGCACTGAATCCCCGGCTGATCATGCTGCGCATCAGTGGCTATGGCCAGACCGGCCCCTACCGCGACCGCCCCGGTTTTGCGCTGGTGGCCGAAGGCATGGGTGGCATGCGGCATCTGACCGGCGAGCCCGGCCGCGCGCCGGTGCGCACCGGGGTCAGCATTGGCGACACGCTGGCCAGCCTGCACGGGGTCATCGGCATTCTGATGGCGCTGCACGAGCGGCAAAAAAGTGGCCAGGGCCAGGTGATCGACGTGGCGCTGTACGAAGCCGTCTTCAACTGCATGGAAAGCCTGCTGCCCGAGTACAGCGCTTTTGGCGCGGTACGCCAGCCGGCCGGCAGCGCACTGCCCGGCATTGCGCCCAGCAACGCCTACCGCTGCGCCGATGGCGCCTGGGCACTGATTGCCGGCAATGGTGACAGCATTTTCAAACGCCTGATGGCAGCGATAGGCCGCGACGACCTGGGCAACGACCCCACGCTGGCCAACAACGCCGGCCGCGTGGCGCGGGTGGCGGAACTGGACGCCGCGATTGGCCACTGGGCCGCGCAGCATCCGGTTGAAGGGGTGCTGCAGGTGCTGGCCACCGCCCAAGTGCCCTCCGGCAAAGCCTACACCGTGGCCGACATCGCGGCCGATCCGCACTACGCCGCGCGCGGCATGCTGGAACAGGTGGCGTTGGCCGACGGCAGCGCAGTGGCCGTACCCGGCTTTATTCCCAAACTCTCCCGCACCCCCGGCGGGCATCGCCGCAATGCGCCGGCGCTGGGGCAAGACACCGATGCGGTGCTGCGCAAGGTGGGCTTGAATGAAGCGCAGATTGCCGCGTTGCGTGCTCGCGGCGTGGTGGGCTAACGGTTTTAGCTCAGCGACTCGATCAAATCGATGTACTGCTGCATCGCATCGTCGTTGCTGGTGCCCTTGAGGTTGTTCCAGGCGTCCCACTTGGCACGGCCCACCATGTCGGCAAAACCGGGTTTTTTCTCGGCGTTGTCACCCACGCTGCCTTGTTTGTACAGCGCATAGAGCTTGAGCAATGTGGCGTTGTCGGGGCGCTCGGTCAGCGACTTGGAATTGGCAACGGCGGCTTCGAAGGCGGCTTTGAGATCGGCCATGAAATATCTCCTGCGGGTATTGAAATAGAAGGGAACGTCTACGCGTTGGGGTAACTGCGCAGTATCTTACGGTCTCTGTTCCCCTCAGAATAGGGAAACTCCCCGAAAAGCGAACCGGAGACAAAACATGGTGACCCGCGTGGTGGCAACAAAAACGGCCAAGGAAGTCGGCGACAAGGTACTTACGGTGGTGGCCCCTGTAGCCAAACGCGCCGGCCAGTCGGCCCAGAAGGCGGCCCGAAGTGTGCAAAAGAACGTCAGCAATGCAGTCAGCGGCACGCTGGGCCTGTCGGGCGAGCGCATGAGCAAGGTCGACACGGCCTGGCTGCGCATGGACACGCCGTCCAACCTGATGATGATTGTGGGCGTGTGGGTGCTCAAGCCCGGCGTCAAGCACGCCGCCGTCTGCGAGCGGGTGCAGGAGCAGCTGATGAAGTACCCGCGTTTTCGCCAGCGCGTGGTGCAGGACGCCGGCGGCGCGACCTGGGTCAACGACAAGCGTTTTGACATCACCCAGCACGTGCTGCTGGAAAAGCTGCCCAAAACCAGCAAGGCGGGCGAGCAGGCCGCGCTGCAGGACCGGGTTGCCAAACTTGCGATGCAGCCGCTCGATGCCCGCCGGCCGCTGTGGCAGTTTCACTTGATTGAAGACTACGAAGGTGGCTCGGCGCTGATTGCCCGCATTCACCACTGCATTGCCGACGGCATTGCGCTGATCTCGGTAATGATGACCATGGTAGACGGCGGCACCTCGCCACCCACGCGGGGCAAAAAAGCCCCACCGGCCGGTGCCGAAGAATGGATTGCCGACGCGCTGATCAAGCCGCTGGCCGGCATGACGGTGAAGGCACTCGACGCCACCGGCAACAACCTGGCGAAATCGCTGGAAATGCTGCGCGATCCGCAAAAGGGCATTGGCGGCTCCATCGAGCTGGCCAAGCTGGCCTACCAGGTCATCAGCGACGGCGCGGCGCTGGCGCTGATGCCCGACGACTCGCCCACCCGCCTGAAGGGCAAGCCCGGCACCGCCAAGAAAGTGGCTTGGTGCCAGCCGATCCCGCTCGACGAAGTGCGGGCGGTGGGCAAGGCGCTGAACTGCTCCATCAACGACGTTCTGCTGAGCTGCGTGGCCGGCGCGATTGGTGCCTACCTGCGTTCGCACGGCGACGACGTGGCTGGCAAGGAAATCCGTGCCATGGTGCCGGTGAATTTGCGGCCGCTGAGCGAAGCCTGGAAGCTGGGCAACCGTTTTGGCCTGGTGCCGCTGGTGCTGCCGATCGGCATAGAAAATCCGATCGAGCGGGTGTTTGAGGTACGCCGGCGCATGGGCCAGCTCAAGGGCAGCACCCAGCCGTTTCTGGCGTTTGCGGTGCTGGCGGTGGCCGGCCTTTTAATCAAGCCGGCGCAAGACGCGATTCTGAATCTCTTCGGCAAGAAGACCACCGCGGTGATGACCAACGTGCCTGGCCCGCGCGAGAAGCTCAAGTTCTGCGGCGCCACGCTGGAGCAGACCATGTTCTGGGTGCCGCAGT
Organism: Pseudomonadota bacterium; assembly: GCA_040387875.1. Classification (GTDB taxonomy): domain Bacteria; phylum Pseudomonadota; class Gammaproteobacteria; order Burkholderiales; family Burkholderiaceae_C; genus PCRC01. The sequence continues at coordinate 19,853 of JAZKCX010000083.1, read as the reverse complement.
CGGGCGATGTGGGGCTGGGCGTGTCGATCCTGAGCTACGGCGGCGGCGTGCAGTTCGGCGTGATCACCGACAGCACGCTGTGCCCGGACCCGCAGGCCATCATCGACGAGTTCGAGCCCGAGTTCGCCCGCATCTCCATGGTGACACTGATGTTGCCCTGGGGCGACTGACAGCATCTTTTTGCTGATTTTTACAGTGTTTTAGGCCGGTAGCCGGCGCCAGATGGCGCTTTTTAGCTATTTATTTAATAGCATCAGACAGTTGCAGGCGTACTTGCAAAACGCCGCGCTGCAATCTCCAGCAGACCGTCGAACAACAGGTTGTCCACCAGGTCTACCGGCACCGACATGTGCGGCGCCATTTTCCAGCCGGCGCCGCCGGTCATCATGCAGGCCGGCTCCATACCGCAGCGGCTTTTGAGGTGCTGCGCCATGCGCGCCACCGCGCCGGCAATGGCGTAGGTGCCGCCACTGGTAAGGGCGTCGCTGGTGTTGGTGGGGAAATCGCGCACTTCGCCGGTGGGCACATGCAGGCCGGCGGTGCCGGACTCGAGCGCGCGCAGCATGATGCCGTGGCCGGGCAGAATCAGCCCGCCCAGAAAAGTGCCCTGGGTGTCGATGGCTTCCACCGTAACGGCCGTACCCACCATCACCACCACCAGCGGCCGCGCCGGGCCCTGGGCCAGCATGCGGTGCCAGGCGCCAATCATGGCCACCCAGCGGTCAGAGCCCAGCCGGGCCGGATGGTCGTAGCCGTTGGTGAGCCCCGCCTCGGCATTGCCGGATACCACCCACTGTGGCGCCACGTCCCACAGCTCCATCTGCTCCTGCACCCGGCGCTTGATGGCGTCGCCCGCCACAATGCAGCCCAGCATGCGCTCGGGCGGCGGCAGTTCGCGCCAGGCACCGTCGGCCAGTTTGTCGATGTTTTCCAGAAACTCGGCGCCCTGGGCCAACAGGCGCGCGCCGGCGTGCGGGCCGTCGTAGTGTGCCCACTTCAGGCGGGTGTTGCCAACGTCCAGCGCAAGAAAACCCATGCTCAGCCCTGCCGCCACGGCAGGCCATGGAAGCGCCAGCCACCGCGCAGGCCGCGGTGGGCCTGTTCGTCGGGGTCGCCCTCAAAACCTTCCAGAATGTTGTAGGCCTCCAGGCCCAGTTCGGTGGCACGCACCGCAGCACCGACCGAACGCACGCCGCTGCGGCACAGCAGCACCACTTTTTTGCCAGCCGGCACGGCAGCGGCAAGTTGCGCATCAAAGCCGGGATTCATCGCCATGGCGGGCCACTGCTTCCACGCCACCGCCACGGCACCCGGCACCCGGCCCACCCATTCGCGCTCGGCGTCGGTGCGCACATCCACCAGCACGGCTTCGTCGTTTTGCACCCATTGCCAGGCCAGCGCAGGCGGTACGTCTCCGGCGTAACCCGCTGCGGGGCGAACAGCCAGCGGCTCGGTGGCGGGGCTTGCAGGGGTGGACATGGCGGCGGTTTTCCTCGGTGGCTGGGCGTGGGCGTCCATGGTAAACGCAATCGGCCTGCAGATCCGGTGCTGTCGCCAATGCGCAGCCCTTGGTGAATACCCTCTTTGCATGCTGCCCAGATTGGCAAAAGATGGCCCGTTGACTTTCATTCACTTCCTACGGAGACCCGTCATGACCGATATGAAACTGCCCCGCCGCCGCAACCTGCTCAAGGGTGCCGCCGTTGCCGCAGGCGCGATGGCCGCGCCTATGGTTGTCAAGGCCCAGGCCGCACCGGTAGCCTTTCGCTTCCAGAGCACCTGGCCCGCAAAAGACATCTTCCATGAATACGCCCAGGACTTTGCCAAGAAGGTAAACGACATGGCCGGCGGCCGGCTGAAAATCGAGGTGCTGCCAGCCGGCTCGGTGGTTCCTGCATTCCAGTTGCTGGACGCTGTGAGCAAGGGGACGCTGGACGGTGGCCATGGCGTGATTGCCTACCACTACGGCAAAAACTCCGCGCTGGCGCTGTGGGGTTCCGGCCCGTCGTATGGCATGGACGCCAACATGGTGCTGGCATGGCACAACTACGGTGGCGGCAAGGCGCTGGTCGAGGAAATCTACAAGTCGCTGAACATGGACGTGGTGTCGTATCTGTACGGCCCCATGCCCACCCAGCCGCTGGGCTGGTTCAAGAAGCCGGTGGCCAAGGTGGCCGACATGAAGGGCCTGAAGTTCCGCACCGTGGGCCTGGCAGTGGACGTGTTCACCGAACTCGGCGCTGCGGTGAACCCGCTGCCCGGTGGCGAAATCGTGCCGGCGCTGGACCGCGGCCTGATTGACGCAGCCGAGTTCAACAACGCCTCCAGCGACCGCCTGTTGGGCTTCCCCGACGTGGCCAAGAACTGCATGCTGCAAAGCTTTCACCAGAGCGGCGAGCAGTTCGAGATCCTGTTCAACAAGACCAAGTACAACGCGCTGCCGCAGGAGCTGCGCTCCATCATCGACTACGCCGTGCAGGCCGCCAGTGCCGACATGAGCTGGAAGGCCGCCGAGCGCAACTCGCAGGACTATATCGAGCTCAAGAAGGCCGGCGTGAAGTTCTACAAGACGCCCGAACCCATCCTGCGTGCGCAGCTGGAAGCCTGGGACAAAACAATCGCCAAGAAGGCCGGTGAGAACCCGCTGTTCAAGAAAGTGCTCGACTCGCAGAAGGCTTTTGCCCAGCGCGCCGGCCAGTGGCAGAACGACTACACCGTAGACTTCAAGATGGCGTACAACCACTACTTTGGCCCCAAGGCCAAGAAGGCGTAAGCGGGGATTTTCCACACAGGGGCACCGCGGGGTGCCCCTTGTTTTTTCTGGCGCCGCCAGCCGGTGCATGGAGTTGCAATGCAAGCGTTTCTGTTGTGGGTGGACCGCGTGTCCACCTGGGTGGGCAAAGCTTTTGCCTGGAGTGTGGTGGCACTGACGCTGCTGATCAGCTGGGAAGTGTTCTGCCGCTATGTGCTGAACAAACCGCACGCCTGGGTGCTGGACGCCCAGATCATGCTGTACGGCACGCTGTTCATGATGGCCGGCGCCTACACGCTGAGCAAAAACGGCCATGTACGCGGCGACGTGCTCTACGGCTTTCTGCGGCCGCGCACCCAGGCCACGATTGATCTGGTGCTGTACCTCATCTTCTTTCTGCCGGGCATTGTGGCGCTGACGTGGGCTGGCTGGACCTATGCCAACGAATCGCTGGCCATCCGCGAACAGACCTTCTCGGCCGATGCCTTGCCGCTGTACCCGTTCAAATTTGTCATCCCGCTGGCTGGCGCGGTGCTGCTGCTGCAGGGCGTGGTGGAAATCATCCGCTGCGGGCTGTGCCTGCGCGACGGTTTCTGGCACGCACGCGGCGAGGATGTGGAAGAGGTGGATGTGGACAAGCTCAAGGAAATGGTCCATGTCAAAGACGACGACATTGCCGCACTGGAGCGCGAGCTCGCTCTCAAAGGGATTGCCAAATGAAGATTCGCAAGGAACTGTGGTTTGGCCTGACTTTCATGGCGCTGATTGTGGGCGCCGCGGGAATCATGCTGCTGAGCGTGGACAAGGTCACCAACGGCCACCTGGGGCTGTTGATGCTGTCCATGGTGGTGGTAGCCATCATGCTGGGGTTTCCCACCGCCTTTACGCTGATGGGCATGGGCATGGTGTTTACCTGGCTGGCCTACGACCGCAACACCACACTCACGCTCGATTTGATGGTGCAGGCCGCCTACAAGACCATGGCCAATGACGTGCTGATTGCCGTGCCCCTGTTTGTTTTCATGGGCTATCTGGTAGAGCGCGCCAACCTGATTGAGTCGCTCTTCAAGAGCCTGCACCTGGCCATGGCGCGGGTGCCGGGTTCGCTCGCAGTGGCCACAGTAGTAACCTGTGCGGTGTTTGCCACGGCTACCGGCATTGTGGGCGCGGTGGTCACGCTGATGGGGCTGCTGGCCCTGCCCGCCATGCTGCGGGCTGGCTACAACACCTCGCTGGCGGCCGGGGCAATTACAGCCGGTGGCTGCCTGGGCATTCTGATACCGCCCTCGGTGCTGCTAATTGTGTATGGCGCCACGGCGGGCGTGTCGGTCGTTCAGCTTTATGCCGGCGCGTTTTTCCCGGGCATCATGCTGGCCGGGCTGTACGTGGTCTACGTGATCATCGTCGCCAAGATCCGGCCCGACTGGGCGCCGCCGCTGTCGGCGCAGGCGCGCATTGTGCCGCTGCCAGCGCTGACGCAGCAGCTCACCACCGACAGCGGCAAACATGCCCTGCTGCGTCTGGTGTCGGCCGTCAAGGGCCGGCGCAATGTACAGGTGCCGGTGGGCTATGTGCTGCGCCAGCTTGGCATTGTGGTGCTGCCCGGCCTGCTGTTTGCCCTGGTACTGGGCTACAGCTACCGCAGCGTTACCACCGTGGAAGCAGAAGCGGTGTACGACATCCAGCAAATCGGTGGCAGCGAGCGCGCCGCATCGTCTGGCTCCGACCTGGCCGAACCGCCCTCGGGCGGCCTGTCCGAGCCACCGGCCAGCGACGGGGGCCTGCAGGAGCCCCCCAACAGCGACGCGGGCGGACTGCAGGAACCGCCAGCAGCCGCTGACGCAGCCTCTGCGCCCACAGGCCTGCAGGAGCCCGGTGCCAAACCACTGGCAGAGCCCGCCGCTGCCAGCGCTGTGGCCGAGCCGCCATCGGCAAGCGCCAGCAGCACCGCCACCGACGGCGCAGGCACCAGAGCGGCACCCACTTGGTGGTGGGTCTGCTTCAGCGTGCTGGGAGCTTTGGTGGCCTTGTTTTATCTTTTCCTCAGCTTTGCGCGGCTTGAAATTTTCAAGATGCTGCTGTCGTCGTTTTTCCCGCTGATGATGCTGATTCTGGCGGTGCTGGGCTCCATCGTGCTGGGGCTTGCCACGCCCACCGAGGCGGCGGCCATGGGCGCGCTGGGCGGTTTCCTGCTGGCTGCAGCCTACCGAAGGCTGAACATGACCATGCTGCAGGAATCGGTTTTCCTGACCGCAAAAACCTCGGCCATGGTCTGCTGGTTGTTTGTGGGCTCGGCCATCTTCTCGGCGGCGTTTGCGCTGCTGGGCGGGCAGGAACTGGTAGAGCAGTGGGTGCTGGGCATGAACCTCAGCAAGACCCAGTTTCTGATTCTCAGCCAGGTCATTATTTTTGTGCTGGGCTGGCCGCTGGAATGGACCGAGATCATTGTGATCTTCATGCCCATCTTCATTCCACTGCTCGACAATTTCGGTGTCGACCCGCTGTTCTTTGGTCTGCTGGTAGCGCTGAACCTGCAAACGGCGTTTTTGAGTCCCCCGGTGGCGATGTCGGCCTTCTATTTGAAAGGAGTGGCGCCTAAACATGTGACGCTCAACCAGATATTTGCCGGCATGTTGCCCTTTATGGGTATCCAGGTGCTGGCCATCATTTTGTTGTACCAGTTCCCGCAGATTGGCCTCTGGCTGCCCCAGCTGCTGTACAAATAAGCCATGGCACCACGCAGTCCCTCCCCTGGCCAGTTGCTGTCGGCCTGGCAGCCCTCGGCAAAGCGTTCCAAGCTGGCGGATTTCGATCCGTCGGCCAAGCCGTTTTCTCTGGGTGACAAGGCCCGCGACAAGCTGGCGGTAGAAGACCTTGCGGCCGAGCTCGACACGCTGCAAGACATGTTTTTTGCCGACCGGCGCTTCAAGCTGCTGGTGGTGCTGCAGGGCACCGACACCTCGGGCAAGGACGGCACGGTGCGCGGGGTTTTTGCGCGTACCAGCCCGCTGGGCGTACACACCGTCGGCTGGAAAGCGCCCACCGAAGACGAGCGCGCCCACGACTACCTCTGGCGTATTCACCGGCAGATGCCGGGCGCTGGCGAGATCATGGTCTTCAACCGCAGCCATTACGAAGACGTGCTGGTGCCGGTGGTCAACGGCTGGATCACGCCAGAGCAGACCCAACAGCGTTACCAGCACATCAATGATTTTGAGCGCCTGCTTTCCGAGACAGGCACCGTGGTGCTGAAGTTTTTGCTGCATATCAGCGCTGACGAACAGCGCGGTCGCCTGCAGGAGCGTATTGACGACCCGACCAAAAACTGGAAATTCAGCGCGGGCGACCTGGCGGTGCGCAAGCAATGGGAGGATTACCAGAAAGCCTATGGCGCACTGCTGGGCGCCACCAGCACCGCCTGGGCGGCGTGGACCATTGTTCCGGCCAACTCCAAGACCCACCGCAACCTGATGATTGCCACCGTGGTACGCGACACACTGCAAAAACTCAAGCTGCGTTACCCGCCTGCCGACCCCGCGCTCAAGGGCCAGAAGATCGTCTGAAGCGGCCCGGGGTCACGCGCTGCTGCCAGAATCGGTGGTCTCACCACTTGCCGCGAAATCCAGATGCTGATCAACTGCGTTGCCTACCAGAACGGGACCAAGCTCGCCGACATTGCGGTGCGCGAGGTCAGCGACTACATCACCCGCCCGAATACCTTTGTCTGGGTCGCGCTGGAAGACGCCACACCCGAAGAGCTGGAAGAAATGCGGCAGGAGTTTGGCCTGCACGAGCTCGCGGTGGAGGATGCGCAGCATGGCCACCAGCGGCCAAAAATTGAAGAGTACGGAGCCTCGCTGTTTTCGGTGCTGCATCTGGTGGAAACGCTGCCCGACGACCCCGGCACCCTGCATGTGGGCGAGGTCGATGTGTTTACCGGCCGCAACTATGTGGTGTCGGTGCGCAACCGCAGCCACCGCGGCTTTCTGGGCGTGCGCTCGCGCTGTGAGAGCGAACCCGAACTGCTGCGCCACGGTTCGGGTTTTGTGCTGTACGCGCTGATGGATGCGGTGGTAGACCGCTACTTTCCGATTCTCGATTCGCTGGAGACCGAGCTGGAAACCATCGAGCAGGAAATTTTCACCAAGGGCACGGCCCGCTCCAACATTGAGCGGCTGTACGAGCTCAAAGGCCGCGTCATGCTGCTCAAACATGCGGTCACGCCGCTGCTGGAAGGCGCAGGCAAGCTGCATGGTGGCCGGGTACCACAAATCTGCGCCGGGGTGCAGGACTATTTCCGTGATGTGGTTGACCACCTGACCCGTATCAACGCCGAGATTGAAAACATCCGCGACACCATCAGCACGGCGATCCAGGTCAATCTGGCGCTGGCTACCATCGAAGAAAGCGAAGTCACCAAACGGCTCGCCGCCTGGGCCAGTATTTTTGCAGTGTGTACCGCTTTTGCCGGTATCTGGGGCATGAATTTCGAGCACATGCCCGAGCTGAAATGGCAGTATGGCTACCCCATGGCACTGGGCACCATTGCGGCGGCCTGTGCCTTTGTGTTTTGGCGCTTCAAGCGGTCTGGCTGGTTGTAGCTAACGTCCAAAGGCTAACGCACAAAGACCCAATTCACACCCGCCGTCCAGCTATCGGGCGCACCATCGCGGCCCCAGGTCCGGCTGAGGTCTGCCTGCAACGCCGGGCTCAGCGCATAACGCGCGCCCACTCGCTGAAAGTTTGCGCCCGCTTCGCGGAAACGCTCACCCACAAAAGACCATTGCGCACCCGGCGCCCATTCCAGCGCAGCGCCAGCCCGCGAGGTATCGGGCGCCTGGTGCCGGAAATCACGGCCCAGGTTCAGATGCACCTGCACAGTCGGGCTGGCGTACCAGGTAAGCGGCAGCACCACCGTGCTCCCGGCGAATCGGGTGGGCCCCTCCTGCGCAGTGACCGACACCACCACGCCGCCGGCAAGGGTCTTGCCCAGCGGCTGCGCCCATTTGAGTTGTGCGCCGCCCGACAGCGCCGTGCTCCCGTCGCCCGCCCCGCCGGTGCGGCTGCGGTCCAGATTCAGCCCCAGCTCTACCGCACCCACACGACAGGCCGGGCCCGCATGCAGCAGACGACGTGCACCGCCACTGGCCCGCTCGAACCAGGCCTCCAGCTGGCATTCGCCTGGCGCCAACAGGGCCGCGTCGTCCACCGCGTGGTGGCCGCCTGCGGCGTGGGCTTGACCCACCAGAACCAAGCTGGCCAGGATTGCGGCGGATGGTGCGGCGCCGCAGCGAATGAAAGGAGCCGGGGAAACGCGCATGGAATTCCTGTAAAACGGGCTGCCCGGAAGTGCCGGGAACCGGCCCAATGTACGGGCTGCAGATGAAAAAACGGGGGGCTTGCGCAAAGCAGGGGCTAAACGCGCGCCGAGCGGGCCTGGCGCATGCGGTATTCGCCGGGCTGGGCGCCCGTCCATTTTTTGAAGGCGCGGTGGAAAGCGCTGGGCTCCTGAAAGCCCAGCAGGCCGGAAATCTCGGCAATGCCCAGCGTGCTGTTGCACAAATGGTGGATGGCCGCATCGCGCCGCAGCTGGTCCTTGATGCCCTGGTAGCTGGTGCCTTCGGATTCGAGCCGACGGCGCAGCGTGGTGGGCGCCACATGAAAGCTGCGCGCCATGTCGTCCAGCACCGGCCAGTCGGTGCCCACCGCGCCGCGCAGCTGGCGCCGCAGCCGGGCAGTCCAGCTGTCCTGGTTTTTGTATTTCAGGAAAACCGACTGCGGCGCATTGCGTAAAAACGGCTTGATGGTCTGCGTGTTCTGCACCACCGGCGCGTCCAGCAGCCGGGCTTCAAAATGGATGGCGGTGCAGTCGGCATCAAACTCCAGCTGCTGCGAATACATCACCGCGTACTCACCGGCGTGGGGCGGCCGGGCCTGGGCAAAAGCCACCTGCTGCAGCGCGATGCGCTGGCCGCTCAGCCAGCACATCAGGCCATGCACCATCACCAGAAAGGTTTCGTCGGCAAAACGCCGCGCGGGGCCGCTGGCAATACGGTTGTGTACCTTGATGATGGCGGTATCGCCCTCGACCACCAGCTCGCCGGAAACATCGTCCAGAAACAGCGCAAAGCCGCGCAGGCAACGCTTCACTGCGCGCCCCAGGCTCTCGCTGCCCAGCACCGCCTGGCACAGCAGCGCAAAACTGCCCACCTTCATGCGCCGGCTGTCCAGGCCAAAAAACTCGTCGTCCAGTTCGCGCGCTACCGCCAGCCAGAGCCGCGAAAACGACTCCGCCGGCACCCGCGCCGTGGCCAGTGCCAGCAATTCGGCCTGAATGCCCGCCGCCTGCAGCGCCCGCAGCTTGGCCGAGCCGGACAGTCGGGCGACTGCGGCGTTGACAAAATACATGGCGACGGTGTCTTTTTCCATGGGACGGGAGGCGTGTTTTGAGTTTATCGGCTGGCAGGGCAGCACCCGCCAACAACGCGCCCCAAACCGGCAAAACCGGGCCGAAAGTGGCAAAAACCGCCACACAGGTGGGTTGCTTTGGCTATCGCCCTGCTTGCCCAATGGGCGTAAAGTACCGCAACGTGCGCTGAACGGGCAAAAACCACTTCCCGCAGCCTGCTCTAACGGAGACCTCCCCATGACCGATCTGTCCGCCGATTACAAGGCCTTGGCCAATTACCGCCCGACCCACAAGGTGCGTTTTGTCACCGCCGCCAGCCTGTTTGACGGCCACGACGCTGCCATCAACATCATGCGCCGCATCCTGCAGGGCATGGGCGCCGAAGTGATTCATCTGGGCCACAACCGCAGTGTGGATGAGGTCGTGACCACCGCGCTGCAGGAAGACGCCCAGGGCATTGCCATCAGCTCCTACCAGGGCGGGCATGTGGAGTACTTCAAGTACATGGTCGATCTGCTCAAAAGCCGCGGCGGCGCGCACATCCAGGTATTTGGCGGCGGCGGCGGCGTGATCGTGCCGCCAGAAATCCGCGAGCTGCACGACTACGGCGTCTCGCGCATCTTCAGCCCCGAAGACGGCCAGCGCATGGGCCTGCAGGGCATGATTGGCGAGATGGTGATGCGCTGCGACAAGGACCTCACCGGTTACGCGCCCACCCAGCTGGAGTCCATCCAGGGCCATGGCGAAATGAACTGGCGCGCGCTGGCCCAGCTCATCACCGCGCTCGAAAATGAAAAAGCCGACGAGAAATTGACCGCCGCCATCCGCAAAGCGGCAGCTGGCACCAAAGTGCCTGTGCTGGGCATTACCGGTACCGGCGGCGCAGGCAAATCCAGCCTGACCGACGAGCTGATCCGCCGCTTCCGTCTGGACCAGAACGACAGCCTGCGGATCGCAGTCATCTCCATCGACCCAAGCCGCCGCAAAAGCGGTGGCGCGCTGCTCGGCGACCGTATCCGCATGAACGCCATCAACCCCTGGCAGCAGGGCCAGCGCGTCTTCATGCGTTCGTTGGCCACGCGCGATTTCGGCTCAGAGATTTCTGCTGCCCTGCCTGATGTGATTGCCGCCTGCAAGGTGGCCGGCTTTGACATGATTGTGGTGGAAACCTCTGGCATTGGCCAGGGCGACGCGGCCATCGTGCCGCATGTCGACGTGCCCATGTACGTGATGACGCCCGAGTTCGGCGCCGCCAGCCAGCTTGAGAAAATCGACATGCTGGACTTTGCCGAGTTCATCGCCATCAACAAGTTCGACCGCAAGGGCTCGCTAGACGCCCTGCGCGATGTGTCCAAGCAGGTGCAACGCAACAAGGAAGCCTGGACCACGCCCGCCGACAAGATGCCGGTGTTTGGCACCATGGCTGCGCGCTTCAACGACGACGGCGTCACCGCGTTGTACCAGGGCCTCAAGGGCCGTCTGGCCGCGCTGGGCCTGCCACTTGGCGAAGGCCGTCTGCCACTGGTGTCGGTGCGCCACAGCACCAACCAGACGCCCGTGGTGCCGGCAGCCCGCACCCGCTACCTGGCCGAAATCAGCGACACCGTACGCGGCTACAAAAAGCGCGCCCGTGCCCAGGCCAAACTGGCCCGCGAGATCCAGCAACTGCGCGCGGCATCTAGCATGCTGGCCGAAGGCAAGCCCGGTAAACCCCGCGCGTCCGAAGCTGCCAACGATCTGGCAATCCAGCGGGAAGAGGGCCAGGACAAAGCCGCCGCCAAACTGCTGGCCCAGTGGCCCGACATGCAAAAGGCCTACGCCGGTGACGAGTACGTGGTGAAAATCCGCGACAAGGAAATCCGCACCGCCATCACCACCAAGTCGCTCTCGGGCACCACCATTCGCAAGGTGGCGCTGCCGCAGTACGAGGACCATGGCGAAATCCTCAAGTGGCTGATGCTGGACAACGTGCCGGGCAGCTATCCCTACACCGCCGGCACCTTTGCCTTCAAGCGCGAGGGCGAAGACCCGACCCGCATGTTTGCCGGCGAGGGCGACGCCTTCCGCACCAACACCCGCTTCAAGCTGCTCAGCTCGGGCATGGCCGCCAAACGCCTGTCGACCGCGTTTGATTCGGTCACGCTGTACGGCAACGACCCCGATCCCCGTCCGGACATCTACGGCAAGGTCGGCAACTCTGGCGTGAGCATTGCCACGCTGGACGACATGAAGGTGCTCTACGGCGGCTTTGATTTGTGCAGCCCCAGCACTTCGGTCTCGATGACCATCAACGGCCCGGCGCCCAGCATCCTGGCGATGTTCATGAACACCGCCATTGACCAGAACATCGACAAGTTCAAGGCCGACAACGGCCGCGATCCCACCGAAACCGAGATGGCAAAAATCCGGGAGTGGGTGCAGGAAAACGTGCGCGGTACGGTGCAAGCCGACATCCTGAAAGAAGACCAGGGCCAGAACACCTGCATTTTCTCGACCGAGTTCTCGCTCAAGGTGATGGGCGATATTGCCCAGTACTTTGTGCACAACCGGGTGCGCAATTTCTACTCGGTGTCGATCTCGGGTTACCACATTGCCGAGGCGGGTGCGAACCCCATTTCGCAGCTCGCATTTACGCTGTCCAACGGTTTCACCTTTGTCGAAGCCTATCTGGCCCGCGGCATGCACATTGACGATTTCGCGCCCAACCTGAGCTTCTTCTTCAGCAACGGCATGGACCCGGAATACACCGTGATGGGCCGCGTGGCGCGCCGCATCTGGGCGGTGGCGATGAAAGAGAAATACGGCGCCAACGAGCGCAGCCAAAAGCTGAAATACCACATCCAGACCAGCGGACGCAGCCTGCACGCGCAGGAGATCCAGTTCAACGACATCCGCACCACGCTGCAGGCGCTGATCGCGATCTACGACAACTGCAACTCGCTGCACACCAATGCCTTCGACGAAGCCATCACCACGCCGACTGAAGACTCGGTACGCCGCGCCATGGCCATCCAGCTCATCATCAACCGCGAGTGGGGTCTGGCCAAAAACGAGAACCCGAGCCAGGGCGCCTTCATCATCGAGGAACTGACAGAGCTGGTGGAAGAGGCTGTGCTGCTGGAGTTCGAGCGCATTGCCGAGCGTGGTGGCGTGCTGGGCGCGATGGAAACCGGCTACCAGCGTGGCCGCATCCAGGACGAGTCGATGCATTACGAGATGCTCAAACACACCGGCGAGCTGCCCATCATCGGCGTCAACACCTTCCGCAACCCGCACGGCGACCAGGTGCAGGACAAGCTGGAGCTGGCCCGCTCGACCGACGAGGAAAAGCAGAACCAGCTGACGCGTTTGCACGAATTCCACGCGCAACACGCCGACAAATCGCCGGCCATGCTCAAACGCCTGCAGCAGGCCGTGATCGACAACGGTAACGTGTTCGAGGTGCTGATGGACGCAGTGCGTGTCTGCTCGCTCGGCCAGATCACCAATGCGCTGTTTGAAGTGGGTGGTCAGTACCGCCGTAACATGTAAGCCGCGCGGCCTGGTGCCGATACCTACGCCCACACGCGCCCCTTCCAGCAATGCAAGGGGCGCTGTACCGTCCAGAAACAGACAACGAGACAACGCCCATGACCCCCTCGCTCCAGGCATTCACCCAGGCCAAACAGTTCCTGCTTGACCACCGCACCGACTACGACGCCGCGTACGCGGGTTTTCAATGGCCGCAGCTCACCGACTTCAACTGGGCGCTGGACTATTTCGACAGCATGGCGCGCGGTAACGATGCGCCGGCGCTGTGGATTGTGGAGGAGGACGGCCGCGAAGAAAAACTGAGCTACGCGCAGATGTCCGCGCGCTCGAACCAGGTGGCCAACTGGCTGCGCGGCCTGGGTGTGTCGCGCGGCGACCGGGTGCTCTTGATGCTGGGCAACCAGCGCGAGCTGTGGGAAACCATGCTGGCTGCCTTCAAACTCGGCGCGGTGGTGATTCCCGCCACCACCCTGCTGGTGCATGACGACCTGGTGGACCGTTTTGAGCGCGGCGGCGTCAAACACGTGGTGGCCGGCACCGAGCACGCGGCCAAATTTGCAGCGATTACCGGCAGCTATACGCGCGTCGCGGTGGGCAGCAGCACCGAAGGCTGGCAACCGTTCAACGCGGCCTATGCGGCCAGCAAGGATTTCACGCCCGATGGTCCGACCAAGGCCACCGACCCCTTGCTGCTGTACTTCACCTCGGGCACCACCTCCAAGCCCAAGCTGGTGCTGCACAGCCACCAGAGCTATCCGGTCGGGCACCTGTCCACCATGTACTGGATTGGTCTGCAACCGGGTGACATCCATCTCAACATCTCGTCGCCCGGCTGGGCCAAACATGCCTGGAGCTGCTTTTTCGCGCCGTGGAACGCGGGCGCCTGCATCTTCATCTTCAACTACGCGCGCTTCAAGGCCGAGGTACTGCTGGGCGTACTCGAAAAGCACGGTGTGACCGTGATGTGCGCGCCGCCTACCGTCTGGCGCCTGCTGATCCAGGCGGATCTGAAGCCCTGGAAAGTGCAGTTGCGCGAACTCATTGGCGCCGGCGAGCCGCTTAACCCGGAAGTGATTGACCAGGTGTATGCGGCCTGGGGCATCACCATCCGCGACGGCTTCGGCCAGACAGAGACCACCTGCCAGATTGGCAACAGCCCCGGCCAGAAAGTCATCTCCGGCAGCATGGGCCGGCCCATGCCCGGCTACAAGGTGGTGCTGCTGGACGCCGAAGACAAACCGGCCGACGAAGGCGAAGTTTCGCTCGACCTGTCGGCCCGTCCGCTGGGCCTGATGCTCTGCTACTCGGGCGACGAGGAAAAAACCGCCGAAGTCATGCGCGACGGCCACTACCACACCGGCGACGTGGCACAGCGCGGCGCCGACGGCTACATCACCTATGTGGGCCGGGCCGACGACGTGTTCAAGGCGTCCGACTACCGCATCAGCCCGTTCGAGCTGGAGTCGGTGTTGATCGAGCACCCGGCCGTAGCCGAAGCCGCCGTGGTGCCCAGCCCCGACCCATTGCGCCTGGCTGTGCCCAAGGCCTATGTCACGCTGACCGCTGGCCACACCGCCGGCGCGGAACTGGCACGCGACATTCTGGCGTTTTGCCGCGAGCGGCTGGCACCGTACAAACGCATTCGCCGCATAGAGTTTGCCGAGCTGCCCAAGACCATTTCCGGCAAGATCCGCCGGGTCGATCTGCGCAAGGGCGAAGCGGCGCAGCGGGCTGCCGGCACCACGGGCGCGCTGGAGTTTTTTGAGGAAGACCTGACCTAGCTCGGCGTAGCCAACGGCAGGTTCAGCAGCAGGTTCTGCGGTTTGAGCCGCAGTACGCCGTCCGCAGCCATCGCCAGCCCCAGATAGACCGGCTTGCCCGCCACATCGGCGCGCATCTCCTGCGGCTGTACAAACTCCAGCCGGAACAGGCTCAGCAGGCGCTGCAGCCGCGCGGGCTCCACCGGCTGGTCCTGGTACAAATCATTCAGGATGGCGCTGGACTCTGCATCCAGCCCCAGATGCCAGCGCCAGGCCGCGTCGTCGATTTTCTGCAGCGGCTGAATACGCACTTCCACCCCCAGAAAATGCGCTACCCAGCGCTCCAGCACCCGCGCCAGTGCCGAAAGGCCCGAGCGTTTGCGCGCCAGGTGGAACACCAGGCCGTGGCCCAGGTTCTGCTGCACTTCGTGCGTCAGATCGAGCAAAAAGTTAAAGCGGCTGCCCTGCCAGTAGGCGGCGGCGTTGTGTTCGCCCAGCACCTGCATGTCTACCGCTGCCAGCGGCGCATTGCCCTGCACCAGCAGCCGGCCTACCGCGCCAAAACCGCCAGTCTCGTTCAGCAGGTCCAGCGTGTCGCGGTCGCCTGCCAGCACCTGGCCATCCTGGATGGAAATGCGCTGTGGCCGAAATAGCAGCTCCGCCGCACGCACCTGCCAGGCATCCTCTACCTCCGACAGCAGGCTGCGGGCAATCTGTTGCACCGTCCAGTCGAAAAAAAGCGGGGGAAAGTCCACCGTGCCCTGGCGCAGCAGTTGCAGGTAGCAGGCTTCCAGCGTACCGGCCTGCAAAAGTGTGTCGCGAAAACGCAGAAAAAGCGCGTAGTTCTCCCGCGCATCCGCGTCTTGCAGGCTGGCCAGCTCAGCCGCTGCAACCGCACGCAGGGGGTCGGTCTGCAGCGCGGCGTGCAGCGCCAACTCGGCGGAACACGATTCGGGCACCAGCGCCAGCTCGGGCCGCTGCAGCAAGGGCCGCACAACGGCTGCAGAGGGCAGCAGCCAGCCGCGCGCATTGCGCTCGGGCGGGCCCAATCGGGTGCTGGCCCAGAGTTCAGCCATGGTGGGGTGTTAAAAGCACAGGCGGCAGTGTACGTGGGTGATCACTTGCCAGGCGAAGTGGCGCAGAATTACATCCGGTTTCAATAATGCGGGCGCGGCCATTTGGCTTTACCGCGTATTCATAATCCTGGGCGCTGCTCGTGCGTTCATAGAAACATGATGACATTCACTTTCCACCCTGCGCAAACCGTGCGCCGCTGCGCCAGCGCCCTGCTGCTGGTTGCCCTGGGCACCGGCAGCGCTTTGGCCCAGACCGACACTGGCATGGACCCGCCCGGCCGGGTCGCGCGTTTCAGCGCCATTGAAGGCAACGTCAGCTTTTCGCCGCCCGGTGTGGACGAGTGGAACGCCGCCGTGCCCAACCGCCCGCTGGCCAGCGGCGACCGCATCTGGACCGCCGAGCGCTCGCGCTCCGAATTACACATCGGCTCCACCGCCGCCCGGCTGGGCAGCGAAACCAGCCTGAACATGGTGGTGGTGGACGACGACCTCACGCAGCTGCAGCTCACCCAGGGCGTGCTGAGCCTGCGGGTGCGCGCGCTGTTTGAAGGCCAGCGCCTGCAGATCGACACGCCCAACCTGGCCTTCATCGTGAACCAGCCGGGCGAATACCGGATTGACGTGGACGCGGTGCGCAACGCCACCCGTATTTCTGTGCCATCCGGCAGTGGCGTGGTCTATGGCGAAGGGGGTATTTCCCAGAGCCTGGGCAGCGGCCTGCAGACCACCTTTGCCGGCACCGGCCTGGCCCAGGTGGCAGTGCAAGATGTGAGCCGCGACGGCTTTGACGCCTGGGCCAGCGCCCGCGACCGCGCCGAAGACCTGTCGATCAGCGCACGTTATGTCTCGCGCGAAACCGTGGGTTACCAGCAGCTTGACCAGTACGGCGACTGGACCACCGACGCCAGCTACGGCCCGGTCTGGTACCCGCGCGCCGTGGCGGCCGACTGGGCGCCCTACCGCGCCGGCCACTGGGCACAGATTGCGCCCTGGGGCTGGACCTGGGTGGACGACGCGCCCTGGGGCTTTGCGCCCTCGCACTACGGCCGCTGGGCCTACGTCAGCAACCGCTGGGGCTGGGTGCCCGGCCCGGTAGCGCAGCGCCCGGTCTATGCGCCAGCGCTGGTGGGTTTTGTGGGCGGCGGTGCGAACTTCAGCTTTCAGTCGCACCCCGGCCGCTCGGGCGTGGCCTGGTTTCCACTGGCCCCGGGTGAAGCCTGGCGGCCGCACTACCGGGCCAGCCCGCGCTACACCAGCCGGGTGAACCAGCACGCGGGCGGGCAACACAACTTCAACCCGAATGGCGGGTTCCGCCACCAGCGTTTGCCGCAGGCCGTGACCGCCGTGGGTGCCGACACCTTCACCCAGGGCCGGCCGGTGCGCAACGACCACTTCCGCGTGCGCCAGGACGAGCTCAACCGCGCGCAGGTGGTGGCGCCGCCCCAGGGCAACCCGCAACGCTATATGCGACCCGGCGTGCCGTTGGCAGGCAGCAATGCCGCGCCGCCCGCCACGGTGAGCGGACGCGAGGCGCTGGTGCAGCGTGCTGCGAATGAGCGATCCAATGACCGCCCAAATGACGGCTCCAATGACCGTGCCGGCTGGCGCGATGGCGGCACTGGCTGGTACGACAACAACCGCCGCATGCGCCCGGCCGATACCGGTGTGCGCGCACAAGAGCCGGTGGCTGCGCCCGCTGCCGCCATCGGCGTGCAGCAACAAAACGAGATTCAGGTGCAACAACGCCCGCAGTTCCGCCAGCGCAACGATGCCGGCCAGCCCCAGCGCTTTTCGTCGGGCCGGCCTGCCGACTCCATGGTAGAGCAACAGCAGCTACAGCAACGTTTGCAGCAGCGCGAGGCAGAGCAGCGCGGCTTTTTGCAACGCGCCCAGGAGCGCAGCCAAGCCCAGGCCCAGGCCCAAGCCCAAGCCCAGGCTCAGGCCCAAGCGCAGCAACGCATGCATCAGCAACAGGCGGTGCCGCTGCAGGCCCGGCCCGACGGCAACCGCACGGAACGCGCTGGCAGGCCCGAGCGGCCGCAGTACGACAGCCCGCGACGCGGTGGAAACGACGACGAGCGCCGGGGCCAGCGTTCCTCTTATGGTGCGGTGCGCATCCCGTAAACGCTATTTATTCAATAGCTATGAAGTAAGATAAGGTGCCGGCCAGAGCCCGATTTAGCTTCTAATTTGCTGGCTGTCGGTCGACAGGCCGTGCGCCACGTGCTGCGGCACCACCAGCTTGCCGTTGGCACCCGGTATGGCCTGGATGTTGATCACCGGTGCCGACGCCATGACGCCGCCAAAGATGGTGGCAAAGGCCGCATCGGCGGCGTCGCGGCCGCTGGCAAAACGCACAAAACCCATCGGAATGGCGGTGCCTGACGGGTCGAACAAATACCAGCGGTCGCCCAGGAACACCTCGACGTAGGCGTGAAAGTCGGTGGGCCCCAGCGCGGGATCGGCACCAAAATCAATGCCGGTGGTAAAACGCGCAGGAATGTTCACCGCCCGGCACAGCGCAATCATCAAATGCGCAAAATCGCGGCACACGCCGACCTGTTCCACCAGCGTATCTACCGCCGAGGTGTTGCCGTTGGTGGTGTTGGACTGAAAGGACACGCGGCGCGTGACCCAGTCGCGAATCGCCAGCACCCGGCTGTAGCCCTGCCAGAGCTGGCCAAACTCCTTCACCGCAAAACGGTGGAGACGGTCGGACTGGCAGTAGCGGCTGGGGTAGAGGTAGGGCAGCACCGAGCCGGGCAGTTGTGGCACCGGCACCTCGCCCAGCTGGTCGGGCAGGGCCTCGTAGTGGTCAATGTCTACCGTGGCGCTGTAGTTCACCTGCAGCGGGCCACCCGCCGCATGCAGCCGCATGAAACGGGTGTAGGTGGCGGGGTCGGTGTAGTGGTCGGGCTGCTGCGGCTGGCTAATCTGCAAATCCTCGGTCAGCACACGCTGCTGCGGCGTTTGTGCCGCATGGATATTGAAAATGAAGTCGCTGCCGCCGGGAGCGACGTCGTACTGGAGCTGGATGGAAAATTGGAGCCTGACCACGGAAGCCTTCTGGAAAAATTGGGGGTACTGCACAAAGCAGCGCAGCCCCATTAAGGTAAGGCCGAAACCGTACGGCGGCTGTAGGCGGTCAGCCCGAGCCCATGCCGGGCACCTTCTTCAGGTGATTTCCGGCGATGATGCAGTGCAACAGCAGAACCCATTATGGCCACCAAAAGAAACTCTCCCTCCGCCACGCCCCAAGCCCCTGAAACGCCGGGCCAGGTGGTGCTGGTGCTGCAAGGCGGCGGCGCGCTCGGCGCCTACCATGTGGGGGTCTACCAGGCGCTGCACGAAGCCGGCGTGGAACCCGACTGGGTGATTGGCACCTCGATAGGCGCAATCAACGGCGCGCTGATTGTGGGCAACGCGCCCGACCAGCGCATGGACCGGCTGAATGCCTTCTGGGATCTGGTGGCGCAGCGCTCGCCCGCCGTGGCGCCGCTGGCCCTGCCCGGCCTGGGAAATCTGCTGTCGAACGCGCAGACGGTGGCATGGGGCATTCCCGGCTTTTTCACGCCTAACCTGGCGGCGCTGCAGGGCGTGCAGGCGCCGCTGGGGGTGGAGCACGCGTCGTACTACAACACCACCGCGCTGCAGGGCACGCTGCAAGCGCTGATGGACTTTGATTTTCTGAACGAAGAGCAGACCCGGCTGACGGTGGGCGCAGTCAACGCCAGCACCGGCCAGATGCGCTATTTCGACAGCCGCGACGAGAC
Source organism: Pseudomonadota bacterium (assembly GCA_040387875.1). Classification (GTDB taxonomy): domain Bacteria; phylum Pseudomonadota; class Gammaproteobacteria; order Burkholderiales; family Burkholderiaceae_C; genus PCRC01. Next base: position 552 of record JAZKCX010000083.1, on the reverse strand, counting down.
GCTGGACGCGCGCCACATCATGGCCTCGGGCGCGCTGCCGCCGGCGTTTCCGGCAGTGCGCATTGACGGTGTGGCCTACTGGGATGGCGGCCTGTATTCCAACACGCCGATCGAGGCGGTGCTCGACGATTCGCCGCGCACCAGTTCGCTGATTTTTGCGGTGAACGTCTGGCAGCAGCACGGGCCCGAGCCGGTGTCCATCGCGCAGGTGCTGGCGCGGCAAAAAGACATCCAGTACGCCAGCCGCGACGACAGCCACATTGCGCGCCAGCAGCAACTGCACCGGCTGCGCCACGTGATCCGCGAGCTGAAAAAGCAGTTGCCCGCCAAGCTGCTGGACGACCCCAAAGTGCAGGAGCTCACCGCCTGGGGCTGCGGCACCACCATGCAGGTGGTGCGCCTGCTGGCGCCGCCGCTGGAAGGCGAAGACGTCAGCAAGGACATCGATTTTTCGCGCACCGGCATCCAGGCCCGGCGCGATGCTGGCTATGCCGACACCCGCAAGGCACTGGCGCTGGCCCCGTGGACCGCGCCGGTCGACCCGATGGAAGG
>JAZKCX010000082.1:0-5010 GCA_040387875.1 Pseudomonadota bacterium | reverse complement strand
GTCCATGCGCCAGCCGTTGGTGGCGCCCACGTCCATGTATTCGATGAAGCGCAGCACAATGCCGGTGCCCTTGAAGTAGCGCGCCATCGGCAGGATTTCGTGCTCGTTGGTGCCGCGCTTGACCACCATGTTGACCTTGATCGGGCCCAGTCCGGCGTCGCGCGCGGCTTGTATGCCGGCCAGCACGTCCTGCACCGGAAAATCCACGTCGTTCATGCTGCGGAAAACTGCGTCGTCCAGCCCGTCCAGGCTGACGGTCACGCGGTTCAGGCCGGCAGCCTTGAGCGCCTTGGCCTTGCGCGCCAGCAGCGAGCCGTTGGTGGTGAGCGTCAAATCGAGCGGCTGGCCATCTACCGTGCGCAGCGCGGCAAGTTGCTCAATCAGCAGTTCGATGTTCTTGCGCAGCAGCGGCTCGCCGCCGGTCAGGCGCAGTTTGCGCACGCCGTGCGAAACGAATACTTTGGCAATGCGGGTGATTTCCTCAAAGCTCAAGAGCGCGCTGTGCGGCAGGTAGGGGTAGTCCTTGTCGAACACTTCTTTGGGCATGCAGTAGCTGCAGCGGAAATTGCAGCGGTCGGTCACGCTGATGCGCAGGTCAGTCAGTGGCCGGCCCAGGGTGTCGGCGAGCAGACCATTGGGTGCAATGCGCTGGGCAGGGTTGAATGCAGCCGCCGGCGTGGCAAACGACTTGCGGTGGTCGACGAGAGGAATGACACGTTCTGACATAAGCCTATTGTCGTAGTTCCGGCGGTGGGGCGTCAGTGGTGCTTACACCGACCGGCCGGGGCTGGCAGTGTGCGGTATTTCACGCAGCAGGTCGGGATGCGCAAAATCATCAAATTTAATAGCATAAAAATGAGATGCGACGCCGGCCAGGGGCATAAAACGCCTAAAAAACCCCGCTTGCAGGGCAATTGACCCCGCACAGCCCGGGCATTGCCAGTCTGCGCTTACCATTCGCTCAGTTTTCGCTCACCCCGCCATGCATTTTTCTACCCGGCCCGCCCGATACACCCGCATTGCCATGCTGCTGCACTGGCTGCTGGCGCTGGCCATCGTGACCAGTTTTCTGGTGGGGCTGCAGATGGTGGACATGAAAATGTCGGTGCTGCGGCTGCAGTTGTTCAACTGGCACAAGTGGGCAGGCATTTGTATTCTTACCCTGTCGGCCGTGCGGCTGTTGTGGCGCCTGTCCCACCGGCCGCCGGCCGATCTGCCCATGCCGCAGTGGCAAAAAACCAGCGCCCACGTCACCCACGCGCTGATGTACCTGCTGTTTTTTGCCACGCCGCTGCTGGGCTGGGCCTACAGCTCTGCGGCGGGATTCCCAGTGGTGCTGTTTGGCGTGTTGCCGCTGCCCGATTTCGTGGCGCCCGGAAAAGAGCTGGCTGCGGCCATCAAACCCTGGCACGGCTGGCTGGCCAAGGCGCTGGCGGTGCTGGTGCTGCTGCATGTGGCGGGCGCGCTGAAACACCATTTTGTGGACCGCGACGGGTTGATCCGGCGCATGTGGTCCTGAGCGGCTGCGGAACCAACGGCCTCTGGCTTTGCTCCATCCCCGCTGAACCGGTTCGTCTTGAAGGAAATCCATGAAGAAATTGTTGCCCTTTGTCGCCGGCCTGCTGCTGGTTGCCAGCGCACATGCCCAGCAAAAGCTGGTGCCGGCGCAAAGCGAGATTGTGTTTGTCAGCAAGCAGATGGGCGTGCCGGTGGAAGGGCGCTTCACGAAATTTGACGCGCAGATCGCTTTTGATCCGAAAAAGCCCGAGGCTGGCAAGGCCAGCTTCACCATCGACCTGGCCAGCGCCAACCTGGGTTCGGCCGAGACCGAAACCGAACTCAAGGCCCCAGGCTGGTTCAACAGCGCCAAGGTGCCGCAGGCGAGTTTTGCGTCCACCAGCATGAAAAGCCTGGGCGGCGGCAAGTTCGAGATCACCGGCAAGCTCACCATCAAGGGCGTGACCCGCGATGTGGTGGTGCCCGCCACACTCACCCAGTCGGGCGCCAGCACCACGGCAGCCGGCAGTTTCACCATCAAACGCATTGACTTCAAGGTCGGCGAAGGCGAATGGAACGATGTTTCCATTGTTGCCAACGACGTGCTGGTCAAGTTCAAACTGGCGCTCACCGGCGTACCCGCGCTCTGACCGCCCCTTTCATTTTTTAACAGGAGATCTTCATGAAAAAACTCGCACTGGGCCTGGCCCTCGCTACCCTGGCCGGCACCGGCTTTGCGCAATCGGCCACCTATGCCATTGAGCCCACCCATACCTTTGTGACTTTCGAAGCGCAGCACTTTGGCGTGTCCACCAACCGCGGTCGTTTCGACAAAAAAGAGGGGACGATCACCCTCGACAAAGCCGCCAAAACCGGCAAAGTGGACCTGACCCTGGAGACCGGCTCCATCAACACCGGCACCGGACCGTTTGACGCGCACCTCAAGAGCAAGGATTTCTTCAACGCCGCCGAATTTCCCACCGCCAAATTTGTTGGCGACAAGTTCACTTTTGACGGCGACAAGGTGAAAACAGTGGAAGGCCAGCTTACCCTGCTGGGCAAGACCGGCCCGGTGACGCTGACCGCCAGCCGTTTTGGCTGCTACGACCACCCGCGCCTGAAGCGCGAAGTCTGCGGCGGCGATTTCGAGACCACGATTGCCCGCAGCGGCTGGGGGATGACCTACGGCCTGCCAGGCATTCCGGACAGCATTCGTCTGGTGATCCAGGTGGAAGCTGTAAAGCAATAAGCCCCCACGTAAAAAAAGCCCGCTGACAGCGGGCTTTTTTGTCGGACAGAGATTTCAGATCTATGCGCCTACGCGGGCGTACTGCATCGCGTTGTCGCGCAACCAGTTTTCAGACAGTGTGCCGTCCTGCTCGTTGGGGTGAAAGTCGGCGCGGAAATATTCTTTCCAGGGTTTGTAGGCCTGGCGGATCAGGCCGCGCTGGCCAAACAGGTAGCTGGCGCCACTCTTCCAGGTTTGCCATTGCCACAGCGTGCCGTCCTTGCGCAGGTTGGTCACGGTCTGGCGCAGCAGGTCGCTCAGGAAAAACACGGTGACGCGCTTGAACCACGTGATGCGCCACTGCTCGCTGCCACCCGCCGCGCGGTAAATATCGAATGCGGTGGTTTTGTGTTCGGATTCTTCGGCGCTGTGCCACAGCCACATGGTTTTCAGGCGCGGCTCGCAATCGCCCATGCGGTCGTGGTTGGCCAGCATCCATTCGGCCAGAATGGCGGTGAAATGCTCGTTGGCAGCAGTGACAGCCAGGCGATGGCGCACGTCGCCGCCGTCAAAAATCTTCATTTTCTCAACGATGCGCGGCGCCCACTCGTTGGGCAGACCCTGCTTTTCCAGGTGGCCGTTGAACAGCGCATGGATGCGCCGATGGGTGGCTTCCTGGCCAATAAAGCCCTGAACTTCGGCCTTATACTTTTCCTGCTGTTCGGGCGGCAGAACTTTGAGGCCGTCGCGAACCGAATCGATGAAAAACTGCTCGCCGACAGGAAAGCTCATCGAAAGTGCGTTGAACAGGGCGGTGCGAAACGCGTCACCACCACACCAGTGGCGCGGCAGCGGCGTCTCGAGGTCGATCAGCAGGCGGCGTACAACAAGTTCAGTCATGGTTTTTCGTCCTGAAATGGGTTGGTACCAGTTGGTACCAGCATGAACGCAATTTAAATCCATAAATTGGTACTGTCAAGTACCATAACGTGATTTTTTATGTCTACTGACCCGATCGATTCGACCGCAGCGCCCCCGGAAACGCTGCCCGCCGACAATGCCTACCGCAACCGCCTGCTCGACGGCATGGCCAGCAGTGTGGCGCAAAAAGGCTATGCCGACACCACGGTGGCCGACATTGTGCGCTTCGCCGGCATGTCCAAACGAACTTTCTACGAACATTTTGCCAGCAAGAACGAATGCATGATTGCGCTCTACCAGGCCGCCAGCCACGGCGCGCTGGTGGTACTGCGCGACGCTATCGACCCGGCGCGCGACTGGGAAATTCAGGTGGACCATGCACTCAAGGCCTACTTTGGCTGCCTGGCCAGTAACCCCATGCTGCTGCGCACCTTGTTTATTGAAATTCTGGGGCAGGGCGTGGAAGGCCTGGCGGTGCGCCGCAAGGTCAATCAGGAGCTGGCCGACTTTATTGTGCAGAAGGTCAGCGATGGCGGACGCCATCCGCTGCGCGACCCCGCGCTCACTGCCAGCATGGCCATGGCCGTGGTGGGCGGTATCAACGAGCTGGTACTGCAGGCGCTGGAAGAAAACCGTGCCGATGCATTGGTGGACCTGGTGGCGCCAGCCAGTGTGCTGGTGCGATCGGTGCTGTTGCCGCTGCGCTGAAAAAGAAAAAGCCCGCCGAAGCGGGCTTTTTGTTGGATGCGCCGGGCTTATTTGGCGGTGGGGGCCACCAGTACCACGGCAGGGGCAGCAGCGGCGGCATGGATGGCCACTGGCTCTGCAACGGCGGCCTTGGGCGCTTCGCCGCCATGGAATTTCACCACCAGCGGCACAATCAGCAGCGCCACGATATTGATGATCTTGATCAGCGGGTTGATGGCCGGACCGGCGGTGTCCTTGTAGGGGTCGCCCACGGTGTCGCCGGTCACGGCGGCCTTGTGCGCCTCGGAACCTTTGCCGCCGTGGTGGCCGTCTTCAATGTATTTCTTCGCGTTGTCCCAGGCACCGCCGCCGGTACACATGGAGATGGCCACAAACAGGCCGGTCACGATGGTGCCCATCAGCAGGCCGCCGAGTGCGGCAGGTCCGAGCAGCAGGCCCACGATGATGGGTACGGCCACCGGCAACAGGCTGGGGATCACCATTTCCTTGATGGCTGCCGTGGTCAACATGTCTACCGCAGCGCTGTAGTCAGGCTTGCGCTTGTTGGCCATGATCTCGCCATCGGCGAACTGGCGCCGCACTTCTACCACCACCGAGCCGGCGGCGCGGCCTACGGCCTCCATCGCCATGGCACCGAAGAGGTAGGGAATCAGGCC
>JAZKCX010000081.1:0-3902 GCA_040387875.1 Pseudomonadota bacterium | reverse complement strand
AGAAGAACATCACGCTGAAGGCCAGCGGCATGAACCACATCAGCTTGGCCTGCAGTGGATCGGGGGGTGTGGGGTTGAGCCAGGTCTGCAGCAGGGTGGTGAGCGTCATCACCACCGGCAGGATGAAAAACGGGTCGGGCGCGGCCAGATCGTTGATCCACAGAATCCAGGGTGCGTTGCGCATCTCCACCGAACTCAGCAGCACCCAGTACAGCGCAATGAACACCGGAATCTGGATCAGGATGGGGAAACAGCCACCCATGGGGTTGACCTTTTCCTCCTTGTAGATGCGCATCATCTCCTGCTGCATTTCCTGTGGCTTGTCTTTCAGGCGTTCGCGCATTTCGGTGATGCGCGGGCCGACGCCCTTCATCTTGGCCATGCTGGCATAGGCCTTGGCATTGAGCCAGTAAAACGCCGCCTTGAGCACCACCACCAGCGCCACAATCGACCAGCCCCAGTTGTTGATGAAGCTGTTGAGCGCATACAGCAGCCAGTACAGCGGCTTGGCCAGAATGGTGAGCCAGCCATAGTCTTTCACCAGCTCCAGGCCGGGGGCCATGGCTTCCAGCAGCTTTTCTTCCTGCGGGCCGGCAAACAGCCGTGCGTCCACCGTTTTGCTGGCGCCGGGCGCAATTTCGCCCTGCGGCGCGATCATGCCCACCGAATACAGATTGGTGTCGACCTTGCGCATGAACAGCTCGCGCTGCACGCCGTCGGGCAACAGCCAGGCACTGGCGAAATAGTGCTGGACCATGGCCACGTAGCCGTTGGTGGCGGTTTTTTCAACATCGACCTTGTTTTTCTCGATGTCGCTGAAATCCACTTTCTGGAATTTTTTCGCCTCGGTGTAGACCGCAGGACCGGTAAAGGTGAAATAAAACGCCGACTCACCCGGCGGTTTGTTGCCGTCGCGCACCAACTGCATATAGACCTGCGGCGCCACGGGGGCGGTGCCGGTGTTGGTGATTTCGTGCTTGACCGCAATCTCGTAGGAGCCGCGCTTGAGCGTATAGGTTTTGGCCAGCTTCACGCCACCCACTTCAGGCGATTCAAAACGCAGCACCAGCTCGTTCATCGCGTCTTTCAGCACACGCTCGCCGGGCACCAGCGTCATCAGCGTTTTGTGTGTGGGAAAACTGCCTCCGGCCGCACCGGCCACCAAACCGGTCTGCGCCAGGTAGACCCGCTCCTTGCTCTCGTCGAACAGCACGAAGTTGCGATCGCGGTTATTGGAGTCCACATGCTTGAGCATTTCGGCATAAACCAGCGAGCCGCCTTCGGTGTCGAAGTTGAGTTTGAGCACGTCGGTAGATACAGAGATGCGCTCGCGCTGCGCTGCAGGCGCTGCAGCAGAGACCGGCACCGCCGAAGCACCGGTCGCCGCCGTGGTGGAGGTGGCAGCGCCTGGCACGGGTACCGATGCGCCCGTCTGGGCGGCACCTGCGGGCGGATTGGCCGACGGCGCGCCCTGTTTTACCGGGGTTGGGAAAAACGTGGCCTTGTTCCCGTTGTGCAACTGCCACTGGTCCCACAGCAAGATGGTGGAAAAACCAAAAATCACCCACAGGATGGTGCGGCGAATATCGTTCATGAGGATTTCTTTGCTGAAGATAAAGAGAGCAGGCCAAACAGCCGGGGTGTTTGCGCGGGCACGTCATCGTGGCCGCCGGCACACCAGGGCTGGCAGCGCACGATGCGGCGCAGGGCCAGGTAGCTGCCGGCCGCAGCGCCGTGCTGCTCCAGGGCCTGCAGCGCGTAGGTAGAACAGCTCGGGGTAAAACGGCAGTCACCCGCGCTCAGCCAGGCGCTGAAAAACAAGCGGTAGCCCTTGACCAGCGCCGTGAGCAATGCGCGCATCATGGCGCGGCCCCGGCAAAAAGCTGCTCCAGTTCGCTGCGCACCGCCGCCTTCAGGGCGGGTGAGCTGGCACTGGGAAACTCGGCACGGTTGAATGCGCTGCGCAGGCGCACAACGTGGGCCATGGCTTCGGGACGGGAAATGAACTGCGGCGCCACGCTGTAAATCTGGCGCCGCACCGCGTTGCGGGTGACGGCGCGCTTGGCCCAGCGCTTGGGAATCATGGCGCCCAGCCAGCCCGTGTCAGCTGCAGGGTTGCCGGCCGGAACCGGAAACAAGGGCTGGCGCATGGTGTCCGTCAAGGCCTTGCGGTGCAATACAAAATGGGCTGTGCGCGCCACCGTCTGCCCATCCATCACGGCCTGGAACTGGGCGCGCGAGGTCAGCCGCTGCACCGCTGCTTGCGCTAAAGCTGCGCTCAGGCAGCCAGGCGCTTGCGGCCCTTGGCACGGCGCGCATTGATCACGGCACGGCCGCCGCGGGTCTTCATGCGGACCAGAAAGCCGTGGGTGCGGGCGCGGCGGATTTTCGAAGGTTGGTAAGTGCGTTTCATGGTGGATCCTGATAGAGCATCCCTGATCCAGGTCCACGCTGCCAAACTGCTTGGCAAAGGGCGCTGGACATAAAGTGACTAATCAGGGAAACCCATGATTATCGCAAAGTTTCGGCCGTTTCGGCAAGGGCCGGGGGTTTATTTCTGTGGCGCCGGCTCCACCGCCTAGGGCTTTTGCCAAGTGTGGATAACTTGTTTGCCACCTACAATGCAGCAGGCCAAAAATCATAACTATCCACAATGCCAGACCGACTGTATGAGTGAGGGAATAAGCCAGGGCGCGAGCCAGGGTTTGTGGCAAGCCTGTGTTGACCAGCTTGCCCAGGAACTGCCCGAACAACAATTCAATACCTGGATCCGGCCGCTGGTGGCCGAGGTCTCGGACGACCTTGCCAAAGTTACTTTGCTGGTGGCGAATCGCTTCAAGCTGGACTGGGTGCGGGCCCAGTATGCCGGCCGCATCACCGCCATGCTCGAGAAGTTTTCGGGCCAGCCGATCGCTATGGAGTTAGCGCTTGCTCCGCGTGAAGAGAAGGCGCGGCGCAGTATGGTTGCAACGCAGGTGGACGAAGAACTGATGGGCGAGCCGGTCGGGCTGGCCGGCAGCGAAGACTCGGCCGCCAATGGGTTCAAGACCCGGCTCAATACCGCACTGACTTTTGACACCCTGGTGGAGGGCACGGCCAACCGCATGGCGCGGGCTGCCGCAATGCATGTCTCGGGCATGCCGGGGCAACTGTACAACCCACTTTTTATCTACGGCGGCGTTGGGCTGGGCAAAACCCACCTGATGCATGCAGTGGGCAACCGCTTGCTGGCCGACCGGCCCAACATGCGGGTTCTCTACATCCACGCCGAGCAGTTTGTGTCGGATGTGGTTAAGGCCTACCAGCGCAAGACTTTTGACGAGTTCAAGCACCGCTACCACTCGCTTGATCTGTTGCTGATTGATGACGTGCAGTTCTTTGCCAACAAGGAGCGCACCCAGGAAGAATTTTTCAACGCCTTTGAGGCGCTGCTGGCCCGCAAGTCGCACATCGTGATGACCAGCGACACCTATCCCAAGGGCCTGCCCGACATCCACGAACGGCTGGTTTCTCGATTTGACTCGGGCCTCACGGTGGCGCTGGAGCCGCCCGAGCTGGAGATGCGGGTGGCCATTCTGATCAGCAAGGCGCGTTCCGAAGGCGCTGAGATGCCGGAAGAGGTGGCTTTTTTCGTGGCCAAGAACGTGCGCTCCAACGTGCGCGAGCTGGAAGGCGCGCTGCGCAAGATCCTGGCGTATTCGCGTTTCAACCAGAAGGAAATCTCTATCCAGCTGGCACGCGAAGCGCTGCGCGACCTGCTGTCCATCCAGAACCGGCAGATCAGCGTGGAGAACATCCAGAAGACGGTGGCCGACTATTACAAGATCAAGGTCGCCGACATGTACAGCAAGAAGCGGCCCGCCAGCATTGCCCGGCCGCGCCAGATTGCCATGTACCTGGCC
>JAZKCX010000080.1:3664-9966 GCA_040387875.1 Pseudomonadota bacterium | reverse complement strand
GCGCCCAGGGCGTGGTGCGTTTCCAGGGCGGCCACAACGCCGGCCACACGCTGGTGATCAACGGCGTGAAAACCGCACTGCATTTGATCCCCAGCGGCATCATGCGGCCCGGCGTGAAGTGCTACATCGGCAACGGCGTGGTGTTGTCGGCAGCCAAGCTGTTTGAAGAAATTGAAGGGCTGGAAAAAGCGGGCGTGGAAGTGCGCTCGCGCCTGCGGGTGAGCGAGGCCTGCCCACTGATTTTGCCTTTCCACGTGGCGCTGGACATTGCCCGCGAAGTCGCGCGCGAGCAGTGTGGCAATGCCAAGATCGGCACCACCGGCCGCGGCATTGGCCCGGCCTACGAGGACAAAATCGCGCGCCGCGCGCTGCGCGTGCAGGACCTGAAGTACCCCGACCGGTTTGCCGCCAAGCTGAAAGACCTGCTCGATCTGCACAACCATGTGCTGACCACCTTTTTGAATGCGCCGGCGATTGATTTCGACACGGTGTATGCCGAGGCCATGCGCCACGCCGAGCTGCTCAAGCCGCTGATGGCCGATGTCTCGCGCGAACTCAACGACGCACACCGGGCGGGCGCCAACCTGCTGTTTGAAGGCGCGCAGGGCACGCTGCTGGATGTGGACCACGGCACCTACCCGTTTGTAACGTCGAGCAACTGCGTGGCCGGCAATGCGTCGGCTGGCGCCGGTGTGGGCCCTGGCATGCTGCACTATGTGCTGGGCATCACCAAGGCCTACTGCACCCGCGTCGGCGGTGGCCCGTTCCCCACCGAACTCGACTGGGAAACCCCGGGCACGCCCGGCTACCACATGAGCACCGTGGGCGCAGAAAAGGGCGTGACCACCGGCCGTTCGCGCCGCTGCGGCTGGTTTGACGCCGCGCTGCTCAAACGCTCGGCCCAGGTCAATGGCCTCACGGGGCTGTGTATCACCAAGCTTGATGTGCTGGATGGCCTGAAAGAGCTGCTGCTGTGCACCGGCTACGAACTGGACGGCGAGAAGACCGACATCCTGCCGATGGGCGCTGAAGAAATTGCCCGCTGCAAGCCTTTGTACGAAACCCTGCCGGGCTGGAGCGACAGCACCGTGGGCGTGACCGACTACGCCCGCCTGCCGCAGGCCGCGCGCAACTACCTGGAGCGCATTGCCGAAGTCACCGGCGTGCCGATTGATGTGATCTCGACCAGCCCCGACCGCGACCACACCATCATGATGAAACACCCCTATCTGGCGTGAATTTCATGTCAAAAAGGCCGATAGCCGGCGTACCTGCTTCGTTTTTAGCTATTTAATCAGGAGCAACGTTATGTTGACAGAAGACGGCAGCCACCTGTATGTGAGCTACGACGAATACCACAACCTGATTGAAAAGCTCGCGCTCAAGGTTTACCAGTCGGGCTGGGAGTTCGACACCATCCTGTGCCTGGCGCGCGGCGGCATGCGGCCGGGCGATATCCTGTCGCGCATTTTTGACAAGCCGCTGGCCATCATGTCCACCAGCTCCTATCGGGCCGAAGCCGGCACCCAGCAGGGGCACCTGGACCTGGCCCGCTACATCACCACCCCGCAGGGCGAGATCGCCGGGCGGGTGCTGCTGGTGGACGATCTGGCCGATACCGGCCACACGCTGCAGGAAGTCATTGGCGTGCTCAAGGGCAGCTACCCGGCCATTACCGAGCTGCGCAGCGCGGTCATCTGGACCAAGGCCATGTCGACCTTCAGCGCCGACTATTCAGTCGAATTTCTCGCCACCAACCCCTGGATTCACCAGCCTTTTGAAGGTTACGACTCCATGCGCCCGGCGCGCCTGCTGGAGAAGTGGAAGCTCTAGACCAACAAGCCCGCAAGCTGCGGGCTTGAAGTGTGGGGCTTACTTGAATCCCACCCGGTCCAGCATCTGCTGCACCTTGACCTGGTTGGCGCCAATAGTGCTGACGGGAATGGTTTCGCTCTTGAAGCTGCCGCCACTCATGGCTTTCAGCGCGGGGTTGCTCACCGCAGCGCCCCTGGCGGTGGGCCATTCGTTGTTGCCGTTGGCAAAATATTCCTGGGCGCTGGGGCTGGCCAGGTACTCCAGAAACTTCACCGCGTTGGCGGGGTTTTTGGCATTTTTGGCCATGGCGCCGCCGGCAATGTTCACATGGGTGCCGTAACTGGCCTGGTTGGGAAACACCACACCTACCTTGTCCGCAATCGCCTGGTCTTCGGGCTTGCTGGAGCGCATGATGCGGGCGAGGTAATAGCTGTTGGTCACCGCAATGCCGCATTCGCCCGAGGCCACGCCCTTGATCTGATCGGTGTCGCCGCCCTTGGGGTCGCGCGCCATGTTGGCTACCAGCCCTTTGAGCCACAACTCTGCCTTTTGCTCACCCAGGTGCTCGGTCACCGCGCCAAACAGCGACATGTTGTAGGGGTGCGAGCCGGAGCGAATACACAGCTTGCCCTTGTTGGCGGGATCGGCCAGCTTTTCGTAGGTATCGACATCGCTGCGTTTGACCTTGAGCTTGTCGTACACAATCACCCGGGCGCGGGTGGAAAAACCAAACCAGGGCGTGCCTTCGGGCGTGGCATTGGCGCGCAGGTTGGCAGGAATTGCGTTTTCCAGCAGGCTGGATTTGACCGGTGCAAACAGGCCGTCGGCTTCGCCTTTCCAGAGCCGGTTGGCGTCTACCAGCAAAATCACGTCGGCGGGCGAGGCCGCGCCTTCCGCCCGCAGCCGGGCCAAAATGCCGGCGTCGTCGGCATCGACCCGGTTCACCTTGATGCCGGTGGCCTTGGTGAAATCGGAGTACAAGGCTTCGTCGGTCGAATAATGCCGGGCGGAGTAGAGGTTGACCACCTGCTCCTGCGCGGTGGCAGACAGGCTCAGCGCCGCCAGAACGGCCGCAGCGGTAAGGGATTTCAACATTGCAGACACACCTTTATGGAAAAAACAGGGAAAGCGGAATGGTGCAAATAATAACAAGAATAAGAAACATTACCAATAAGCCGGCCGTTGCGCCCGGGATAAACCTCCGGCGGACAGCCGCTTTTGGCGCGCTGGTGGTCGCGGCTCTTCTGGGCGCCTGCAGCAGCGCGCCCGTGGTCAAACCGCCCGTGGTGCCGGTTGTACCCGACGTGGTGCTGCCCAAAAAGCCACCGCGTATTGGCCTGGCGCTGGGCGGCGGCGCGGCGCGGGGATTTGCCCATATTGGCGTGATCCAGGTGCTGGAAGAGGCCGGCATCAAGCCCGACCTGGTGGTGGGCACGTCGGCCGGCAGCCTGGTCGGGGCGATTTATGCGTCGGGCAAAACCCCCGCGCAATTGCAGCAGGTGGCCGAAGAAATGGAAGAAGCTACGCTGACCGACTGGACCCTCCCGCTGTTCAGCCGCGGCATGCTGCGGGGCGAGGCGCTGGCGCGCTATGTCAGCACCCAGGTGGCGGGCAAAACAATCGAAGCCCTGCCTTTGCCGCTGGGCATTGTGGCAACCGACCTGCAATCCGGCAAGGCGGTGCTGTTCCAGCGCGGCGATGTGGCCACGGCGGTGCGGGCATCGAGCGCGGTGCCGGCGGTGTTTTTGCCGGTCAAGATCAATGGCCGCGAGTACGTGGATGGCGGTCTGGTGGCGCCGGTGCCTGTGCATTTTGCGCGCGACATGGGCGCAGACATTGTGCTGGCGGTGGACATTTCCGCTTTGCCCGAAAGCAACCTGGCCGGCGATACGCTGCAGATTCTGCTGCAGACCTTTGCCATTATGGCCAGCAGCATTAACCGCTACGAGCTGCAGGGCGCCGATGTGGTGGTGCGGCCTGCGCTGGGCAACCTGCGTGGCGCCGATTTTTCTGCCAAGCGCCGCGCGATTGAGGCCGGCCGCGCTGCCATGCTGCTGGCGCTGCCGCAACTGCGCACGCTGATAGCCGACAAGGCCCGCTGAGGTTTTCAGCCGGCCATAAAAAAAGGGTTGGTTTTGCAACCAACCCTTAAGGGATCCCTGAACCCGAAGGTATCGAAAAGATCCGAGGAGACAACCGGATATCCCTTAGCACTACCGCTGCAGTATCTGCGAACGGTGCGGCGATTTGTAGAGCGTGCTCACCAAATCGCGGCAGGGATCAATGCGGATAAATTCGATTAACGCTTCTTGGTAGCGGTCTTGGCAGCGGCAACAGCTTGCGAAGACACGGCGTTGAAGTTGGCTTCGGCGACGTCGGTTGCCTGCTTGACGGCCTTCTGGACCGACTCAAATGCGTTGTTGGCAGCAGCGACAGCGCTCTTGACTACGGCAACGGCGGTCTCGGAGCCAGCTGGTGCGTTCTTGGCAGCGGTGTCCACCAGGTTCACAAAGGTTTTCTGGACTTCAGCGGTCTTGGCTTCAACAGCCTTGCCGAATTCGCCACCGGTGCTGGAAGCGATGTCGTACAGGTGACGGCTGTAAGCGGCAGTTTTCTCAGCCAGGGGCTGGAACAGACCGGCTTGCAGGGCCAGCAGTTCTTGTGCGTCTTTCACGCTGAACAGGGCCTGGGTGTGTTCAGCCGACTCAGCCAGGGCTGCCTTGGTGGCGGTGATGTTCAGCTCGACGAGCTTCTCAACGCTTTCGAAAGCCTTGCTGGTCAAGCCAAACAGGGTTTCAACGGAAGCTTTTTGCGAAGCCATAACTTGTTCGGGGGTCAGCATATTCAATTCTCCTGATGGTGGTGGTTAAAAAATACTGCTCTGTACAAGTCATGTTGCAGTGCAGCATGGAATGAATTATAGGGACTGGAATACAGACTTCAAGCATTTTTTGTTGCGGCGCAGCATATTAGGTAACAAAACCTAGCCGGCTAGGTTTTCACGCGGACTACACAATACGGCGGTGCTGGCCTACTACTCCGACCACTTCGTTTTGCCGCTGCCGCCGGAGCACCGTTTTCCGATGCGCAAATACCGGATGCTGCGCGACCGTCTGCTGGCGGAGCTGCCGCAGTTGCTGTTGCAGGAGGCTCCGGCCGCCAGCGACGGCGAACTGGCGCTGGCGCACAACCCGGTCTATATCCACAGCATCGTGCAGGGTACGGCCGATGCGGCGGTGCTGCGCGAAATCGGCTTTCCGTGGAGCACGGCCATGGTGGAGCGGTCCCGGCGCTCGGTAGGCGCCACGATAGCCGCCTGCCGCAGCGCTTTGCAGCAGGGCCTGTCGGCCAATCTGGCCGGCGGCACCCACCATGCCAGTGCCGACAAGGGCGGCGGCTTTTGTGTGTTCAACGACGTGGCGGTGGCGGCGCGGCTGATGCAGGCCGAATGGGGCAGGGCGGCATCTTCCCGATTGCCACTGCAGGTGGCGGTGATCGACCTGGATGTACACCAGGGCAACGGCACGGCGCAGATCTTTCGCGACGACCCCAGCGTGTTCACACTGTCGCTGCACGGCCAGAAGAACTTCCCATTCCGCAAAGAGGATGGCGACATCGATGTGGCCCTGCCCGATGGCTGCCGCGACGACGCCTACCTGCTGGCGCTGGACACCGCGCTGGACGAACTTGGCCACCGTTTTGCGCCCGGCCTGGTGCTGTATCTGGCCGGTGCCGATCCTTTCGAGGGCGACCGGCTGGGCCGCCTCCAGCTCAGCCGCGACGGTCTGGAAGCGCGCGACCGCCGGGTTTTTGACTGGGCCTGGCAGCGCCGCATTCCGCTGGCCTTTGTGATGGCTGGCGGCTACGGCCACGACATTGCGCAAACTGTGGAGGTGCAGGTGGCCACCTACCGCGTGGCACTGGACTACTGGAAGCGGTGGCAGAATCAGCGCCCATGAGTACGGCCCCCAGCAAACCCCAACCCGAAGCCCGCAGCGCCTACCCCGTCTTTCGCACCATTAGTACCCGCTGGATGGACAACGATGCCTACGGCCACGTCAACAACGTTGTGTACTACAGCTGGTTTGATACGGCGGTGAACGCCCATCTGGTGGAGCAGGGCGTGCTGGACATCCACCACGGCAGCACCATTGGCCTGGTGATCGAGACCCAGTGCAACTACTTTGCACCGCTGGCGTTTCCGCAGCAGGTCGAGGCCGGCATACGCGTGGCGAAAATCGGGACCTCCAGCGTGCGTTACGAGGTGGGCCTGTTCGCCGAAGGTGCGCCCCTGACTGCTGCCAAAGGCCATTTCATCCATGTTTATGTAGACCGCGCCAGCCGCCGGCCTGCGCCCCTGCCACAAAATTTCATCACTGTTCTGGAGAAACTCACGTGACCCAAGTCCTGCCCAACGGCACTGCAGACCACACCACCGCCGTGGTGGACGCCGCCATTGACAGCCGCATGTCGGCCCGTGCCTTCAC
>JAZKCX010000080.1:0-3564 GCA_040387875.1 Pseudomonadota bacterium | reverse complement strand
GGCAAGGCCGACAAGGACCAGATGCATGCGCAGCACCAGCGCAACTTCAAGTTTTTTGACGCGCCCGTCGGCCTGATGTTCACGCTGGACAAGGTGATGGGCCGCGGCTCGCTGGTGGACTACGGCATGTTTTTGCAGAACATCATGGTGGCTGCCCGCGGTCGTGGTCTGCACACCTGCCCGCAGGCGGCGTGGAACGGTTTCTCCAAAATCATCCTGCCGCACATTGGCGCCGGCCCGGACGAAATGCTGGTCTGCGGCATGTCGCTGGGCTATGCCGATGCGTCAGACAAGGTCAACACCTTCCGCACCCCCCGGGTGCCGGCAGAAGAGTTCACGCACTGGGTGGAATAGATTCCAGCACGGCCGGCCCCGCCGGCAACGAGAAATAGAAAGTGGCGCCCTCACCGGGCGCGCTTTCGGCCCAGACCCGTCCGCCGTGCCGGCTGACGATCTTGGCCACAATCGCCAAACCCACGCCGGTTCCCGGATAGTCCTTTGCGGAGTGCAGGCGCTGGAAAATCTGGAACAGCCGGTGCGCGTACTGCGGGTCAAATCCGGCTCCGTTGTCGGTAACCCAGTAGGTATGCATGTCGCCACTGGTTTCGCTGCCGACCACAATCTCCGTGGCCGCTTCGCGCTGGCTGTATTTCACCGCGTTGCCAATCAGGTTGTCAAAAACAATCCGCACCATGCCCGGGTCGCACAGCGCCGAGGGGAGGGGCTGGATGGTGATGGATTTGTTGTTCCATGCGGGCAAGTTGGCCTGCACCGTCTGCTGCGCAATGGCGGTCATGTCGGCCAGCTCTTTCTGCAGCGGCTTCTGACCGAGCTTGGACAGGGCGTGCAGCGCGTTGACCAGATTGCTCATGTCCAGCCCGGCCTGGTCAATACGTTTGAGCAGACGCTGGGCCTCGGGCGGCAGCGTCTCGGCAAAGTCCATGATCAGCAGTTCGGAGAACGCCCGCATCGCACGCACCGGCGCCAGCAGGTCGTGCGAGACCATGCTGGCAAAACGGTCGAGGTCGGTATTGGCGTCCTGCAGGTTGGCCACAGCTTTTTCGAGCTCCAGTGTGCGTTCGGCCACCCGGGCTTCCAGCATCTGGTTGGTGCGGACCAGGGCGGCTTCGTCCTGACGCAGTTTGGCCAGCAGGCTGGAGAGCGAGCGCGCCAGTTGCGCGGTTTCATCCTTGCCGGCCAGCGGCAAATCCAGTTCGCGTTCACCCGAAGCAATGCGGTCGGCAGCTTTGGCCATGGCGGTAATGGGTTCGCTGATACGGTCGGCAAACAACCAGCCCACGGCACCAAAAAATACGGCCGCCAGAATGCCTATCCAGGCAATCCGCCCCTCCAGGCTCTCGGCCGCTGAAAATGCCACGCTCTCGGGCAGACGGATGGTGACTTTCCAGCCCAGGCCGGCAAAGTCCTTGTAGCCCGACCCCAGCACAGCGCAAGTCAGGTAGGGCGTGCCACCGTCGCTGGCGCCGCGACTGCAACTGCCGGGTGCGGGGCCTTTGGCTGCGTTGGGCGGCGTGCCCCGGCTGTTGTGCGACGTCATCAGCCGGCCATCGCTGGCGGTAACAAACACCTCCAGCTGGGTCTGCTGGTCGGGCGGCGCCACCAGCTGCAGCCGCTCGCGCAGGCTGTCTACCCAGGGCTCCCAGAGCTGGGCTACCAACACGCCGTCGGTGCTGCCTGTGGCGGACGGCACTGGCACCGCAATGTCGAGGTAGCGCGCTGCACTGGCGTTGTGCAGGTCGCTCACATGCGGTGCGGCCAGCCCATTTTTGAACCAGGCCTGGTCTGAGACATCGCGGCCCAGCATTTGTGTGTTGGTGGCAATACGGATTTTTCCGCTGCGGTCGACAAGCGCCAGGTGCTGCAGCCCATAGCGGGTGTTGAAGTCCTGGAGCAGCTTCTGGTGGTTCGCGCCATGGGTCGAAGACTCCAGCGCTTTTTGCTCACCCAGCAGGGCGGCCAGCGCCTGCAAATCACGCTGGCGCTCGGCAATCTCGCGGTCAAAAGTGAAAGACACCAGCCGCGCCGCCCGCAGCATGGCCGCGCTGATGTCGGTCTCTATCCGCTGGCTGACCATGTGGCTCACCACATAGCCGGCAATCAGCAACAGCACCAATGCCAGTGTTCCAAAGGCCAGACCGATTTTTGCGCGCATGCCGTTCAATGGAGTTCCTTGTTGTGGTGTGCCGCCGTGAGGGCCGGGTTCATGCACAATCCAATTTCGGCCATTCTGCACCTATCTTGAACCTGCCCGGCGCACTGTCGCCGGCCTGGATCTCCAACAACCTGGCCTTCCCGGAAACCATTCATGAGCAAACCCAGAATTCTTGTCGCACGCGCTGTTTTCCCCGAGATCATCGCCCGGCTGGAGCAGCACTTCCAGGTCGATTCCAACCAGGACGACGCGCTGTGGAGCAAGGCCGAACTGGTACAGCGGCTGCAGGGCATGGACGGCGCCTTCACCACCGGCGGCGAGCGCATCGATGCCGAGGTGCTGGCCGCCTGTCCGGCGCTAAAAATTGTCGCCAACATGGCGGTGGGCTACAACAACTTCGACCTGGACGCGATGACCGCCGCCGGCGTGCTGGGCACCAATGCGCCCGATGTGCTGACCGAGACCACTGCCGACTTCGGCTTCGCGCTGCTGATGGCCACTGCCCGGCGCGTGAGCGAAAGCGAGCATTTTCTGCGGCGCGGCGAATGGACAAAATGGCGCTACGACATGTTTGTGGGTGCCGATATCCACGGCAGTACGCTGGGCATTCTGGGCATGGGCCGTATAGGCCAGGCGCTGGCGCGGCGCGGCGCCCACGGCTTTGGCATGCAGGTGATTTACCACAATCGCAGCCAGCTGGATGCTGCAACCGAAGCCAGTTGCAAGGCGCGCTACGTCAGCAAGGAAACGTTGCTGCAGACGGCCGACCATCTGGTGCTGGTGCTGCCGTATTCCGCATCGTCGCACCACGCGATTGGCGCGACGGAGTTGGCGCAAATGAAGCCCAGCGCCACGCTGGTGAATATTGCGCGCGGCGGCATTGTGGACGATGCCGCGCTGGCCGCAGCGCTGCGCGACAAACGCATTGCAGCAGCGGGGCTGGATGTGTTTGAAGGCGAGCCCAAGGTGCATCCCGATCTTTTGACGGTGCCCAACGTGGTGCTGACGCCGCACATCGCCAGCGCCAGCGTGCCCACCCGCATGGCCATGGCCAGTCTGGCGGCTGACAACCTGATTGGTTTTCTACTGCACGGCAAGCCGGTCACGCCGCTGAACCCTGCGGCCCTCGCTGCAAAATAAAACACCATGGCATTTGCACTGGAGAACTGGCCGCTGCTGTTGCTGGCCTGCCTCAACCTGTTGTTGCTGTTGTGGTTGCTGCTGCGCAAGCCGCCGGATAACGGCCGTGCCCTGCTGGACACGCTGGCCGATACCCACAGCCGGCTGGAGCGCGGGCTACGCCAGGAAATTACCGAATCCTCCCGCAGCAGCCGGCAGGAGCTGGGCGCCACCTTTGCCACTTTCCAGCAGGCGCTGGTGCAGCAGGGGGC
>JAZKCX010000079.1:0-3313 GCA_040387875.1 Pseudomonadota bacterium | reverse complement strand
GATCAATCAGCTCGCGCAACTGCACTTTTTCGGTGGCGTTCATGCCGGCGGCGGGTTCGTCCAGCGCGATGAGCTGCGGGTCGGTCGCCAGCGCCCGCGCAATCTCGAGCCGGCGCTGGTCGCCGTAGCTCAGCGTGCGGGCCTTGTAATCGGCGTATTTGCCTATGCCTACGTAGTCGAGCAGTTCCTGCGCGCGGTGGGCAATCGCCCGCTCTTCTGCTTTGAAAGCGGGCGGCCGGAAAATCGCGCCCCACAGGCCCGATTTCGTGCGGATGTGCCGGCCGACCATCACGTTTTCCAGCGCGGTCATCTCGGCAAACAGCCGGATGTTCTGGAAGGTGCGGGCAATGCCGGCACGCGCCACCTGGTGCACGGCGCTGGGCTGGTAGCGTTTGCCGGCAAGTTCAAAACTGCCGCTGTCTGGCGTGTACAGGCCGGTGATGACGTTGAAGAACGTTGTCTTGCCGGCGCCGTTGGGGCCAATCAGCCCGTAGATCTGGCCGCGCTCTATGCGCATGCCCACGTCGCTCAGCGCCTGCAGCCCGCCAAAACGTTTGGACACGCCGGAGACATTCAGCACATCCTCAGCCACGGCCATTGCCCTGCAGTGACTTGCCATGTTCGGGCGCCGGCCACAGGCCGCGCGGGCGCAGCAGCATGATGCTGATCATGGCCAGCGCAATCAGCAACTGGCGCAGGATGGACGCGTCGATACGCCCGCCCGTCATGGCCTGCAACGGCCCGGCCACATAGCGCAGGGCCTCGGGCAGGGCCGACAACAGCACGGCACCCAGCACCACACCGGGCAGATGGCCTATGCCGCCGAGTACCACCATGGCAACAATCATCACCGACTCCATCAGGCTGAACGATTCTGGCGATACAAAGCCCTGAAACGCCCCAAACATCGCGCCCGCCACACCGCCAAAGGTGGCGCCCATGCCAAAGGCCAGCAGCTTCATGTTGCGGGTGTTGATGCCCATGGCCTTGGCGGCGATTTCGTCTTCGCGAATCGCCATCCAGGCCCGGCCAATGCGCGAGAGCTCCAGCCGGTGGCAAACAATTACGCTCACCACCACCAGCGCCAGAAACAGGTAGTAATACAGCGTGACCGACGCAATCTCAAACCCCCACACGGTGAGCGGCTTGCCGAGATTCAGCCCGAAGAAACTCACGCTGTCGATCTGGCCTATTCCTTTGGGGCCATTGGTGATGTTGACCGGGTGATCCAGGTTATTCAGAAACACGCGGATGATTTCGCCGAAACCCAGCGTGACAATGGCCAGGTAGTCGCCGCGCAACCGCAGCGTGGGCGCGCCCAGCAAAATGCCAAACAGTCCGGCCAGGCCGGCGCCCAGAGGAATGACGGCCCAGAGCGGCACATGCAGCCCCTGCGGAAACATGGCGGCAAGTGCCGGAAAAGTCTCGGTCAGGTGCGGCGAGCCCAAAAGGGCAAACATGTAGGCGCCCACCGCAAAAAACGCCACAAAACCCAGGTCCAGCAGGCCGGCATAGCCCACCACAATGTTCAGGCCTAGCGCCAGCAGCACATACAAAAGCGCCACGTCGGCAATACGTACCCAGGCGTTGCCAGCGGTCTGCAGCAGCAGCGGCAACACCAGCAGGGCTGCTGCCAAGGCCAGATTGAGCACAAGCTTGCGGTTCATCTCAGGCCCGGTCCGCCACACGTTCGCCGAGCAGGCCGGAGGGCCGCAGCGTCAGAATCACGATCAACACAATGAAGGCAAAAATATCGGAGTAGTGGCTTCCCAGCACGCCGCCTGTGAGCGTGCCGATGTAGCCCGAACCAATCGACTCGATCAGTCCCAGCAGCACACCGCCCAGCACCGCACCACCCAGGTTGCCAATGCCACCAAACACGGCTGCGGTAAAGGCCTTCAGCCCCGGCAAAAAACCCATGGTGTGCTGCACCGTGCCGTAGTTGGCCGCGTACATCACGCCGGCCAGCGTGGCCAGAATCGCGCCGATCACAAAGGTAGCCGAGATCACCGTGTCGGGCTTCACGCCCATCAGCGCGGCCACACGCGGGTTCTCGGCGGTAGCCCGCATGGCGCGGCCCAGGCGGGTGCCGTTGACGATCCACATCAGCACCGCCAGCGAAACTGCCGTGGCGCCCAGAATCAGCACCTGTGTGGGCGTGATAACCGCACCGCCCATCTCGAAGGGCTCGCTCGGCAGCAACGTGGGGTAGGGCTTGTAGTTGGGTTTCCAGATGATCATCGCCAGCGTCTGCAGCAATATCGACATGCCAATGGCCGTGATCAGCGGCGCCAGCCGGGGCGCGTTGCGCAGTGGCCGGTAGGCAATCTTCTCTATGGCGAAGTTCAGGAGGGACGTGACCACACACGCAATCGCCAGCGCAATCAGCAGAATCAGCCAGCCGGGCGCGCCGGGTGTGGCGTCCTGCATCAGGCCAATGATGGTCCAGCTGGTAAGCGCGCCCACCATCAGCACCTCGCCATGCGCGAAGTTGATCAGGTTGATGATGCCGTAGACCATGGTGTAGCCCAGCGCCAGCAGCGCATACATGCTGCCCAGTACCAGCCCGTTGATGACCTGCTGGAGCAGGATGTCCGTGTCCATGGCGGCATTCTGACACGGGCACCGGCCCGTTCGGCCGGTTCAGCCCTTGGTTGGCGGGGCTTTGTTGGCAGCAGCGTCCAGCCCGCGCAAAAAGGCCAGCTTTTCGGCGATGCGCGCCTCCAGGCCACGGTCGGTCGGCTGGTAGAAATCGGCCTGCAGGCCATCGGGCAAGTATTGCTCACCAGCGGCATAGGCATGCGGCTCGCTGTGGGCATAGCGGTACTGGCGGCCGTAGCCCAGCTCTTTCATCAGCTTGGTGGGGGCGTTGCGCAGATGGATGGGCACCGGTGCGCTGCCGTGCTCCTTCACATAGGCGCGGGCCGCCTTGTAGGCCTCGTACACTGCATTGCTCTTGGCGGCCACCGCCAGGTACACCACCGCCTGCGCCAGTGCCAGTTCGCCTTCGGGGGTGCCAAGCCGCTCGTAGGTCTCCACTGCATCCAGCGCCATGCGCAGTGCACGCGGGTCGGCCAGGCCAATGTCTTCGCTGGCCATGCGCAGCAGCCGACGCCCCAGGTAACGCGGGTCGGCGCCACCGTCGAGCATGCGGGCGAACCAGTAGAGCGAGGCGTCCGGATCAGATCCGCGAATGGCCTTGTGCAGCGCGCTGATGGTGTCGTAGAACTGCTCGCCGCCCTTGTCGTAACGGCGCATTTTTTCGCCCAGCACCTTCATCAGCCAGGCGTCGGTGATGGTGGCGTGCTTTTCG
>JAZKCX010000078.1:0-9373 GCA_040387875.1 Pseudomonadota bacterium | reverse complement strand
TGTCGATCTGCCGCCGCCTGCGCGCCGCCAACGACCGCACGCCCATCATCATGCTGACTGCCAAAGGCGAAGACGTTGACCGCATCGTCGGCCTGGAGGTGGGTGCTGACGACTACCTGTCCAAGCCCTTCAACCCGCGCGAGCTGCTGGCCCGCATCCATGCCGTGCTGCGGCGACGTCCGCCCACCGAGGTGCCCGGTGCGCCGTCGGGCGAAGACGAGGTGGTGAATTTCGGCCCCTTTGTGTTTGACATGGGCCAGCGCACCCTGCACAAAAACGGCGAGGAACTGCCGCTGACCACCGGCGAATTCGCCATGCTCAAGGCGCTGGTGCGCCACCCCCGCCAGCCGATGTCGCGCGAAAAGCTGGCACAGCTGGCGCGGGGCCGCGGTTTTGAGCCCTTTGACCGCAGCCTGGACGTGCAGGTTTCGCGCCTGCGCAAAATGATCGAGGCCGACCCGGCCAGCCCGCGCCACATCCAGACGGTGTGGGGCATTGGCTATGTGTTCGTGCCGGACGGAACGGCCTGACAGTGGAACCCTCTGCCGCCGAGCCTGCGGCCGGGAAAAAACCGAAACGCCGCAGCACCGACCTTTTGGAAGGGCCGGCGCATCTGCTCGGCCTGAGCCTTTTCTGGCGCACCTTTGTGATGCTGGCGGTGCTGCTGTTTGGCAGCATCATGGCCTGGCAACAGACCTTTCGCGCGCAGGAATTTGACCCCCGCGCGGTGCAGAGCGCACGCGAGATTGCCTCGCTGGTCAACCTGACCCGCGCGGCGCTGGTGTATGCCGACGCGATTGCCCGCGTCTCCCTCATCAAGACCCTGGCCGACCAGGAAGGCGTGCGCATCACGCCGCGTGAGCCCGGCGACACCTTTGTGCCCTATGCCCGCGATTCGCTGAGCGAGCGCGTCACCGCCGAGCTCACCCGCAAGCTCGGGCCCGACACGGTGGTGGCCAGCAGCGTGAACACCCAACCCGGTTTGTGGGTGGGTTTTTCGATTGACGGCGATGCCTACTGGCTGCAGACCGACCCCGAGCGCATTGGTCCAGTGGGCGGCAAGACATGGCTGATCTGGGTGGTGAGCGCCGCCCTGCTCTCGCTTCTGGGCGCGGCGCTGATGGCGCGGCTCATCAACCGGCCGCTGCAGCAGCTCTCGTTTGCCGCCAGCCGCGTGCGCGACGGCGACTTTGCCGCCAGCCGGCTCGACGAAAGCGCCATCACCAGCGAGATCCGGCAGGTGAACGTGGGTTTTAACCGCATGGCCGACCAGCTCTCCAAGGTAGAGCAGGACCGCGCGGTCATGCTGGCCGGCATCAGCCACGACCTGCGCACGCCGCTGGCCCGGCTGCGGCTGGAAACCGAGATGAGCGTGGCCGACCCCGACGCCCGCGACCACATGGCCGCCGACATTGCCCAACTCGACGCCATCGTTGGCAAGTTTCTGGAATACGCGCGGCCCGACCATGTGGCGCTGGAGCCGGTGAACCTGAACGAAGTCATCGACGCTGCCGCCTACGCAGTGAAAGACTATCCCGACATGCGTGTCATCCTCGACCTGCCGCCAAAACTCATGGTGCAGGCCGACAAGGTGGAGCTGTCGCGGGTGGTCTCCAACCTGCTGGAAAACGCGCGCCGCTACGGCAAAACGCCCAGCACCGGTATTGCCATGGTCTACATTTCAGCGCGCCAGCGCGACAACCGGGTTTTTCTGAAGGTGCGCGACCAGGGCCAGGGTGTACCGCCCGAGGTGCTGGCCCGCCTGACCACGCCGTTTTTTCGCGGCGATACCGCCCGTACCTCGGCCACAGGCGCGGGCCTGGGTTTGGCGATTGTCGACAAAACCATTGCCCGCATGGGCGGCGCGTTTGAGCTGGTGAATGTGCCCGCAGGCGGCTTGGCAGCCCATATTGAGCTGCAACGGGCAAAAAAGTAAGCAAATCGGCAGGTAGCCGGCGTGGGTATTCGATAGTTTGCTATCGAAAAAGAAGTGCTACGGCACGCGCCTCAATCGCCTGGCCCTGCCCCACCGGCCCCAGCCGCTCGGCGGTTTTGGCTTTCACGTTGACCTGGTCAAAGCCCAGCCCCAGCGCAGCAGAAATTTTCTCGCGCATGGCCGGAATATAGGTAGCGAGTCGGGGCGCCTGGGCCACGATGGTGCTGTCGATGTTGCTGATCTGCCAGCCCTGCGCCGCCACCCGCTGCGCCGCCTCAGTCAGCAGTTTCAGCGAGTCGGCGCCATGAAAACGCTCGTCGGTGTCCGGGAAATGGCTGCCAATGTCGCCGAGACCGGCCGCACCCAGCAGCGCGTCGGTCATGGCATGCAGCAGCGCATCGGCATCGGAATGGCCCAGCAGCCCGGCGCTGTGCGGAATTGTCACGCCGCCCAGCACCAGCGCGCGGCCAGGCACCAGGGCATGCACATCCCAGCCCTCACCCACCCGAATGTCCAGACCCTTCATGCGCGGCTCCTCAATATGGCTTCGGCCAGCGCAAAGTCTTCTGGCCAGGTGAGTTTGAAATTCTGCGCGCTGCCGGCCACCAAAAGCGGCTGTTGACCGGCCAGCTCCATCGCGCTGGCCTCGTCGGTGACCTGATCGCCCGCGCGCTGCAGAGCGGCCGTGAGCGCATCGATGCGAAACATCTGCGGCGTTTGTGCCAGCCACTTGTCGCTGCGGTCCAGCGTGGCGGCTACGCGGCCAGCGGCTTCTACCTTTAGCGTGTCGGGCAGCCGGTGCGCCAAAAGGCCGCCCACCGCATCACTCTGGCAGGCGTCGATCAGCGCGTTGATCTGTGTCGGGGTAATCAGGCAGCGGGCGGCGTCGTGTACCAGCACCCAGTCGTTGGCATCGGCCTGCTGCTGCAGCGCCTGCAAACCGTTCAGCACACTGGCCGCGCGGGTCGCACCACCGCAGGGCGCTACCGAAAAAGCCGGGCTGCTACGGCTGTCGAAAAAGGTGTCGCCGGCGCTCACCACCACCAGCGTGTGCGCGATCCGCGGCACGGCGGCAAAAGCCGCCAGCGTGTGCTCCACCACTGCTCGGCCCGCCAGCGGCCTGTATTGCTTGGGCCCGCCCGCACCAGCGCGTGCGCCCGCGCCAGCACAGGGGATCAGCGCAAAAAAGCGGGGAACATCGGGCACAGGGGGCATGGGGATTAGGAGGGAGGCAAGGCGGGATGGAAGAGACCATTCTAGAATCAGCCATCCCACCCCCCGCCGCCCGGCGTGGGGTGTTTTGCTTTTTTCAAATTCCTGTGGACCTGCCCAAACTCACCCCCGGTAAACGCTACACGCTGCCGCGCCCGGCCGGCTCGGCCGACGCGCTGCTGCTGGCGCGCCTGGGTGTGCGCGAAAAAAGCGCGGGCAAACGCACGCTCATCATCACTGCCGACGCCACCGACGCGCAGCGGCTGATTGATGAGATGGCATTTTTCACGCCCGACCTGCGCGTGGTGCTGTTCCCCGACTGGGAGACCCTGCCGTACGACAGTTTTTCGCCGCACCAGGACCTCATCAGCGAGCGGCTGGCCACGCTCTGGCGCATCAGCCAGAACAACCGGGACGACAGTGCTGACGTGGTGGTGATTCCCGCCACCACCGCGCTGTACCGGGTGGCGCCGCCGTCGTTTCTGGCAGGCTACACCTTTCACTTCAAGGTCAAGCAAAAGCTCAACGAGGCCAAGCTCAAAGCCCAGCTCACGCTGGCCGGCTACAACCACGTCACGCAGGTGGTGAGCCCGGGCGAGTACGCGGTGCGCGGCGGGCTGATTGATCTGTTTCCCATGGGCTCGCTGGTGCCTTACCGGGTGGATTTGTTCGACGACGAGATCGACAGCATCCGTACCTTCGATCCCGACAGCCAGCGCAGCCTCTACCCGGTGCCGGAAGTGCGGCTGCTGCCCGGCCGCGAATTCCCCATGGACGACGCGGCGCGCGCCAAATTTCGCAGCCGCTGGCGCGAACTGCTCGACGGCGACCCCACCAAGAGCCGCATCTACAAGGACATCGGCAACGGTGTGGCCACCGCCGGCATCGAGTACTACCTGCCGCTGTTTTTTGACGAGACCGCCACCGTGTTTGACTACGTGGGGGCTGATGCCACCGTAGCGCTGCACGGTGACCTGGAGCCGGCCTTCCAGCGCTTCTGGCAGGACACCAAGGACCGCTATCGGCTGGTGCAGGGCGACCCCGACCGGCCCGCGCTACCGCCGGAATCGCTGTTCCTCGGCACCGAGCAGTTCTTTGCCCGCGCCAATGCGCATGCCCAGCTTGCGCTGCGCTCGGGCGTGGCCGACGTGGAAGACAGCGCCAGCGTGCAAAAGCTGGGCGACCTGGCGGTGCAGCGTGGCACCGAAGAGCCGCTGGCCAAGCTGCAATCGCACATCCGCAACACCCAGCAACGGGTGCTGCTGCTGGCTGAAAGCGACGGCCGGCGCGAGAGCCTGCTGGACTTTCTGCGCGCCAGCCATCTGTCGCCGCCAGCGTTCGATTCGCTGGCCGAGTTCGAGGCGAGCGACGAAAAAATCGGCATAACCACCGCCGGTCTGGCTACAGGTTTTAGCTGGATAGACGCCGGCATTGACCTGATTACCGAGACCGAACTCTTTGCCGCCAGCCCCGGTACCCGCCGGCGCAAAAAGCAGGAACAGGTCAGCGATGTGGAAGCGCTGATCAAGGACCTGAGCGAGCTCAATGTGGGCGACCCGGTGGTGCACAGCGCGCACGGCATTGGCCGCTACCGCGGGCTGGTCAACCTCGACCTGGGCGAAAAGAACGCCGATGGCAGCGCTGCCGTACAAGAGTTCCTGCATCTGGAATACGCCGACAAGGCCACGCTCTACGTGCCCGTCAGCCAGCTGCACCTGATCAGCCGCTACACCGGCGTCAGCGCCGACGAAGCGCCGCTGCACCGGCTGGGCTCGGGTCAGTGGGAAAAAGCCAAACGCAAGGCCGCCGAGCAGGTGCGCGATTCGGCCGCTGAGCTACTGAACATCTACGCCCGCCGCGCAGCGCGCGAAGGCCATGCCTTCCGCTATTCGCCGAACGACTACGAGACCTTTGCCAACGACTTCGGTTTTGAGGAAACCGCCGACCAGCGCGGCGCCATCCATGCGGTGATCCAGGACATGATCAGCCCGCGCCCGATGGACCGGCTGGTCTGCGGCGACGTGGGTTTTGGCAAAACCGAGGTGGCGTTGCGGGCCTGCTTTATTTCCGTGACCGGCGGCAAGCAGGTGGCGTTTCTGGCGCCCACCACGCTTTTGGCCGAGCAGCATTACCAGACGCTGAAAGACCGTTTTGCCAAATGGCCGGTCAAGGTGGCCGAGGTCAGCCGCTTCCGCTCGACCAAGGAAGTCAATGCCACCATCAAGGGGCTGGCCGATGGCAGTGTCGACATTGTGGTCGGCACCCACAAGCTCCTGAGCGAATCGACAAAATTCAAGAACCTGGGCCTGCTCATCATCGACGAGGAGCACCGCTTTGGCGTGCGCCACAAGGAAGCGATGAAGGCCATGCGCGCCGAGGTCGATGTGCTCACGCTGACCGCCACACCCATCCCCCGCACGCTGGGCATGGCGCTGGAAGGCCTGCGCGACCTGAGCGTGATTGCCACCGCGCCGCAACGCCGCCTGGCCATCAAGACCTTTGTCCGCAACGAAGGCAACGGTGTGATCCGCGAAGCCGTGCTGCGCGAATTGAAGCGCGGCGGCCAGGTGTATTTTCTGCACAACGAGGTCGAGACCATAGAGAACCGGCGTCTGCGGCTGGAAGAAATCCTGCCGGAGGCGCGCATTGCCATTGCCCACGGCCAGATGCCCGAACGCGAGCTGGAAAAGGTCATGCGCGACTTTGTGGCGCAGCGCTACAACCTGCTGCTGTGCTCGACCATCATTGAGACCGGTATCGACGTGCCCACCGCCAACACCATCGTGATGAGCCGTGCCGACAAGTTCGGCCTTGCGCAGTTGCACCAGCTGCGTGGCCGCGTGGGCCGCAGCCACCACCAGGCTTATGCCTATCTGATGGTGCCCGACAAAGACAGCCTGACCAAACACGCGGCCCAGCGGCTGGACGCGATCCAGCAGATGGAAGAACTGGGTTCGGGTTTTTACCTCGCGATGCACGATCTGGAGATTCGCGGTGCCGGCGAGGTGCTGGGCGAAAACCAGAGCGGCAACATGCTGGAAATTGGTTTTCAGCTCTACAACGAGATGCTGTCCGAAGCCGTACGTTGCCTCAAGGAGGGCAAGGAGCCCGACCTGCTGAGCCCGCTGAGCGTGACAACCGAAATCAACCTGCACGCCCCCGCGCTGCTGCCAGCCGATTACTGCGGCGACGTGCACCTGCGCCTATCGTTCTACAAAAAGCTAGCGACGGCGAAAAATACCGAGCAGATCGACGCGCTGCTCGAAGAAATCGTCGACCGGTTTGGCAAGCTGCCGCCGCAGGCGCAGACGCTGATCGACGTGCACCGGCTGCGCGTGATTGCCAAGCCCTACGGCGTGGTCAAGGTCGACGCCGCGCCAGGCGTTACGCACATCACGTTCCGCCCCAACCCGCCAGTGGATTCCATGCGCATCATTGACCTCATCCGCAAGAACAAGCACATCAAGCTGGTGGGCAACGAGAAGCTGCGCATCGAGCGCGAGCTGAAAGAACCGAAAGACCGCGCGCAGATGGTGCGCGACGTGCTGCGCAACCTGGGGCAACCCATAACCGAAGCGACTCCCGCATGAACGCCACAGAAATCTCGCCCGGCCTGGTGGTCCAGGGCTTTACCCCGCCGCTCAAGCTCAGCAACTACAGGCTGATCGCCTTCGACATGGACTCGACGCTGATCAATATCGAATGCATCGACGAGATTGCCGACGCGGTGGGAAAAAAAACCGAGGTGGCTGCCATTACCGAAGCCACGATGCGCGGCGAGATCAAGGATTTCAAGGAGAGCCTGCGCCGCCGCGTGGCCTTGCTCAAGGGCGTGCCAGTGAGCGCGCTGCAACAGGTCTATGACGAGCGGCTGCGGCTGAACCCGGGTGCTGACACGCTGGTGGCCGCTTGCAAGGCGGCCGGCCTGCAGGTACTGCTGGTCTCCGGCGGGTTTACGTTTTTCGCCAACCGCGTCAAGGCGCGGCTGGGCATAGACTACGCTCGCTCCAACCTCCTGGCCGAGGCCGATGGCCTGCTCACCGGCGACGTAGTGGCGCAGAGCTGGGGCGACATTTGCGACGGCGCCGAGAAGCGCCGCACCCTGCTGGAAGTCGCTTCGCTGCGGGGCATCGCGCCCGCGCAGTGCATTGCGATGGGCGATGGCGCGAACGACCTGCCGATGATGGCCGCATGTTCGGAAGCGGGCGGCCTGTCAGTGGCCTACCATGCCAAGCCCAAAGTGCGGGGACAGGCCATGGTAGCCATCAACAGCGGTGGTCTCGACCGGCTGCTGGAAGTCGTACGCCCCTGAATTTTTTCAGAGCACCGTGCAGGCCTGCTCGAACGCCAGCCGGCCGTTGCGTGGAAAGATGCTGGCCTTGTCGGCATAGCCCAGGTTCAGCAGAAAGTTGGCCTGCCAGCGGCCATCGGCGAAAAATTCGGCGTTGACCTTGGCGGCATCAAAGCCGCCCATCGGCCCGCAGTCCAGCCCCAGCGACCGGGCTGCCAGCATGAAATACGCACCCGCCAGCGTGCCGTTTTTTGTGGCGGTGGCAGCGGCCATGGCCGGGTCGGCAGCAAAGCTCTCCATCGCGCCCTTGCCGTGCCAGATCTGCGGCATGAATTCGTAGAAGCGCGTGTCCCAGGCAATCACCACCGTGACGGGCGCCTTCATGGTCTTTTCCACATTGCCGGCCGACAGCGCGGGCCGCAGCCGTTCGCGCGATGCGGCACTCAACAAAAACAGGTAGCGCGCCGGCTGGGTGTTCATGCCGGTGGGGCCCATGCGGGCCAGCGCGTAGACCTCTTTCAGCAAGTCCACTGGCACCGGCGTAGCGAGAAAGGCGTTGGGCGTGCGGGCTTGCAGAAACAACTGGTCCAGCGATGCGGGTGGCAGGGCGTTCATCAAATATCTTTCTCAAAGGCGGGGCGGTCGGGCGAAGTTCAGCAGGCGGGTGGCCATCACGGTTTCGGCCAGAAAACAGGCCAGCGCAAAAATAAAGCAGGCCACGCCACCCAGAAAACCCACCACCGCAATCCGCAGAATCTGCAGCTCGGTGGTCTCCCCGAGGAACAGCACGATGATGGTCAGGCCGATCATTACCGCGCACAGGGTAAGCAGCGCAATCGCGCTGTTGGCCAACAGGCCGCGGGTACGCAGATCGCCCAGTTCGCGCCAGGCCATCTGCTGCTGGTCGCCGGCTGGCTCGGCCGCAATGCGGGCCTCCACAATGCGGGCCCGGTCAATGATGCGGGCCAGCCGCCCGGCTGCGGCGCCAATCATGCCCGAGACGGCAGTCAGCAAAAACACCGGCGCCACAGCCAGCTGGATGCCGTGCGCAATCGCGGTCAGGTCGGTGGGAAGGGCCATTTGCGTTTCCTCGGGCGGTTGCTGCCCTTTGCTGCGATTATCGGCACTTGCCCGAGGCACAACCGGCCCCACCTGATGCCCATGATTCCACTTTCCGTACTCGACCTCGCGCCCATCACCCAGGGCAGCGACGCCGCGCAATCCTTTCGCAACACCCTGGCGCTGGCGCAGCATGCCGAACGCTGGGGCTACCGGCGCTACTGGCTGGCCGAGCACCACGGCATGCCAGGAATTGCCAGCGCCGCCACCGCGGTGCTGATGGGCCATGTGGCCGGTGGTACGTCCACCATCCGCGTGGGCGCAGGCGGCATCATGCTGCCCAACCATTCGCCGCTGGTCATTGCAGAGCAGTTTGGCACCCTGCAAGCGCTGTACCCCGGTCGCATCGATCTGGGTCTGGGCCGCGCACCGGGGTCGGATCAGGCCACTGCCCGCGCGTTGCGGCGCAACCTGGCGTCCGACGCCGACGCCTTTCCGCAGGACGTGCTGGAACTGATAGACCACCTCTCCGACAACCCGCGCCAATCCGTGCGAGCCGTGCCCGGCCGCGGCGCCAAGGTGCCGGTGTGGATATTGGGCTCCAGCACCTTTGGCGCCCAGCTGGCCGCCATGCTGGGCCTGCCTTATGCCTTTGCATCGCATTTCGCGCCAGCGCAGATGATGGATGCGATAGCGATTTACCGCGAGAACTTCAAACCTTCGGCGCAGCTTGCCAAACCCTATGTGATGCTGGGCTTTAATGTGTTTGCCGCCGACACCGACGAAGAAGCGGCTTTCCATGCCACCTCCATGCAGCAGGCGTTTGTGAACCTGCGGCTGGGCCGGCCCGGCCAGTTGCCACCGCCGGTGGACGG
>JAZKCX010000077.1:0-7075 GCA_040387875.1 Pseudomonadota bacterium | reverse complement strand
GTGTTGTCGATGCCCAGGTTGCGCGCCAGGCCAAAGGCGCTCATTCCGTAAATCAACCCGAAGTTGATGACCTTGGCATAACGCCGCTGCTCGCTGCTCACTTGGTCTGTTGCCACGCCAAACACCTCGGCGGCGGTGGCGCGGTGAACATCCATACCCTCGGTAAAAGCGCGCAGTAAGGCTTCGTCACCGCTGATGTGGGCCATGATGCGCAGCTCGATCTGCGAGTAGTCGGCGCTGGCAATCACCGAGCCTGCCGGTGCCACAAAGGCCTCGCGCACGCGCCGGCCCTCGGCAGTGCGGATGGGGATGTTCTGCAGGTTGGGGTCGTTGCTGGAGAGGCGCCCGGTCACCGCCACCGCCTGCGCGTAGTGGGTGTGCACGCGGCCGGTGCGCGGGTGTGCCAGTTGCGCCAGCTTGTCGGTGTAGGTGCCCTTGAGTTTGGACAGGCCCCGGTGCTCCAGAATCTTGGCGGGCAGCGGGTAGTCTTCAGCGAGCTTTTCCAGCACCTCTTCGTCGGTGCTGGGTGCGCCGGTCGCGGTTTTTTTCACCACCGGCAAGCCGAGCTTGGTGAAGAAAATCTCGCCAATCTGTTTCGGGCTGCCGAGGTTGAAGGGCTGGCCCGCCAACTCGTGCGCCTCGGTCTCCAGTTGCATGATGCGCTGGCCCAACTGGTGGCTTTGCGTGGCGAGCGTGGGCGCGTCGATCAGCACGCCGTTGCGTTCGATGCGGTACAGGGTTTCGCTCGACGCCATTTCCAACTCGTAGATTGCGCGCAATTTTTCGTCGGCCTGCAGGCGCGGCCACAACACACGGTGCACGTCCAGCGTCTGGTCGGAGTCTTCGCACGAATATTCGGCAGCCTTGGCGATGTCGACCTGGTTGAACGAAATCTGGTGCGCGCCCTTGCCGCACAAATCTTCGTAGCTGATGCCCTTGCGGCCCAAGTGCCGCTCGGCCAGGCTGGAGAGTCCATGCGGCTTGTGCACTTCGAGCACATAGCTCTGCAGCATGGTGTCGTGCGCGTAGCCCTGTACCTCGATGCCGTGGTTGGCGAACACATGCCGGTCGTACTTCACATGCTGGCCGAGCTTGGGCTTGCTGGCGTCTTCCAGCCAGGGCGCCAGCATGGCGAGCACATCTTCTATCGGCAGCTGGTCGGGTGCATCGGCATAACGGTGGGCCAGCGGAATATAGGCCGCCTCGCCGGGCGTGACGCTGAAACTCAGGCCGACGATTTCGGCCCGCATTTCATCGAGCGAAGTGGTCTCGGTATCGACCGCCACCAACTCGGCCGCCTGGATCTTTTCCAGCCAGGTGTTGAAGGCCTCCCAGGTCAGGATGGTGTCGTACTTCAGGGTGCTGACCTGCGACGGCTCGGCGGGGGTCGAGAAAAGATCGTCGTCCGCTGCCGGAGCGGCCGTTTCGGTGACGCTTTTCACCAGGGTCTTGAAACCAAACTGCTCGTAAAAAGTTTTCAGCGCGGCGCTGTCCTCTGTGCCGGTGGTGAGCGCGTCGAGCGACGGCAGTCCGGCAACATGGTCGTCCAGATCGCAATCGGTCTTGATGCTCAGCAGTTCGCGGCCTTTGGGCAGCCAGTCCAGCGCCTTGCGCAGGTTCTCGCCGGCCTGGCCCTTGATGTCGTTGGCATGCGCCACCACGCCGTCGAGCGAGCCGTATTCCAGCAGCCACTTCACAGCCGTCTTGGGGCCGACTTTCTCTACGCCCGGCACGTTGTCGACCGCGTCGCCCACCAGCGTCTGGTAGTCCACCATCAGCTTGGGCGGCACGCCGAATTCGGCCTCCACGCCGGCCAGGTCGCGCCGCTTGCCGTTCATGGTGTCGATCACGGTGATGTGCTCATCGACCAGCTGGCTCAGGTCCTTGTCGCCGCTGGAGATGACCACATGCACGCCCTGCCTTGCAGCGGTTTGCGCCAGCGTACCGATTACATCGTCGGCCTCCACGCCGGGCACATCCAGCACCTGCCAGCCCATCAGCTTGACCACCTCGTGGATGGGCGGAATCTGCGCGCGCAAATCGTCCGGCATGGGCGAGCGGTTCGCCTTGTAGTCGGGATAGAGCGCGTCGCGGAAGGTCGGGCCCTTGGCGTCGAACACGCAGGCGGCGTAGTCGGCTTTCACGTCCTTGCGCAGCTTCTGCAGCATGTTGACCATGCCGCGAATTGCGCCGGTGGCCGGGCTCTGCGGGTCACCGGGATTGGCGCGCAGGTCGGGCATGGCGTGGAAGGCGCGGTACAGGTAGCTGGAGCCGTCCACCAGCAGCAGGGTTTTGTCGCTCATGGGTGGATTGTGCATTGCCTACAATCGCGCCATGCGCACCAACCTGCTCCTCGCCGCCCTCCTTGCCTGCTCGGGCCTGGCGTTTGCCCAAACTTCGGGTCAAATCAGCCCTCGGCCGGCGCCGGTATTGCCTGATTCGCTACAAAATCAGAAGCAACCGGCATCCCCCGGCGGGCGCCGGGTGGAACGCATCCGCACCGAAGACGCGCGCGCCACCATCGACGAAACCCGGGTGGGCGGCGAAACCCAGGCCATTACGGTACAGCCCACCGCCAAACTGCCGGCCTACGAAGTGCTGCCCAAAGACGGCTCGCGTTCGGCCGCTGGCAATGCCGAAAGCAATGCCGCCAGCCAGGGCCCGCGGGTCTGGAAATTCCTGAACTTCTGACGCGGCAGCGGGCACGGTTTCATGGCGGTCTACACCGAGGTTTCGTTCGACGAAGCCAGCGTCTTCCTGCAGCAGCTTGGCCTGGGCCAGTTGCTGTCGCTGGAGGGCTGCGCAGGCGGCATAGAAAACACCAATTACTTCGCCACCACCGACCAGGGGCCGTGGGTGCTGACGTTGTTCGAGCGCCTCAGCGCAGCGCAACTGCCGTTTTATCTGCAGTTGATGAAGCACCTGGCAGAACGTGGTGTGCCAGTGCCCGACCCGCAGGCAGCCCTGCAGCCGCAAGCTGATCTGACCAGCCCCGCACAGCGCGGCAACACCATACTGCACCAGCTCAAAGGCAAGCCCGCTGCAGTGGTGAACCGCCTGCGCGGCAAAAGCCAGCTTGCACCCACCGCTACCCACTGCGCCGCCACTGGCACCCTGCTGGCCAATATGCACCTGGCCGCACGCGACTTTGCGTTGCAGCAACCCAACCTGCGGGGCCTGACCTGGTGGAACGAAACCACGCCGGTGGTGCTGCCGCACCTGGATGCTGAACAAGCTGCCTTGCTCCAATCGGAGCTGGCCTTCCAGAACCATATTGCGGCCAGCTCAGCCTATGCCGCCCTGCCGCGCGGGCCGGTCCATGCCGACCTGTTCCGCGACAACGCAATGTTTGACGGCAACGAACTCACCGGTGTCTTCGATTTCTACTTTGCCGGCGTTGACAGCTGGCTGTTCGACCTGGCCGTCTGCCTGAACGACTGGTGCATTGATTTGCCCAGCGGCAGGCACGATGCCGAACGCGCTGACGCCCTGCTGGCCGCCTACACCGCGGTGCGGCCCCTCAGCGCGGCCGAGCGCCAGTTGCTGCCCGCCATGCTCCGCGCCGGTGCGCTGCGCTTCTGGCTGTCGCGGCTGTGGGACTGGCATCTGCCGCGCGAAGCCAGCATGCTCAAACCCCACGACCCCACGCATTTTGAACGCGTGCTGCGCGAGCGCGTGGCCCATCCGCTGGTGCTAGCCGACGCGGTGCCGGCATGAAGCTCAACATTGTTCCGGCGCGCACCGGGCTGGTTTGGGTCAAGCTGGGCATACGCACTTTTTTCAAGCAGCCGCTGGCACTGTCCGGCCTGTTTTTTCTGTTCATCACGATGATGTCGCTGGCATCGCTGATTCCCTTCATCGGCGGCGCGCTGGCGCTGGCCCTGCTGCCGGCCGCCACGCTGGGCCTGATGGCCGCCAGCCGCGAGGCCGAGACCGGCAAGTTCCCCATGCCGCTGGTGCTGCTCAGCGCCTTTCGCGCCGGCCGGCAGCGGCTGCAGGCCATGCTGGTGCTGGGCGCGTTTTATGCGCTGGGTTTTGTGTTGGTGATGGGCGTCTCGGCGCTGTTTGACGGTGGCCAGTTTGCCAGGCTGTACCTGGTGGGCGGCCGCATTACCGACGAGCTGGTGAGCTCGCCCGATTTCAAGTTGGCCATGTGGGTGGCGCTGGGCCTGTACCTGCCGCTGTCGCTGACCTTCTGGCATGCACCGGCATTGGTGCACTGGCACGGTGTACCGCCGCTGCAAAGCATGTTCTACAGCGCGGTGGCCTGCACCCGCAACTTCTGGGCCCTGACGATTTATGCGCTGGTCTGGCTGGGCGTTTTTCTGGGGGTGGGCATGGTGGTGAGTGTGGTGGGCGTGCTGCTGGGCAGCGCCGAAAGTGTGGCCGCCATCATGCTGCCGGTAGCGCTGCTGCTGGCCGCCATGTTTTTTGCGTCGCTGTATTTCACCTTCCGCGACAGTTTTGATACCGAACTGCCCGCCAGCACCGAAACACCCACCAGCATCAATTGAACCGGCTTAAACCGGTGTGAGCTTGGCCACCGACAGCGCCAGCCATTTGACGCCGTGGCGCGGAAAATTGATCTGCGCACGCGCATCGTCGCCCACACCTTCCAGCGCCAGCACCGTGCCCTCGCCGAACTTGTTGTGAAAGACCTGCATGCCGGAGCGCAGACCGTGCGACGGTGCTGCCTTTTGCTGCGGCACCGGTGGGCTGGCAAAAGTCTCGGATTTAGAACCAAAAGTGCCACGGGCCGGCGTAAAACGCTGGCCTCCAGCTATCGATTGCATAGCAGAACCAAAACCCGAACCAAAGCCCTGGTGTTTGGGCGTGATCCATTTCAGCGCCGCTTCGGGCAGTTCGTCAAAAAAGCGGCTTTTCAGGTTGTAGCGGGTCTGGCCGTGCAGCATGCGGGTCTGCGAATGGCTCAGGTAGAGCCGCTTGCGGGCGCGGGTAATGGCCACGTACATCAGCCGGCGTTCTTCTTCCAGGCCTTCGTAGTCGTTCATCGAATTCTCGTGCGGGAACAGGCCCTCTTCCATGCCGGTGATGAAGACGCAGTCGAACTCCAGCCCCTTGGCGGCGTGTACCGTCATCAGCTGCACCGCGTCCTGCCCGGCCTGGGCCTGGTTGTCGCCGGATTCGAGCGAGGCATGGGTAAGAAAGGCCGCCAGCGGGCTCAGCGTCTCGCCGGTCTCGGCGTCAGGCGCCACATAGTCGGGCGCAGGTTCGTTCACCATGGGCTGGTTGGGGTCCAGGCCCTGGCTCACGGGAG
Organism: Pseudomonadota bacterium; assembly: GCA_040387875.1. Classification (GTDB taxonomy): domain Bacteria; phylum Pseudomonadota; class Gammaproteobacteria; order Burkholderiales; family Burkholderiaceae_C; genus PCRC01. Next base: position 1,797 of record JAZKCX010000077.1, on the reverse strand, counting down.
ATTGCCCTCCCAGTTCATCAATCGGCAGTGCCACCGCGTCGCGGCCAAAGCCTTCCTGCGTAACAAAGCTCTCGGCCGCGTTGACCAGTTCTTCCAGGTTTTCAATGCGGTCGGCGCCTTCGCGCTCGGCCTTGTAGTGCTCAATCAGCCCGCTGTGGTCGAGCACCAGCTCGATGATCTCGCGCAGCGTCATGCCCTGGGTTTGCTCGCGCAGCACGTCGATCTTGGCGACAAACGCGCCAATGTTGGCGCCGGCCTTTCCGGTAACGCCGCGCACCGCATCGTTCAGCGACACCTTGGTGGCCCGCGCCGCGTCCTGCAGTTGCTCGATGCTGCGCGCGCCAATGCCGCGGGGCGGGAAATTGACCACCCGCAGAAAACTGGTGTCGTCGCCCGGGTTCTCCAGCAGCCGCAGATACGCCAGCGCATGCTTGATTTCGGCCCGCTCAAAAAAGCGCAGCCCGCCGTAGACACGGTAGGGCACGCTGGCGTTGAACAGCGCGGTTTCTATCACCCGGCTCTGCGCGTTGCTGCGGTAGAGTACGGCAATCTCTTTGCGATCGCTGCCGTCACGCACGAGCTGGCGCATTTCCTCCACCATCCACTGCGCCTCGGCAAAGTCGCTCACCGACTCGTACACCCGCACCGGCTCGCCGGGGCCCTGGTCGGTACGCAGGTTCTTGCCCAGGCGTTTTTTGTTGTGGCTGATGAGTTCGTTGGCCGAATCCAGAATGTTGCTGTGGCTGCGGTAGTTCTGCTCCAGCTTGATCTGGTGCTGCACATTGAACTCGCGCACAAAATCAGCCATGTTGCCCACCCGCGCACCGCGAAACGCGTAGATGCTCTGGTCGTCATCGCCCACCGCAAACACGGAGCTCGTGCTCCGCAGGGAACCTGTGGCGCCCTGGCCGGCAAGCATTTTTATCCACGCATACTGCAGCTTGTTGGTGTCCTGGAATTCGTCTATCAATATGTGCCGGAAGCGCCGCTGGTAGTGCTCGCGAATCGGGTCGTTGTCACGCAGCAGCTCGTAGCTGCGCAGCATCAGCTCGCCAAAATCGACCACGCCTTCGCGCTGGCATTGCTCTTCGTAGAGCTGGTAGATCTCGACTTTTTTGCGCGCCTCTTCGTCGCGTGCTTCCACCATGTTGGGCCGCAGGCCATCCTCCTTGCAGCCGGCAATGAAGTACAGCGTCTGCTTGGGCGGAAAACGTTCATCGTCGATGTTGAACTGCTTCATCAGCCGCTTGATGGCGCTGAGCTGGTCCTGCGTGTCCAGAATCTGGAAACCCTGCGGCAGATTGGCGAGCTTGTAGTGGGCGCGCAGAAAGCGGTTGCACAGGCCGTGAAAAGTGCCTATCCACATGCCGCGCACATTGACTGGCAACATCGCGCCCAGCCGCACCATCATTTCCTTGGCGGCCTTGTTGGTAAAGGTCACCGCCAGCACACCACCGGGCGAAATCTGCCCGGTCTGCAGCAGCCAAGCAATGCGGGTGGTCAGCACCCGGGTCTTGCCCGAGCCGGCACCCGCCAGAATCAGTGCATGTTCACCCGGCAGGGCGACTGCGGCGCGCTGCTCCGGGTTAAGACTTTGTAAGAGCGGGGAATCCTGCGCGACTTCTGGGAACATGCTGCATTGTAGGAAGCTGTGTTGAACCCATAGGCGATGAAATTTTTAATTGTTTTTCTTCTTGTTCTGGCCAGCACATCGCTGCGCGCCCAGAGCTTGTGCGCCAGCGATGGCCAGCGCGCGCCGCTGCGGCTGCTGGAGCGTTTTACCAATGCCGATTGCGC
>JAZKCX010000076.1:0-13707 GCA_040387875.1 Pseudomonadota bacterium | reverse complement strand
GCATTGTGGGCGACTTCAACATCAACACCGGGCCTGACGCAGGCCTGCGGATTGTGGGTATGGCCACCAAAGCCACCAACAACGGCAGCGGCAACAGCCTGGACAAAGACGGCCTGGCGCTGTCCTACCGTTTCGGCATTGGTACCAAAGACGAGTTTCTTGCCAGCTTTTATTACCTGAACAACAACAACGGCATCAACTACGGCCTGCCCTACATCCGCCCGCGCGCTACGGACACCCAGGCCTCCAACACCATCATTGGCAGCCTCTCGCCAGAAGCCTATTACGGCCTGGCCAGCGACTACAGCGGCGGCGGCGCGTCGGTGGCCCGCCTGAGCCATACCCACCGCTTTAGCGGCGACAGCGAGTTGGTGACCCAGGTGCGCATTGGCAAGTTCGACCGTGACCAGCGCGCCGGTACCGTACGTTTTGCCGGGGCCGCGCTGCAGCCCGGCGGCCAGGCGGTGGACCTCACCAACTTTGGCCCTGGAACGGTATTCACCCGGGGCACCCAGCTCAAGGTGCAGGACTTCAACACCATCCATGCCCAGTCGGACCTGAGCACCAAGTTCAACGCATGGGGCTACCAGCACACGCTGCAGACCGGTATTGACTTTGCGCGAGAAGAAAAAATTGTCTACAGCGCCTTGAGTGCTGGTCAAGGCGGCGTGGTGCCGGTCAAGCCCAACACCACCGCCGGTACGCCGTTTGATGGCGCTTCGGTCAATGAAGGCCTGCGCTCCTTCCGCGATGGCAACCAGTTCACCGCCAAAGCCTTTGGCATCTATGCACAAGACCTGATTCAGGTCGCGCCGCACTGGAAAGTCCTCGGTGGCCTGCGTTACGACAACCTCGACGGTGTCTACGACGTATTCAACATTCCCAACAACGCGCCCGGCCCGGTGACCACCACCACCTTCCGCCAGAAAATCTCGGAAGTGAGCAAGCGGGTCGGCCTGTTGTACCAGCCCAGCCCCCTGCATTCGTACCATGTGTCTTACGGCACCTCGTTCAACACCTCGGGCGACACCTATTCGTACAACGCCCTGAGCGCAAATACACCGCCAGAAAGCAGCGAGAACTTTGAAATTGGCGCCAAGCTGGACTCCGAAGATAAGCGCTTCACCACCCGTCTGGCGATCTTCCGTACCACCAAGAAAAACGAGCGCAATACCGACCCCGACACCGCTGCCACCCGGCTGCTGCTGTCCGGCAAGCGCCACGCTACCGGTTTTGAGATTGACGTAGTAGGCCGCCCCACACCCAAGTGGGAAGTGTTTGGCTCCTACACCTGGTTGCCCGATGCAAAAGTGGACGACGCGGCATCGACCGTCAACACCGTGGGCAACCGCGTGGGCGACCGTCCCGGCCTGAGTCCCAAACACAGCGGCACCTTCTTCAACACCTACCAGATTACGCCGCAGTGGCGCATTGGTGGTGGCATCAACTTCCGCAGCCGTTCGGCACCACCGGATGTGACAGCGCCCTACTTTGATGTGCCAAGTTTTGTGACCGCCGATCTGCTGGCCGAATACAAAATCAACGAGCAGTTCATGCTCAAGGCCACCCTGAGCAACATCACCGACAAGCTGTATGGCGAGTCGCTGTACCGCGGCCACTACATTCCGGGCGCAGGCCGCCTGTTCTATGTGAGCCTGAGCGCCAAGTTCTAAATCGGCTGCGGCATTTCTCGCGCCAAGCCGGCCCCCACCAGGGCCGGCTTTTCCTTTGATGAAGGCACAATCCCACCCATGCTGCTGCACGTTCCCGATGTCCTGTCTGCCGACGAACTGGCCCGCGCCCAGGCACTGCTGGCTGCGGCCGCCTGGAGCGACGGGCGCAGCAGCGCCGGCACGCAGGCGGTGCAGGTCAAAAACAACGAGCAGTTGCCGCACAACAGCGAGGCCGCATGCGCGCTGCGCCCACTGGTGCTGGACGCGCTGGACCGCCAGCTCACTTTTTTCTCGGCCTGCCTGCCCAAACGTGTGCTGATGCCGCAATTCAACCGCTACCGTGGCGCCAGCAACCACTACGGCAACCATGTAGACGGCGCCATCCGCTTGCAGCCCGACAGTGGCCAGAAGGTCCGCACCGACCTGTCGTGCACGCTGTTCCTGTCCGACCCCGCCAGCTACGACGGCGGCGAACTGGTCATCCAGCAAAGCCAGGGCGCCCAGCACATCAAGCTGCCGGCGGGGCATCTGGTGCTCTACCCCGGCACCAGCGTGCACCAGGTGACCCCCGTCACCCGCGGCGAACGGGTGGCCTGCTTTTTCTGGATAGAAAGCATGGTGCGCAGCGAAGAGCAGCGCCGCCTGCTGTTTGAGATGGACATGGCGCTTTTAAAAATGCGCCAGGCGCACGGCGAAACCGAAGCCGCCGTGGCCCTGACAGGCACCTACCACAACCTGCTGCGAATGTGGGCTGACACATGAGCGCTGCGCCGCAGCTGGCGGCCGTACCGCCCGGCGTGGTGACACTGGCCGACCACGCGCGCCATGCCCAGAGCGTGCTGGACAACAACGCGTGGGCCTATTTTTCGGGTGGTGCCGGTGACGAAATCACCCTGCGTGCCAACCGCGATGCCTGGGACACTTTGCAGCTCCATCCACGCGTGCTGCGCCCGCTGGCCGGCGGCCATACCCGCAGCACGCTGCTGGGCCAAGCATTGGCCCACCCGATTCTGCTGGCACCGGTGGCCTACCAGCGCATGGCCCACCCGGAAGGCGAACGGGCCAGCGCCCATGCCGCGGCCGCGCTGGGCGCCGGCATGGTGCTGAGCACCCAGGCCAGCGTGCTGCTGGAAGAGGTTGCGGCCATCGTGTTGCCCGAACCGGGTCGTGGCCCGCTCTGGTTCCAGCTGTACTGGCAACACGACCGGGGCTTTACCACCGAGCTGGTTCAGCGCGCCGAGCGCGCCGGCTACGAGGCGCTGGTGCTGACCGTCGATGCGCCCACCCAGGGCGCCCGTGACCGCGAGCGCCGTGCCGGTTTTCGGCTGCCGGCGGGCGTGAGTGCCGTGAATCTTGCCGGGCTGGCCCCCACCCCAGGAGGGCCGCTGGGCCCCGGTGAAAGCGCACTTTTTGACCGCCTGCTCTGCCACGCGCCCACCTGGAACGACATCGCCTGGCTGCAGGGCATCACCCGCCTGCCGATTGTGCTGAAAGGCGTGCTGCATGCCGACGACGCCCGCGAGGCCGCACGCAGGGGTATGGCGGCGGTGGTCGTGTCCAACCACGGCGGCCGCACGCTGGACACCAGCCCGGCCACCGCCAGCGTGCTGCCGCGCATTGCCGACGCGGTGGGCGACACCCTGCCGCTGCTGGTGGATGGCGGCATTCGCCGTGGCACCGATGTGCTCAAGGCCATTGCGCTGGGCGCCAGCGCGGTACTGGTGGGCCGGCCCTGCATCTACGGCCTGGCCAATGCCGGCGCCATGGGTGTGGCGCATGTGCTGCGGCTGCTGCGCGACGAGCTGGAAATTGCGATGGCACTGTGCGGTTGTGCCACGCTGGCGCAGGCAGATCGCGCCCTCGTGTCCGACGCTTTTTCTTTTTAGATTGCCAATTGCACGTCTTGATGCAATATTTCTTTAGCAAAGTATTGCAAATGCAACCGATTCGCATTTATACTGGGTTCTCGCTACCAAAACCTGCAACCACCCGCACGCCGCCATGATTGTCTGTATCTGCCGCCGAATCTCCGACCGGGACATTGCACGCCATGCACGCGCCGGCATGGGCTTTGACGAGATCCAGTTCGAGCTGGGTGTGGGCCTGCAGTGTGGCAGTTGTGAAGGTTGCGCCCGCGACGTGGTGGACCAGTGCAATGTTTCGCAACCGGTGGCTGCCCTGCGCCGCGACCTGGGGCTGGACGAAAAGAACTCTGCACCCATCCAGCTGACCCGCCGCATTACCGAAAGCCGCGCATGGAACCGCTCGCAGCACTCGTTGGCAGCCTGATCGTGGTCCTGGTTTCTGCCTGGTGGGTCCTGCGCCGCTGATCGCCCTCGCCTCCTGCCTGTCCATGCCCTAGCATGGCACCTGAATTCCCCATGTCCACCATTCTTCCTGTACCTCCCCCGCCGCCCCGGCCTGCGCCGGTTAACCGCAATCTGGTCATTGCCGGCAGCGTGCTGGCCTTTCACGTGCTGGCCATCTGGGGCCTGCAAAGCGGCCTGCTGCGCCGTGCGGTGGAAATGGTGGTGCCGGTGGCCATGCTGAGCGAATTCATCGAGCCGCCTGCGCCCAAAGTCACGCCGCAGCCGCCCGCACCGCCGGCGCCGGTAAAACAGCCGGTGCTCAAAACCCCGAGCCCGCCGCCACCACCACAACTGGCCGCCATCATCGACACCACACCGTCACCCACTGCGCCCACCGGTGTGGTGGACCCACCGCCGCCCGCGCCCATTCTTGCGCCTGTCGCGGTAGCGCCGGCACCGCCCGCGCCCCCGGCACCGCCCAAGGTCGAGCTGCCTTCGAGCGACGCCGACTACCTGCAAAACCCCAAGCCGCCCTACCCTCCCATCAGCAAACGCCTGGGCGAGCAGGGCAAGGTCGAGATTCGGGTGCTGATCAACGTCAATGGCACGGCCGACAAGGCCGAGATTTCCAAGTCCAGCGGCTACGACCGGCTGGACCAGTCGGCCCTGAGCACGGTGCTGCGCTGGCGCTATGTGCCCGGCAAGCGCGCTGGTGTGCCCGAAACCATGTGGTTCAAGGTGCCCGTGAATTTTGTACTCGAATAATTCTCTGGAGAAGTTTTTATGGAATCGCAATTCGGCCTGTTCAACGTCTGGAGCCAGGGTGACATCGTCACCAAGGCGGTTTTTGTGCTGCTGCTGGCCATGTCGCTGGCATCATGGATGGTGATTCTCATCAAGACGCTGGACCTGATGCGCTACAAGAAGCTGGCCGCCAACGCCCGCGATTTCTGGCACAACCCCGACTTTGCCAGTGGCCTCAAGCAGCTCGGCACCGAGCCCACCAACCCCTTTCTGCAGCTTGCGCTGGAAGGCCGCGAGGCCACCAGCCACCACCGCCAGACCAAAGCCAGCCAGGCGCATTTGCATGACAGCCTGGACCTGAGCGACTGGGTGACCCGCTGCCTGCGCAATGCGCTCGACGAATTCACCGCCAAACTGCAAACCGGCCTGGCCATCCTGGCATCGGTGGGCTCTACTGCGCCGTTTGTAGGCCTGTTCGGCACCGTCTGGGGTATCTACCACGCGCTGCTGGGCATTGGTGCGGCCGGCCAGGCCACCATTGACAAAGTGGCTGGCCCGATTGGCGAGGCGCTGATCATGACGGCGCTGGGTCTCGCGGTGGCGATTCCCGCCGTGCTGGGCTACAACGCGCTGGTACGGGGCAACAAAAGCATTCTGGTGCAGCTCAACCGTTTTGCGCACGACCTGCATGCCTACTTTGTGACCGGCGCCCGCGTGGCCACCGGCAGCGCGGCCAACGTGGTGCCGATGAAGAAAGGCGGTTGAACATGGCCTTTGGAACCCAAGACGAACCCGATGAGGTAATGAACGAAATCAACATGACGCCGCTGGTCGACGTCATGCTGGTGCTGCTCATCATCTTCATCATCACCGTGCCGGTGATGAAACACGCAGTCAACATCGATCTGCCGCGCGCCACCAACCAGCCGCAGGACGCAAAGCCGGAGACCATTCTGCTGAGCGTGGATGCACAAGGCGCCTACTTCTGGAACGAGTCAGTGATTCCCGACGCCGAGCTGCAGACGCGGCTGCAGGCCGCATCGACCCAACAGCCCCAGCCCGAGCTGCACATTCGCGGCGACAAGCAGGTGCGCTACGAACGGGTGGCCCAGGCCATGGCCGCAGCGCAGTTGGCCGGCATGAAAAAGATCGGTTTTGTAACCGAGCCGGCGGCCCAGCGCTAGGGCGAACCATGCGGTACAACGCTGGCCGGGCCGCGTTGTGCACCTTTTGTGCAAACCCTTGTTTATTCTGCAGATTTGTCTTGACTATTTATTGCGAATCGTTATCATTTAGATAACGTAAGCAAATCAGGAAAACACCATGCCCACCCAGCATTCCGAGCTTCCGGAAACCCTTCGCAGCAGCGCCCCGCTTGGCGAGCCGCTCGGGAACATTCAGGCATCTGCGGGGCTGGCCGAGCCGGTGCACAGCAACGATCTGCTCAAGGGCAACAAGACGGTGGCCATCGAGCACAACGGTGCGGTGTACCGCCTGCAGGCCACCCGCCTGGGCAAGCTGATCCTTACCAAATAAGGCAGCAAGCGTTCAAAGTTTCAGTGTTCAGTGGAGCGACCTTCGCGACTTTTTTCTTCAAGGCGCAAGGTTTTTGCCAGCCAACGGGGGCCATCCCCCAGGTAGCCAGGCTTTTTTTCTTCACTGCTTCGTTTTACAGGCCCAGCGCCGCAATCCCGGCCCGCGCAATCTGCGCATCTTCGGTCGATTTCACCCCGCTGACCCCCACCGCACCGATCACCTGCCCGCCGCTCACCACGGGCACGCCGCCTTCGAGCATGCCTTGCAGCGCAGGCGCGCTCAGAAACGACATGCGGCCGCCGTTGATGATGTCTTCGTAGATCTTGCTCTCGCGCCGGCCCAGCGCCGCCGTATGCGCCTTGGCCGGCGCAATCTGGGCCGAAATGGCCGCTGCCCCGTCCAGCCGCTGCAGCCACAGCAGATGGCCACCGTCATCGACGATGGCGATCGACACCGCCCAGTTGTTTTTCAGCGCTTCGGCCTCGGCGGCGGCGGCAATGGTCTTTACATCGGCGAGTTCGAGTACGGCTTTGGTTTTCATGGTGGACGGGTTGGGGTTGAACAGGTAGACGAATGCCGCAAAGCATAGCGCCAGAAGCCCCAGAAAATGTAGGCGGTCTGGCACAAAAGCTTGCCGTGCCCGGTGGCTCAGGAATTAAAATGTGATCTACAGCCAATGTGGCTGCCAAGGAGTGATGTTATGAATGACCGTGTACAAACCATCGATACGTCGGCGGGCTACGGTTACGCCGTCTCGCAGGCAGAGCGCAACCGCGTGCTGCGCAACACCTACTGGCTGCTGGCGCTGAGCCTGATTCCCACCGTGCTGGGCGCCTGGGTGGGCGTGGCCACCGGCATTACCCGCGCACTGACGGGCGGCATGGGGCTGGTGGTGTTTTTGGGCGGCGCGTTCGCCTTCATGTTTGCCATCGAGAAAACCAAAAACTCGGCAGCCGGCGTGCCGGTGCTGCTGGCCTTCACCTTCTTCATGGGCCTGATGCTCTCGCGCATGATTGCCATGGTGCTGGGTTTCAAGAACGGCACCGAGCTGGTGATGATGGCCTTTGGCGGCACCGCAGCCGTGTTTTTTGCCATGGCCAGCCTGGCCAGCGTCATCAAGCGCGACCTTTCGGGCATGGGCAAGTTTTTGTTCATCGGCGCCATCGTGCTGATGGTGGGCGGCATCATCAACGTGTTCATCGGCTCGTCCACCGGCATGGTGGTCATGGCGGTGCTGGCTATCGGCATCTTCAGCGCCTTCATGGTCTATGACCTCAAACGCATCATCGACGGCGGCGAAACCAACTACATCACCGCCACCCTGGCGCTGTACCTGAACATCTACAACGTGTTCCAGAGTCTGCTGGCGCTGTTGGGGATTTTTGGCGGCGAGCGGGAATAAGCGCTTCGATAACGGAGCGCTTCGATAGCTAGGCGCTTCGCTACTTTCAACAAAGGGGCCTCTGGCCCCTTTGTCCTTTTGGCGCTACGCGCGATCAAACACCGCGATGCTTTCCACGTGGGCGGTGTGCGGGAACATGTTGACCACCCCCGCAACCGAGCAGCGGTAGCCGCCCAGGTTCACCAGAAGCCCGGCGTCGCGGGCCAGGGTGGCGGGGTTGCAGCTCACATAGACAATCCGCTGGGGCGGCTCCCAGCCTTCGGGCCAGGGCGTGCCAGCGTCTTTTTGCTGCTGCAGGTCGGCCAGCGCCTTGGCCAGCGCAAACGCGCCTTCGCGCGGCGGATCAACCAGCCACTTGTCGGCCCGGCCGTCCTGCACCAGCAATTCGGGCGTCATCTCAAACAGGTTGCGCGCTACAAATTCCGTAGCTGAGAATTCAATGCCCGCGCTGGCCTTCGCCTTGTTTTGCTTCAAATTTTCCCGTGCACGGGCGACCAGAGCCTCGCTGCCCTCAATACCCAGTACCTGCCCGGCCCGGCTGGCCAGCGGCAACGTGAAGTTGCCCAGGCCACAAAACCAGTCAATCACCCGTTCGTTGCGCTGCGGGTCCAAAAGGCGCAGCGCGCGCGAGACCAGCACCTGGTTGATATACGGGTTGACCTGGGTAAAGTCGGTCGGCTTGAACGGCATGCTGACGCCAAACTCCGGCAGTGCATAGGCCAGCTGCGGGCCACCCTCATCCAGCAGCTTGACCGTCTCCGGCCCCTTGGATTGCAGCCACCACTGCACGCTCGGGTGGGTCACGGCAAACGCCCGCAGCCTAGCCAGGTCGCCGTCGCTGAGGGGCTCCAGGTGGCGCAGCACCAGCGCAGTGACGCTGTCGCCGCAGGCCAGCTCGATCTGCGGCAGGGTTTCAATCGCGTCCATCGAAGCCACCAGCGCACGCAGCGGCAACAGCATGGCATTCACATGCGGCGGCAGCACATGGCATTCGCGCATGTCGGCCACGTAGCGGCTTTTGCGCTCATGAAAACCCACCAGCACCTCGCCCTTTTTGTGCACATGGCGCACCGACAGCCGGGCACGGTAGCGGTAGCCCCAGTCCGGCCCCTCGATGGGCCGCAGGATGTTGTTGGCTTTCACTTTGCCCAGGTGCCAGAGGTTGTCTTCCAGCACCCGCTGTTTTACGGCTACCTGCGCGGCCGGATGCAGGTGCTGCATCTTGCAGCCGCCACAGGCGCCGGCATGCAAACCAAAGTTCGGGCACTTGGGCCGCACCCGCTGCGACGATTCGCGGTGGATGGCGGTGACTGTCCCCTGCTCCCAGTTGTTTTTTTTGCGGTGCACGCTGGTGCTGACCAGCTCGAAGGGCAAGGCCCCCTCGATGAACACCACCTTGCCGTCGGGTCTGCGGGCAATGCCCTGGGCCTCGATGTCGAGCGCGTCTACATGCAGCCAGCCTTCGGGCAGGCTGGCTTTTTCAATCTCTGCTGTCATGCAGCGATTGTCTCAGGTGTGGTGCCCCCGATTTAGGCCCAGGCCGCGAGGTATTCCTGCCAGTGGCTCTCGGTGGGCGCCAGATTGCCCAGCGTTTCTTTCACCAGAGCAATTTCCAGGTCGTACTCTTTTTCGGTCAGGCCGCCGCGCATTTTCTGGAAGCGGCAATAGACCAGGTAGGTGTTCATCACGTCGGTTTCGCAGTAGCGGCGGATGTCTTCGAGCTTGCCGTCCAGGTAGCCGGCATAGACCATGGAGCCGTCCATGCCCAGCTTGCCGGGAAAGCCGCAGAGCTTAGCCATCGCGTCCAGCGGCGCGTTGTTCTTGGGCTGGTACATGGCCAAGAGGTCCATCAAATCCAGGTGGCGCAGGTGGTAGCGGCTGATGTAGTTGTTCCACTTGAACTCGCGGTCATCGTCACCCATGTCCCAGTACTTGTCGGCCACCACGCCGTGCCTGAGGCCGCGGTAGTGCAGCACCGGCAGATCAAAGCCGCCGCCGTTCCAGCTCACCAGTTGCGGCGTGTGTTTTTCCAGTGTGTTGAAAAAGGTCTGGATGACCTTGCCTTCGCTCTGGTCGTCGCGGTCCACGAACGAATGGATTTTGATGCCCTCGGCATTGCGGAACACGCACGACAACACCAGGATGCGCTGCAGGTGCAACGGCATGAAGTCGCTCTGGCCTTTGTCCTTGCGCTCCTGCACCCAGACGGCGTAGACCTCGGCATCGGTGTGCTCCGCCGGTGCGCCACGCAGCGCGCGCAGGCCGGCAATGTCGGGAATGGATTCGATATCAAAAACGAGTACGGGCCAGCTCATGCGGTTCTGCCAGGAAAAGGCCAGAGCCTACTACAGCACCGCGTCGCGCGAGATGCCGTGGCGGTCGAGGTAGCGGCGCAGCTTGACCAGCGCCTCGTTCTGGATCTGCCGCACCCGCTCGCGTGTAAGACCCAGACGCTCGCTCAAAATCTCCAGCGTTTCGGGCTCCTGGTCGTGCAGGCCAAAACGGCCCTCCAGAATTTCTTTTTCTCGGTTCGAGAGGCCGTCGATCCAGCGCTGCAGCAATTGCTCCACCTCGTGGCTCTGCGTCACCTCGGTCGGGTCCATCGTGACTTCGTCGGCGACCGAATCGCCCAGCGAATAGTCGCCGTCGGACTTGTCCAGCGCCGCATCCAGCGAGCGCGGGGTTTCGGCCAGCGCCAGCAGCTCGGCCACATCCTGCACCTCGCGCCCCAGCAGTGCGGCAATGTCTTCCACCCGCACACCGCCCTCTTCGCCGCTGCGCTGGTTGGCAAAGGCGGGGTCGCTCTCCAGCGTACGGCGGGCGCGCAGCACCTGCTTGAGTTCGCGCAGCACATGCACCGGCAGCCGGATCACGCGGCCCTGGTTCATCAGCGCGCGTTCGACCGACTGGCGTATCCACCAGGTGGCGTAGGTGGAGAAACGAAAACCGCGCTCGGGCTCAAACTTGTCGATCGCGTGCATCAGGCCCAGGTTGCCCTCTTCGATCAGATCCGACAGCGGCACGCCCCGGCCCAGATAGACTTTGGCAATGCTCACCACCAGCCGCAGGTTGTGCTCGATCATGGCCTGGCGCGCGGCGAAATCGCCCGCGCGGGCGCGGGTGGCCATTGCAAACTCTTCTTCGGGGGTGAACAGCGCGGTGCGGCGGATTTCGCGCAGGTAAATGGTCAGCGCGTCGCTGGACTCCCCGGCCAGGTCGGGCAGCGGCAGCGCATCGGCTGGCGCAGCGCCCCCTTCAGCGGGCGACGCATCGGACATTTCCGTTAAACCGTGTCCGTTGCGCCGCTTCATGCCTTAGCGCCCCGGCAGGTATTTGGCCGGATCGACCGGTTTGCCCTGGCGCCGCACCTCAAAGTGCAGCTTGACCCGATCCGCGTCGCTGTTGCCCATTTCAGCAATTTTCTGGCCGCGCCGCACGGTCTGGTCTTCTTTCACCAAAAGCGTCTGGTTGTGGGCGTAGGCCGTGAGGTAGGTGTTGTTGTGCTTGAGGATCACCAGGTTGCCGTAACCGCGCAGGCCGGCACCGGCATAGACCACCCGGCCGTCGGCAGCGGCCAGCACCGGGTCGCCAGCGGCACCGGCAAAATCCAGGCCCTTGTTCTTGACTTCGTCAAAGCTGGCAATCACGTTGCCGCTGGACGGCCAGAGCCAGGGTACGTCGTCGTCATTGCTGGCAGCGGCCGGCGTTTCGGGCGAGGTGGTGGCCACCGGCGGCACGCCGGCGGCGCTGCTTGCACCCGCCAGCGGCGGTGTGGCCGAAGGGCTGAGCACCGAGGGCGGCGCAATGGGCCGGCTGGTAGCCACGGTGGCGTCTGGCGCGGGGGGCGTCACCCGCAGCACCTGGCCGACCTCCAGCACATTGGGGTTACCCAAGGCGCTCCAGCGGGCAATGTCGCGCGGGCTTTGCCCGGTTTCCAGCGCAATCCGGTTCAGGGTATCGCCCGATTTGACGGTGTAGTAACCGGGTTTGCCGGCGTTCTCAGCGCCGGGCGCCTGCCGGTCCACCCGCTGGCCGCCGCGGTCTTCCACCGGTGCGCGGTTGGGGGCGCGGTTGAAAGAACACGCACCGAGTTGCAGCACCACTGCGGCAAACACCAACGCTGACAAAGGACGAAACACCACGCAAGCACCTCCGGCTCAAGCAAGGCCCGATTTTAGGGGCACAAAGTGAACAGCCTCCAGCGTGGTCTGAAGCAACCCTTTGGGGGTTTTGTCCAGCACCACCAGCGCCTGCACGCCGGACGCGCCAAGCACCGGCGCCACAATGCGCCCGCCCACGGCCAATTGGTCTATCCAGGCCTGTGGCAGGGCCTCGCCGCCCGCTGCCGCAATGATGCCCGCGTACGGTGCACCCTTGGGGTAACCCAGCATGCCATCCCCAAACAGCAGATGGACATTGGCAATGCGGAAAGGCCGCAGGTTTTCGCGGGCCTTTTCATGCAGGCCACGCAGCCGCTCGATACTGTAGACCTCGGTCGCCAGCCGGGCCAGCACGGCGGCCTGGTAGCCACAACCGGTGCCGATTTCCAGCACCCGGCCCAGCCGCTGGCCCGGCGCTGCGAACGGCGCGCGCAGCAGCTCGGCCATGCGGGCCACCACGCTGGGCTTGGAGATGGTCTGGCCCAGCCCGATGGGCAGGCTGGTGTCTTCGTAGGCCTGGTTGGCCAGCGCCGTGTCCACAAAACGGTGCCGCTCCACCGCCGTCAGCGCGGCCAGCACCTGCGGGTCGGTAATGCCCTGCTTGGCCAGCTTGTCCACCATGCGGGCACGCACTGCACCCGAATCCAGGCCCACACTGCGGCTGGGAGCGCCCAAAACCGTATTTTTTGAATGATTTAGCCCTGTAGCCGGCGCGGGTTCTCGTTGGTTAGCTACTTTTTTAGGAGTAGCCGGCGCGCCTGCCGGGGCCGGCAAACGCGCCGGAAAACCCGGACGTTCTGTCATGCCGGGGCCTTGGCCACGGCATCGCTGGCCAGTTGGGCGGCAGTCTGGCCCCAGTAGCGCAGGTTGTCGTGGTCGGTCAGATCGACCTTGAGCGGGGTGAGCGAAATATGGCCCTGGAAGGTGGCGTGAAAGTCGGTGCCCTCCGCGTCGTCCTTGGCCGGGCCGGCGGCGCCTATCCAGTACATGGTTTCGCCGCGCGGGCTGGTCTGGGTAATCACCTGCTCGGCGGCGTGGCGGCGGCCCAGGCGGCAGACTTTCATGGGTTTGAGGTCGGCTTCCGGCCGATTCGGAATATTGACATTCAGCAGCCAGGGCGCGCTGCCCACCAATTGCGTCTGCAGCAGTGACTGCACCAGCGCACGCGCCTTGGCGGCGGCGACATCGAGGTGTTTCCAGCCCTTTTCGGTCTGCGAAAAGGCAATCGCCGGAATGCCGAACAGATAGCCTTCCATCGCCGCGCCCACGGTGCCGGAATAAATGGTGTCGTCGCCCATGTTGGCGCCGTTGTTGATGCCGCTCACCACCAGATCGGGCCGGTAGCCCAGCAGGCCAGTGAGCGCAATGTGCACACAGTCGGCCGGCGTGCCGTTCACATAGCGAAAACCGTTGGCCGCGCGGTGCACATACAGCGGCGAATGCAGCGTGAGGGCGTTGGACTTGGCGCTGTTGTTGTGTTCGGGCGCCACCACCTCGACCTCGCCCACATCTTTCAGGGCTTCATAAAGGGCCACGATGCCTGGCGCCTGGAAGCCGTCGTCGTTGGAAATGAGGATTTTCATGGGGTGTGCCGGAGTCGTGCAATTGTAGGTCGCGGCAACGACAAGCAAGGCCTGCGCAGCGGTTCTATGATGGCCTTTTTGACGACCGACGAGGAACGACTTCATGCACGCATGGCTTTGCGAAAACCCCACCGGCGTGGACGCGCTCACCTGGAAAGAACTGCCCACGCCCACACCCGGGCCGGGCGAGGTGCTGGTGGAAATCAAGGCCGCCAGCCTGAATTTCCCCGACCTCTTGATCGTGCAGAACAAGTACCAGATGAAGCCCGCCCTGCCCTTTGTGCCCGGCTCGGAATACGC
>JAZKCX010000075.1:0-6076 GCA_040387875.1 Pseudomonadota bacterium | reverse complement strand
CGATGTTGTATTCCACCGTGTCGTTGAACAGCACCGTGTCCTGCGGCACGATGCCAATGGCCTGGCGCACGCTGGCCTGGGTGACCTGTTTGATATCCTGCCCGGCGATGCGAATGGTGCCACCCTGGACGTCATAAAAACGGAACAGCAGCCGCGACAGCGTGGATTTGCCGGCGCCCGACGGCCCCACCACCGCCACCGTCTTGCCGGGGGGAATCGTGAAGCTCACGTCGTGCAGGATGGGACGCGATGGCTCGTAGGCAAAGTTGACCTTCTCAAAACGCACCTCGGGCGAGGCACCCACCTGCAGTGGCAACGCGCCGGGTATGTCGGCGATCTCGCGCTCTTTTTCCATCAGCGAAAACATCTTTTCCAGGTCGGTCAGGCTCTGCTTGATTTCGCGGTACAGCACACCCAGAAAACCGAGCGGAATGTAGAGCTGGATCATGAAGGCGTTGACCATCACCAGGTCGCCCAGCGTCATGCGGCCATCGACCACGCCCAGCGTGGCGCGGTACAGCATGGCCACCAGGCTGATGGCGATGATGAGCTGCTGGCCGGTGTTGAGCAGACTCAGCGTGTTCTGGCTCTTGATGGCGGCGCGGCGGTAGCGGGCCAGGTGTTCGTCGTAGCGCTTGGCCTCGAACTCTTCGTTGTTGAAATACTTGACCGTCTCGAAATTCAACAGCGAATCCACTGCGCGGCTGTGGGCCGACGAATCGAGTTCGTTCATCTGCTTGCGAAACTGGGTGCGCCACTCGGTCACGCTGACGGTAAACGTGATGTAGACCACCAGCGCGATGATGGTGATCCAGGCAAACCAGACGTCAAACTTCACCGCCAGCAGCGTGAGCACCAGCGTGACCTCGATCAGCGTGGGCACGATGCTGTACAGCGAATAGCTGATGAGCGAATGCACACCGCGCGTGCCACGCTCGATGTCGCGCGTCATGCCGCCGGTCTGGCGCTCCAGGTGGAAGCGCAGGCTTAAAGCGTGCAGGTGGCGGAAAACTTCCAGCCCGATGCGCCGCGCCGCGCCTTCGGTGGCCTTGGCAAAAACCAGTTCGCGCAGTTCGGTGAAAAGCGAGGTAGACAGGCGCAGCAGGCCGTAGGCCACCAGCAGCGCCACCGGAACCACCAGCACCGCGGCCGCCGTGCCGGGTTTGAAGCTCATGGAGTCGACCAGCTCCTTCAGGAGCAGTGGCACACCCACGTTGGCCAGCTTGGCGCCAACCATGAAGGCGAGTGCGGCCATCACCCGCCATTTGTATTCCCATAAATACGGAAACAAACGTTGGAGCGTGGCCCAATCAGAGCGCGGAGCCACGGGCGCGGCGGGGTTGCCGGCGGGAAGGGGGAGGGAGCTGGATTCGCCGCTGCGGCGCATGGTGGACAATTCAGAGCGTTATTGTTCCGAGATTGTGCCCATGTCTGCCAATTCAAGCGCGCCCGTCCAGTTGCCAACCGACAAGGAACTGGTGCTCAAGGTCATTCCCATGCCCGCCGACTGCAATGCCAATGGCGATATTTTTGGTGGCTGGGTCATGGCCCAGGTTGACCTGGCCGGCGCGGTGATGGCGGCCCAGGCCGTGAAGGGCCGCATGGCCACGGTGGCGGTGAACCAGTTCATCTTCAAGCAGCCGGTGCGGGTGGGCGACATCCTGAGCTTTTTCTCGCATGTCTCGCGGGTGGGCAATACCTCGATCACGGTGCAGGTAGAGGTGTTTGCCGAGCGTTTTCAGTCGCAAGGCCGCTACATCAAGGTGACCGAGGCTTCTTTGACCTATGTGGCCATTGACGACAAGGGCCTGCCCCGCGCCATCGCCCGTGACCCGGCGCCTTGATACTTCATTTTCAATAGCAAACTATTGAATACAGCTGCTGGCCAGAGGCATATTTCCTTCTAAAAATCAGCCAAATGTGCCGTGCCGGCCTTCCCCGGCCGAAAAACGCGCGGCGCCGGCAAAGGCTTCGGGCAGGCAGGCCTTGCCGCGCTCCCACTCCTGGTGCAATGCGTCGCCCAGCGGCAAATCCCACTGGCGGTAGGCGCTCATGCGGTCGGCCAGCATCGTGATTTGCGGGAAACGCGCCAGTTGCTGGGCCAGCGCCACCGCTGCCTGAAGCGCACCGCCGGTGGGCACCACGCGGTTCGCCAGGCCCATCTGCAGTGCCTCGGCGGCTTCGACCTTGCGGCCGGTCAGAATCAAATCCATCGCATGGCCCAGGCCCACCAGGCGCGGCAGCCGCACCGTGCCGCCGTCGATCAGCGGCACACCAAAGCGCCGGCAGTACACGCCGAAGTAGGCATCGGCCTCCATCACCCGCATGTCGCACCACAGCGCCAGCTCCATGCCGCCGGCTACCGCCGCGCCGCTGATGGCGGCAATCACCGGCTTGGACAGCAGCAAACGCGACGGGCCCATGGGACCCAGGGCGCGCTGCTCGTCGGCGGAAAAGTGGAGGTTGCTCAGCACCTCGTGGCCCTTCTCTGGCGCCTGGGCCGCCACCCGTGCGCCGGCCTGCAAATCCCAGCCGGCGCAGAAGTGGCCATGGGCGCCGTGGAACACAGCCACACGCGCATTGGGGTCTTCGTCAAAGGCCACAAAGGCATCGAACAGGGCACGCGCGGTGTCGGTATCGACCGCGTTGCGCACATCGGGGCGGTCGAGGGTGACAACGGTGACCTGCTGGTCATGGGTAACGTGAACGGGCATGGGTTTTCCTTGGGCGGCGGTGCATTGAATCTAGCGGCTTTCCGAGGCGGCACCAGAGCGGTTGACACATGGATGACAGCGCATCGGGTACACCCTGAGAGGCAAGCCGAGGGGCTACAGGTATAACCTGCCCTCTGCCTAGCGCAGTGCAAGAGCAAGACAACAAAAGCGATGGAGCAACCGTGCAGTTTGTGCAGCTAGTGATCGACGGCATGGCCCAGGGCTGCATCTATGGCCTGATAGCCCTGGGATTCGTGCTGATCTACAAGGCCACAGAAACCGTGAGCTTTGCCCAGGGCGACCTGATGATGCTGGGCGCCTTCTGCGGCCTGGCGCTTTTGACCTTCATGGGCCTGCCGTTCTGGCTCTCGGTCATCAGCGCCATCGTGGCGATGGCCGCCTTTGGTGTGGTGCTGGAGCGGGTGGTGATACGCCCAATTTTGGGGCAGCCGGCTTTTTCGGTGGTGATGCTGACGATTGGCATAGGCTACGTCGGGCGGGGCCTGATCACCATGATTCCCGGCATCGGCACCGATACCCACACCCTGCCGGTTCCCTACAAAGACCAGATCTGGAACGTTGCGGGGCTGGTGCTTAACGTTGAGCGCATGGTGGTGATCGGCGCAACGCTGGTGCTTTGCCTGGTGCTCTACGCAGTGTTCAAGTACAGCAAGCTGGGCGTGGCCATGCAGGCCTCGTCGCAAAACCAGCTTGCGGCCTATTACATGGGCATTCCCGTCAAACGCATCAACGGCCTGGTCTGGGGGCTGGCAGCCGCGGTGGCCGCCATTGCCGGCCTGCTGCTGGCGCCCATTACCTTTGTGCACGCCAACATGGGCTTTATTGGCCTGAAGGCTTTCCCCGCTGCGGTGGTGGGCGGCTTTGGCAGCCTGCCGGGCGCGATTGTGGGCGGGCTGATCATTGGCATCGTCGAGTCGCTGGCCGGCTTTTACGCGCCGGACGGTGTGAAGGACATTGCTGCTTACATCGTGGTGCTCATCATGCTGATGGTCAAGCCCAATGGCTTGTTCGGCGAGAAACTCCGCAAGAAGGTCTGACATGCGTTTTCTGTTCAAGACCGACTACGGGCAAGACCTCAACCTCGCCAAACATGGCGGGCACAAGTTCTGGTACGGCGCACTCATGCTGTTGCTGATTGCAGCGCCCTGGCTGATTGCCGAATACTGGCTGGCGCAACTCACCTTTGTGCTGATTTATTCCATCGTGGGCCTGGGGCTGATGCTGCTGGCCGGCTTTACCGGTCTGTTCTCGCTGGGCCATGCGGCATTTCTGGGCGTGGGTGCGTACACCCAGGCGGTACTGACCAACTACGGCATGCCGTTCCCGATTGCGCTGGCCTGCTCTGCCGGCCTGTCGGCGGCGGTCGGGCTGGTGGTGGGTCTGCCGGCGCTGCGCGTCAAGGGCATCTACCTGGGCATTGCCACGCTGGCGTTTGGCTTCATCGTGGAAGAAGTTTTTGCGCGCTGGGAATCGGTCACCGGCGGCAACTCGGGCATCCACATCAAGGCGCCCAATCTGTTTGGCTACAAGCTCGACACGGGCGAGGGCTTTTACTTTCTGTGCCTGGTGATCACGGTAGGCGCCACGCTGGCCATTTTGAACCTGCTGCGCTCGCCCACCGGCCGCGCCTTTGTGGCCATCCGCGACTCGGAAATTTCCGCGCAGAGCATGGGCATTCACCTGGCGCGCTACAAAACGCTGTCGTTTTCGCTGTCGGCCGCGCTGGCCGGTATTGGCGGCGCGCTGTATGCCCACAAGCTGCAGTTCATCAGCCCCGAGCAGTTCAACATCATCCAGTCGATTGACCTGCTGCTGATGATTGTGATTGGTGGCGTGGGCTCGGTACACGGCGCGTTTCTGGGCGCCATTTTCCTTATCACCATGCCGCAGATGATTGCCATCTTCAAGGACTACCTGCCCGCCAGCATTGGCCAGGCGCCGGGCCTGCAGGCGGTGGTGTATGGCGGCGTGCTGGTGGCCTTTGTGCTGTTTGAGCCGCAGGGCCTGTACGGCCGCTGGCTGAAAGTGCGCACCTACCTGCAACTCTTCCCGTTCTACCGCAAGGGCATGTTCAAGCGGCAGAAGAGCTTCCAAAAATCGGACCGCCTCAAATGAGCACCGACCTTCTTCTTTCTGCCAAAAACCTCAGCGTGCGCTTCGGCGGCGTGCTGGCGGTCAACAAGGTGAGCTTTGACGTCAAGCGCGGCGAAGTCTTCACGCTGATTGGCCCCAACGGCGCCGGCAAGACCACGGTGTTCAACCTGATCAGCCGCATCTACACCCCCACCACCGGCGAGATTGCCTGGTTTGGCGGCGGCAGCGAAATGCGGCTGACCGACCAGGCACCGCATACCGTCGCGGGGCTGGGCATTGCGCGTACCTTCCAGAACATCGAGCTGTTTGAGCACGCTACCGTGCTGCACAACCTGCTGATTGGCCGCCACACCCACCGCCGCACTGGCTGGGTCAGCGACATGCTGTTTACCGGCAAAGCCCGCAATGCCGAGCTGCTGGCACGCGAAAAGGCCGAGCAGGTCATCGACTTTCTTGATTTGCAGCACCACCGCGATTCGTTTGTGGCTGGCCTGCCCTATGGCGTGCGCAAGGTGGTGGAGCTGGCCCGCGCGCTGTGCACCGAGCCCAAGCTGCTGCTGCTCGACGAACCCTCGTCGGGTCTGAACGTGGAAGAAACCGACGACATGGCGTTCTGGATTCAGGACATCAAAAACGAACTGGGCATCACGGTGCTGATGGTTGAGCACGACATGACGCTGGTCTCCAAGGTTTCTGACCGGGTGCTGGCGATGAACCAGGGCGAGGTGCTGGCGCTGGGCACGCCGCGCGAAGTACAGACCGACCCCGGCGTGATCGAGGCCTATCTGGGCACGGTAGACGATGTGTCGTCGCTGCGGCGGACCACGCCGGTGCAGCGCAGGGAGGTGGCATGAGCGCAGTTCTCGGGGCGACGAACGGGGAAGCCGACGGCCGCAGCGCCGGGCCGCCCCAAGCAAGGCCAGCCCCCTCGGGGGGCAGCGCAGTACACGAAGTGACAAGCGTGGGGGCGGAGCCAGTCCTGAAGCTCAGCAACGTCGAAAGCGCCTACGGCCCGATCAAGGCCATCCGCGGCGTCAGCCTGCAGGTGCGGCGCGGCGAAATCGCTACCGTGCTGGGGTCCAATGGCGCCGGCAAAACCACCATTCTGAAAACCATCTCCGGCATCATCGACCCGCGCCGGGGCAGCATCGAGTTCCAGGGCAAAGACATCACCGCACAAGACCCGGCGCTGATCGTGCAGCAGGGCCTGTCGCATGTGCCCGAGGGGCGCGAGGTGTTTCCGCTGC
>JAZKCX010000074.1:0-4938 GCA_040387875.1 Pseudomonadota bacterium | reverse complement strand
CTCATCGGCCTGCCCGGCTCCGGTAAATCCACCGTCGGGCGGCACCTGGCGCGGCGGCTGGGTTTGCCATTTGCCGATTCCGATCAGGTGATTGAAACCCGGCTGGGTTGTACGATTGCAGCCTATTTCGAACGCGAGGGCGAAGAAGCTTTTCGCGACATCGAGCAGGCCGTCATCGACGAACTCACGCAGGCGGGGCCGGGAATTCTGTCTACCGGAGGTGGCGCGGTTTTGCGCCCCACCAACCGCCAGAACCTGCGCCAGCGCGGCAAGGTGGTTTATCTGCGTTCCTCGCCAGAAGAAGTGTTTCGCCGGTTGCGGCGCGACACCTCCCGGCCACTGCTGCAGGTGGCTGATCCGATGGCGCGGCTGCGCGAGTTGTTCACCGCGCGCGACCCGCTGTACCGCGAAACCGCCCATTTCTCCATCGATACCGGCCGGCCCTCGGTAGCTACGCTGGTCAACATGATCGTGATGCAGCTCGAATTGGCCGGGGCCCTCCCACCGCCGCACTGAGTGCCTGCGGCACAGGGCTTTGGCCCATCCCCTAAACTTGGGGCTATGCAAGCCTCCATTCCCGTGCAGCGTGTCGCCATCGACCTGGGCGAGCGCAGCTACCCCATTCTGATCGGCACCGCGCTGCTGGAAGACGATGCCAGCTGGGCGGCGCTGCCGCGTGCCAGCGCCGCGCTGGTGGTGACCAACACCACGGTCGATCCGCTGTACGGCCAGCGCCTGCGTGATGCCCTGGCCGGGCGCTTCAAGGTGGTGCACACCGTGGTGCTGCCCGACGGCGAAGCCTACAAGGACTGGCCCACGCTGAACCGGATTTTTGATGCGCTGCTGGAGAAAAGCGCCGACCGCAAGACCGTGCTGTTTGCGCTGGGCGGCGGTGTGGTCGGCGACATGACCGGTTTTGCCGCCGCCAGCTATATGCGCGGTGTGCCTTTTGTGCAGGTACCCACCACGCTGTTGTCGCAGGTCGATTCGTCGGTGGGCGGCAAAACCGGCATCAACCACCCGCTGGGCAAAAACATGGTGGGCGCCTTCTACCAGCCGCAACTGGTGCTGTGCGATCTGGGTACGCTGAACACCCTGCCGCCGCGCGAGATGAGCGCCGGTCTGGCCGAAGTTATCAAGTACGGGCCGATTGCCGACATGGAATTTTTCGCCTGGACCGAGGCCAACATCGACGCGCTGGTGGCGCGCGACCCCGCAGCGCTGGCCTATGCGGTCAAGCGCAGTTGCGAGATCAAGGCCTGGGTGGTGGGCCAGGACGAACGCGAGGCCGGCCTGCGCGCCATCCTGAATTTCGGCCATACCTTTGGCCACGCCATCGAGGCCGGCATGGGCTACGGCGCCTGGCTGCACGGCGAGGCGGTGGGTTGCGGCATGGTGATGGCGGCGCATTTGTCCGAGCGGCTGGGGCTGGTGGACGCTGCCTTTGTGCAGCGCCTCACCGCGCTGGTGGCGCGCGCGGGTTTGCCGATCAAGGGGCCGCAACTGGCCGCCGACAACCCGGCCCGCTATCTGGAGCTGATGCGGGTAGACAAGAAGGCCGAGGCGGGTGAAATCCGCTTCATTGTGATTGACGGCCCCGGCAAGGCGGTGCTGCGCACGGCGCCGGATACGCTGGTGGCCGACGTCATCAACAGTTGCTGTTAGTTTAAAAATAATAGCAAACTATTGAATACCGGCGCCGGCCTGCGGCCTATTTTGTTCTATAAATGACGCTTTTGGCCCCCTATGCCTGCCATCCCGGCCAGTCCCGCGGGCGGCGCCACGCCGAGCCGCCTGCGCCCACCCGCACCGCCTTCCAGCGCGACCGCGACCGCATCGTGCATTCCACCGCCTTCCGCCGGCTGGTCTACAAAACCCAGGTGTTCCTCAACCACGAAGGCGATTTGTTCCGCACCCGCCTCACCCATTCGCTGGAGGTGGCGCAGCTGGGCCGCTCCATTGCACGGGCGCTGCATCTGAACGAAGACCTGGTCGAGGCAATTGCGCTCGCGCACGACCTGGGCCACACGCCATTTGGCCACGCGGGCCAGGACGCGCTGAACGAATGTATGGCGCAGCACGGCGGCTTTGAGCACAACCTGCAAAGCCTGCGGGTGGTCGATTCGCTGGAAGAGCGCTACCCGCAGTTCGATGGGCTCAACCTGAGCTTCGAGACGCGCGAGGGCATCCTCAAGCACTGCTCTCGCCGCAATGCGCGGCACATTGAGGCGCGCGAGCCCGGCGGTGTGGCCAGCCGTTTTCTGGACGATGTTGCTGGCGCTGGCCAGCAGCCCAGCCTGGAAGCACAACTGGCCAATCTGGCCGACGAGATTGCCTACAACGCGCACGATATTGACGACGGTGTGCGCTCCGGCCTCATCACGCTGGAACAATTGGAAGACGTGCCGCTGTTCGACGGTTTTCGCCGGGAGACGCTGGCGGAATTTCCGCAACTGCAGGGCCGGCGTGTGTTGTTCGAGGCGATTCGTCGCATGCTCAGTACGCAGGTCTATGACGTGATTGCCGCCACCTCGGCTGCGCTGGACGCTGCCCAACCGCCGAACGTGGATGCAGTGCGCAAGCAAAGCGCGCTGCTGTGTTTCAGCGACGACATGCGCGTGCAGTCAGCCCTGCTCAAACGCTTTTTGCTGCAAAACCTGTACCGCCATCCGCAGGTAGTGCAGACCACCGTGCAGGCCCGCCAGGTGGTACAGGAGCTGTTTGTGGCCTACATGGCGCAGCCCGCGCAGATGAATCCCGCTTTTGCCGCGCTGCCCAATTTGCCGCGGGCGGTGGCCGACTACATTGCCGGCATGACCGACCGTTTTGCCGCCCGCGAACACGAGCGGCTGACGGGCCGGCGGGTGCTGGTATGAGCGTTGACGCTCCAGCGGTAATTGCAGCAATGCAGGCCTGGCTGGAAAAAGCCGTGATTGGCCTGAACCTGTGCCCCTTTGCCAAAGCGGTGCATGTGAAGGGGCAGATTCATTACGCGGTGACTGATGCCCGCGATGCCGCTGCGTTGCGGGATGTCTTGGTGACCGAACTGCAGGCACTGGTGGCCACAGACCCGCAGCTGAGCGACACCACCTTGCTGATCGCACCGCGGATGCTGCAGGATTTTCTGGATTTCAACGATTTTCTGGCCGAGGCCGATGCCGTGCTGGCCGAGCTAGATCTGGAAGGCGTGGTGCAGATCGCCAGCTTTCACCCCAACTACCAGTTCGCCGGCACGGCGGCCGACGACATCACCAACTTCACCAACCGGGCGCCGTACCCCACGCTGCATCTGCTGCGCGAGGAGAGCGTGGACCGGGCGGTGGATGCCTTCCCCGAAGCCGACGCGATTTTCGAGAAAAACATGGCCACGCTACAAACGCTGGGCCATGCCGGCTGGCAGGCCCTGTTCAAGTAGCAGCGAAAACGCTCAGGCCGAAGGGTCTTTGGCGCGGGTACGGCCCACGGCGCTGAAGATGCCGATGCCCAGAAGAATCAGCGCGCCAATGCCGATGTACAGGTGCGGCACGCCCGCCACCACTGCGCCCCAGGCCAAACCACCCAGAAAAATCAGAAAACCCACCATATAAAGTGCAAACGACATATTTTTCTCCGTTGGTTGTGTTCGCACTATTCTAAAAATCGTCCTCCGAAATCCCAGTCAGCCAGCAGCACCGTCACGCGTAAGCCTGCTCCCACACCCTAATGGGGGTCAGATTCCAATTTATCATCGCTGCATGGCCCGACTCCCCCGACTCACCGTTCCTGGTTACCCGCACCACATCGTTCAGCGCGGCAACAACCGGCAGGCAATATTCGGCGGCATGGCCGATTACGACATGCTGCTGGCCTTGCTCGGCGAACATGCCCGCGCCTTTGGCGTGGCGCTGCATGCCTATGTGTTGATGGGCAACCATTTCCACCTGCTGGCCACGCCCGAGAGCGCTGATGCGCTGCCAAAAATGATGCAGGCGGTGGGCCGCCGCTATGTGCGCTATTTCAACGACAGCCAGGGCCGCAGCGGCACTTTGTGGGAAGGGCGCTACAAGTCCACGCTGATCCAGACCGAGCGCTACCTGCTGGCCTGCATGGCCTATATCGACCTCAATCCGGTGCGCGCCGGCATCTGTGCCGACGCCCGCGCCTACCGCTGGAGCAGCCACGCCCACTACATCGGGCTGAAGAACGACCCATTGGTCACGCCCCATGCCCTGTACTGGACCCTTGGCAACACCCCTTTTGCCCGCGAGGCCGCCTACGCAGAAATGGTGCAGGCAGGAATTGCACAGGAGACGCGCGATGCCTTGACCGATTCGGTGCTGTCGGGCTGGGCTTTGGGCGAACCCGACTATGTGGCAGATTTGCAGAAACAAACCGAGCGACGCATCAGCAAAACCCGGGCAGGGCGCCCTGTGACCATTAAAACGGTGCAAAAAGAAGACAACGCCGGCGACCGATAAGGGCAGGCGCTATTATTTTTAACATGTCCCCAATTAAATTTTCGAATCGCATCTGAAAATTAATTGGAATCTGACCCCCATTAATCTGCTTGGCATTGATGTTGCATTGCACTATGCTCGTCATCCCACTGAACTAGGAGCGCGCCATGACCACGGCTGCTGAAATCGCCCACCTGCAAGAACACGGCCTGTATTCGGCCCACAACGAGCACGACGCCTGTGGCGTGGGCTTTGTTGCGCACATCCGTGGCGAGAAAAGCCACGCCATCGTGCAGCAGGGCCTGAAGATCCTCGAAAACCTCGACCACCGGGGCGCAGTGGGTGCCGACAAGCTGATGGGCGATGGCGCTGGTATTTTGATTCAGTTGCCCGACGCACTGTACCGCGAAGAAATGGCGCAACAGGGTGTTAACTTGCCGCCGCCTGGCGAATACGGCGTGGGCATGATTTTCCTGCCGAAAGAACACGCTTCCCGCCTCGC
>JAZKCX010000073.1:5277-6478 GCA_040387875.1 Pseudomonadota bacterium | reverse complement strand
TGCGGCGCTTGGGCTTGAACGGCAGGTACAGGTCTTCCAGCTCCTGCTTGGTGGGCGCGTCGTTGATGGCGGCACGCAGCTCGGGTGTGAGCTTGCCCTGTTCTTCGATGCTTTTGAGCACGGCGGCGCGGCGCTCTTCCAGCTCGCGCAGGTAGCCCAGGCGGTAGTCGAGCTCACGCAGCTGGATGTCGTCGAGGCCGCCGGTGGCCTCCTTGCGGTAGCGGGCCACAAAGGGCACGGTGGCGCCGCCGTCGAGCAGCGCCACGGTAGCCTGCACCTGCTGCAGCGAGACACGCAATTCTTGCGCGATCTGCGCTTCAATTCGGGAAAGAACCTGGGACATGAAAAACGGTAGTGAAGGCCCGCCGCAAGGCAGGCCAGATTAAAAAAAGTGCCTGCGCCGTCGGCACAGCGCGTTCAGGCTGTGGCGATAGCTGGGGGCCGACGCACGGCAAATGTCAGGTCTGGCCCCATTCAAACCAGGCCCAGCAGGCGAGACCCCCGACCAGCGCGGCCGCCAGAACCCAGCGCCAGGCGCGGCCCGCACGGCGCAGGGGCTGTGCCTCGGGCGGGGCGGCGGGAACCTCACCCGGAGTCGCCGCAGCGCTGCGCTGGGCCTGCGCCTGTTTGAGCGCCTCCATGATTTGCGACATGGCTATTTCCCGGCAACCAGTTTGGGCTCGCCCACACCAATAGCGCGGTTGAGCTGCATAAAGGTTTCGGGCCCGGCCACGCCGTCGGCCTTCAGGCCATTCGAAAGCTGGAAGGCTGCAATCTGCGACTTGAGCACTGCATCAAAACGCTTGCCTTCCGCTGGCTGCGGGCCACCCTGAATCAGGGCCAGACGCGAACCCAGCCAGTCCACCGGCGGGCCGGATGCGCCCACCCGCACCTTGCCGCGGTATTCGGCCGGCGCCCGCCACAGCGTAGAGAACTCGCCGCGCCAGAGCTGCAGCAGGGTGTTGAGCGACACCGTCTGCGCCGCACCGTTCACCAGCAATGTGGCCGACTGTGGACCAAGGCCGTTCAGGATGGCGTAGACCGGTTTTTTGCTGCCGTCGTACAGCGCCACAATGCCCGGGCGGTCGAGCTGCTGCACCGTGGTGAGGGTGGCCTTCTGGTCGAAACATTCCACCTGCTGCTGCTGCATCAGCGGGCAGGGGTCGCCCGCAGCGAGCTGCAGCTTCCACAGCGTGGCCAG
>JAZKCX010000073.1:0-5177 GCA_040387875.1 Pseudomonadota bacterium | reverse complement strand
ACCAGCGGGTTGATGGCGGCAATGCGGGCGCGAAGTACGCTGGCCGGCGCCGCCTCGCCCTTGGGGACGGCCGGTTTTACCAGCACTGCCGGTTGCTCGTCGTCAAACACCTCGCGCGCCGCCTTGTCGACGATGTCGCGGTGAATGCTGGCCTTGCCGGTGGCGTACGCCCCCAGCAATGTGCGGTCGCACAACAGATTGATGCGCCGCGGCACCCCGCGCGACAGTTTGTGGATGCGTGCAATCGCCTGCTTGTCAAACGGCACCTCGCCCACCCGCCCGGCAACGGCCAGCCGGTGGCCGATGTAGTGCACCGTTTCCTGCTCGGAGAGCGCTGGCAAATGAAAACGCGCAATCACCCGCTGGGCGAGCTGCTCCATGTCGGGCCGGGCCAGCATGGTGCGCAGCTCGGGCTGGCCGATCAGCACGATCTGCAGCAGCTTGCGTTCGCTGGTTTCCAGGTTGGTCAAGAGGCGCAGCTGCTCGATGACTTCGGTCGACAGGTTCTGTGCCTCGTCGATGATGAGCACGTTGTTCTGGCCGGCGGCGTGGGTCTTGAGCAGAAACGCGTTGAGCGGGTCCACATGGTCGGTCACCGTGGTGTTGGCCTTGCGCCGGGCCGGGTAGTCGATGTGAAATTCGTCGTTGATGGAGCGCAGCAGCTCGATCACGGTGAGCTTGGGATTGAAGATGTAGGCGACGTTGCAGTTCTCGGGAATCTGCTCCAGAAAGGCGCGGCACACCGTGGTCTTGCCGGCACCGATTTCGCCGGTGAGCAGCACAAAGCCGCCACCCCCGCCCAGTCCGTACAGCAGATGGGCCAGCGCCTCGCGGTGCCGCTCGCTCATGAACAGATAACGCGGGTCAGGCGCTATGGAAAAGGGGCTTTCCTTCAGCCCGAAAAATTCTATGTACATGGGTATCGAAAAGTGCCGAGGCAGGCCAACGCAAACCGCCATTGTGCCCGCAAGCAGCGTAGCGCCTTCCGCACGCCGCGCTGGCGCGTCGGCCCTGTTCTCGGCGCATTCGATTTACTACTTATTTAATAGCTAAAAAGTGAACACAGAAGCCGGCTAAAAGCACTTTTGACTTGATATTTCGGGTTTGGGCTACTGCTGGGGCAACTGCGGTGCCCCCACGGCTGGCGGGCATTCAAAAACAGGCTGTAAGAAGCCACGCTGCCGTACCGACCAAACGCCATGCATCTACCTACCGCTACCCTCACCGCCCTCACCCTGCTGGCCTGCGCCGGTGTAGCGGGTGCCCAGACCTGCAGCTTGCAATCGGCCGCCACCGTGACACCGGTGCTGGAGCTGTACACCTCCGAAGGCTGCAGCTCCTGTCCGCCGGCCGACAAGTGGTTGTCGCGCTTCAAGGACAAGCCGCCTGCCGGCGCGGTCATTCAGGCTTTTCATGTGGGCTACTGGGACTACATTGGCTGGGTTGACCGTTTTGCCACCCCGGCCTAT
Organism: Pseudomonadota bacterium; assembly: GCA_040387875.1. Classification (GTDB taxonomy): domain Bacteria; phylum Pseudomonadota; class Gammaproteobacteria; order Burkholderiales; family Burkholderiaceae_C; genus PCRC01. Next base: position 3,708 of record JAZKCX010000073.1, on the reverse strand, counting down.
ACCGCGCGACAACGCCAGATTGCGGCCTGGAACAACCTGCGCAGCATCTACACGCCGCAGACCGTGCTGGATGGCCGCGACTGGCGCTGGTGGAACAACACGCCCACCGCCAGCAAAGAGGCGGCTCAGGCCAGCATCAGCCTGAAACAAACCGGCGTTGACCAGTTTGAAGCCGTGGTGGTGCCAGCCAGTGGCGCGCCCGCCAGCTGGTCGGCGTACTGGACGATCACCGAACACGGCCATACCTCCAAGGTAAAAGCCGGTGAAAACGCTGGCGAAACCCTGGCCCACGACTTTGTGGTGCGCCAGTACACCCCCGCCGGTGACTACCGCACGGCTGCCGGGAGCCCGCAAAAACTCAGCTTTCGCAGCATTGCCCCCACGCCCGGCCACCCGCGCCAGGTGAATCTGGTGGTGTTTGACAGCCGCACCGGCAAAACGCTGCAGGCGGTGACGGCCGGCTGCTGACGCAGTGCTGGTGTACGCTCGCTGCGTGCCGCCCGCCCTGCCCGTTCTCTACTCCTTCCGCCGCTGCCCCTATGCCATGCGGGCCCGGCTGGCGCTGGCCAGCGCAGGGGTGACGTGCGAACTGCGCGAGGTGGTGCTGGCGCACAAGCCGCAGGCCTTGCGCACGGCATCGGCAAAAGCCACGGTACCGGTACTGGTGCTGCCCGATGGCGAGGTGCTGGAGCAGAGTCTGGACATCATGCTGTGGGCGCTGGGCCAGAACGACCCGGAGCGGTGGCTGATGCCCAGCGAAGGCATTCTGGACGACATGCTGGCGCTGGTGGCCGACTGCGACGGCGGCTTCAAAACCCACCTGGACGGCTACAAATATCCCGGGCGCAGCACCTCCGGTTTGCCCGCTGCGGACCACCGCCTGCAGGCTTGCGCTTACCTGCAGCATCTGGAAATCCGCTTGGCCACCTCGCCCTGGCTGTTTGGCGCGCATGCCACGCTGGCCGACATGGCGATTTTTCCGTTTGTGCGACAGTTTGCCCATGTCGACAAGGACTGGTTCGCCGCGCAACCGTGGCCGCGTCTGCAGGCCTGGCTGGAGGGGCTGCTGGCCTCACCCCGCTTTGCGCAGGTGATGCTGCGGCCACCGACCTGGGACGAATCCGGGTCCGGCGTGCCCTTCCCCTGAGTTTCAGCGTGCCCAGCCTTCCGGCCGCGTCAACTCGAAATTCGCCTCGGACCGGGTGCGGCCATACCAGTCGGCCCCCATGCGCGACACCAGATCCAGCGCCATCGGGTCAATCTGCTGATTGGTGCCAACGATGGCTTCGTCAATGTGCGCCGCCACCACTTCCCCCAGGATGATGTAACACGATGGCGCGTCTGCCGGATAGGGCGTGACGCTCACGCGCCGGCATTCAAAGCTCACCGGCACGCCCGATACCCGCTGCGGCTTGACCTTGCTGCTGGGCAGACCAGCCAGCCCGGCGCGCTCCCATTCGCTGGTGGCGCGGTCGTAGCCAAAAGAGGTCTGGTTCATCTGCTGCACCAGGGTGTGCGGCACCAGATTAACCACGAATTCGCCGGTCGCGGCAATGTTGGCGGCCGTGTCTTTCATGCTGCCGTCGCTGTTGACGAGCGGGCAAATCATCAGGGTGGGCGGGGTGTGGGTGACCACCTGAAAAAAGCTGAACGGCGCCAGATTCGCCACCCCGTCGGCCGACAGGCTGGAGACCCAGGCCACCGGCCGGGGCGTGACGGTAGAGGCCAGCCAGTAGTAGGCGGTGCGGGCGTTGAGTGTGCTGAAGTCAAGGTACATGGCACCATTGTGCGGCAGTGTAGGCCGCAGCCTACCGGGCGCTGGCCGCTGCGCCGCTGGACAGACGCTGGCCCCCCACCAACAATCGGGCCCAGCAAAACAACAGGACAAAACCATGGGCAACGAAATCTGGCAGGTGGTGGTGCAGGAGTTTTCGGACATTCCCGACGCCGCCGAGATGACCCGTATCGGCCTGCGCCTGTTACTGGCAGCGCTGCTGGGCGGTGTGCTGGGTTTCGAGCGCGAATCCAAGGGCAAATCGGCCGGGCTGCGTACCCACATGCTGGTCGCGCTGGGCGCGGCGTTTTTTGTGCTGGTGCCGCAGCAGTCGGGCGCGTCGGGCGAAGCGATGTCGCGGGTGATTCAGGGCATTGTGGCCGGCGTGGGGTTTCTGGGTGCGGGCGCGATTCTCAAACGCGGCAACCAGGAAGAAGCCAAGGGCCTGACCACCGCCGCCAGCATCTGGCTGACGGCTGCCATTGGCATCGCCGCCGGCATGGGGCGCGAGGCTTCGGCCGTGTTGTGCACCCTGCTGGCGCTGGTGATCCTGTGGGTGCTGCCCAAGATCAGCAAGCTGCTGGGGCACGAGGACTAGGCTTACTGCCCGCGCAGCGATTTGCGCAGGGATTCCCCCAGCTCGGGTTTGTCGGCAAACGGATCGGTCGGGTTGCGGGCCTGCACCACGTCTTCCATCCGCGTCTGCACCGAGCGCAGCGCCTGCGGGTGGCTGTAGATATAGAACTGGTTGGCGGCGATGGCGTCGAACACTTTTTGCGCTACGTCGGCGGCGGTGATCTTGCCGCTGCCCACCGCCTTGTCGCTCATGGCCTGGCCTATGAGCTGGCTGCGGGTGGGTTTGGCGGCTGCCAGTTCGCCGGGCCGGTTGCGGTGGCTCTGGCTGATACCGGTGGGTACAAAAAACGGGCACAGCACCGAGGCACTGACCTGGTCGGTCACCAGCGCCAGATCCTGGTAGAGGGTTTCGGTCAGGCTTACCACCGCATGTTTGCTGACGTTGTAGATGCCCATGTTGGGCGGCGCCAGCAGGCCCGCCATGCTGGCGGTATTGACGATGTGGCCACGGTAAGCCGGGTCTTTCTCGGCGGCGGCCAGCATCATGGGCGTGAACAGGCGCACGCCGTGCACCACGCCCCAGACATTGACGCCCAGCACCCATTCCCAGTCCTTGACCGAGTTTTCCCAGACCAGGCCACCAGCGCCCACACCGGCGTTGTTAAACACAAAATGTGGTGCGCCAAAGCGCTGATCTACCTCGGCAGCCAGTGCTTCCATCTGCTGGGCGTTCGACACATCCACCCTGCGGGCCAGCACCTGCACGCCAGCGGCTTTGGCCTCGGCCTCGGCGGCATGGAGGGCGTCCTGCTGCACATCCACCAGCACCAGGTTCATGCCACGACGGGCGCCAATGCGGGCGCACTCCAGGCCAAAGCCGGAGCCGGCACCGGTCAGGACCGCAGTCTTGCCTTTGAAATCCTCGATCATGCTTCGGCCTTCTTCAACACAAATCCTACGCGCGGGAAATGCACATGCACGGTACCGGCGCGTTCGTCGCTGCGGCGCAGGGTGTAGTGCATGCGGGTGGCGGCCAGCAGCTCGCCGGCAGTCGGCTCCAGGCCAAAACTCTCGGCAGTAATAGTGACCTGGCTGCCCAGCGTTATGCCGTGTTCGTCAAGGAAAGTCTCGTCGTGCAGCGCAGCCGGCGTGGCGGCAGCCGCTACGGCAATGGCGTCGGCCGAACTGAATTTCTGCGGCGTGCCGTGGCCAATGGCTGCCATGCGGTCCATCCAGGCCAGCACATTGGGGGTGGCGTCAAGAATGCCGGCCACGGCCGGAATGCGGCGGGTAAACCACAGCGGGTGGTAGACCGAGAAGTCGGCCAGGCACGGCGCGTCGCCAAACAGGAAGGGCGC
>JAZKCX010000072.1:0-5288 GCA_040387875.1 Pseudomonadota bacterium | reverse complement strand
GCACAATTTTTGTGCCGTTTTTCGCCGCGTTCTTCATCCAGGTGGCGGCCACCGGGTGGTTGGCGGTGGGGTTGGAGCCGATCACCAGAATCAGCCCCGCATGCTCCACATCGCTGACCTGGTTGCTCACCGCGCCGGAACCCACGCCTTCGAGCAGCGCCGCCACGCTGGACGCATGGCACAGCCGGGTGCAGTGGTCCACGTTGTTGCTGCCAAAACCGGTGCGCACCAGCTTCTGGAACAAATAGGCCTCTTCGTTGCTGCCCTTGGCCGAGCCAAAGCCGGCGAGTGATTTTTTGCCGTGCGTGTCGCGCAGGTTCTTCAGGCTGCCGGCGGAAAACGCGAGCGCTTCCTCCCAGCTCGCTTCGCGGAAAACCTCGGACCAGTCAGCGGTGTTGCGGTTCAGGTTCTGCAGCGCTTCGGGGTCTTTCGCCACACCAGCCTTGCGGATCAGCGGCTTGGTCAGACGCTGCGGGCTGTGGGCGTAGTCGAAGCCAAAGCGTCCCTTCACGCACAGGCGCGAATGGTTGGCCGGGCCGTCGCGGCCATCGACGCTGACGATTTTGTTGTCCTTGACGTTGTAGGTCAACAGGCAGCCGACTCCGCAGAACGGACAGACTGAATCAACCTTTTTGTCGACCACCTGCGAGCCGATCTGGGTTTTGGGCATCAGCGCCCCGGTGGGGCAGGCCTGCACGCATTCGCCGCAGGCCACGCAGGTCGAGTCACCCATAGCGTCGCCCAGATCGAACACAATCTCGCTGTGTGCGCCGCGCTTTGCATAGCCAATCACGTCGTTGACCTGCTCTTCCCGGCAGGCACGCACGCAGCGCTTGCACTGGATGCAGGCGTCCAGATTCACCGCCATCGCAGGATGCGATTCGTCATGCCATCCGGGGTGCGAAATGTCGGCTTTGGGTTGTTCGCGCCGCAGCGCTTTCAGTTCGGGGCGCACCTGCACATCCAGCCGCGTGGCCCATTCACTCAGTTCGCCGTGCTGCTGGGCAGCGTCATCGCCCACCCATTTGTAGCCTGGGTCGGGCATGTCGGACAGCAGCATCTCCAGCACCATCTGCTGGCTCTTTACGGCGCGTGGGCTGCTGGCCTGCACTTCCATGCCGGCGGTGGGCGCGCGGCAGCAGCTGGGAGCCAGCGTGCGCTCGCCCTTGACCTCGACCACGCAGGCGCGGCAATTGCCGTCAGGCCGGTAGCCGTCCTTAACGCAAAGATGGGGAATGTCCACGCCGTGGCGCCTCGCGGCCAACAAGATAGATTCGCCCGCGATGGCCTGAATACGTTGGCCATCCAGGGTGAACTCCACAACGGGAAGGTCGTCAGATTTCATGGGCGAAATATTTCTGTACACAGCGCACCGGGTTGGGCGCCGCCTGGCCGAGGCCGCAGATGGATGCGTCGGTCATGACCTGGTTCAGGTCTTCCAGCGTGGTGTTGTCCCACTGCGGCGCTTCCATCAGCTTCGCGGCCTTGGCGGTGCCCACACGGCAGGGCGTGCACTGGCCGCAGCTTTCGTGCTCGAAGAAACGCATCACGTTGAGCGCCGCATTGCGCGCCTTGTCGTGCTGGCCCAAAACGATGACGGCGGCCGAACCGATGAAGCAGCCGTACGGCTGCAGCGTGTCAAAGTCCAGCGGAATATCCGCCAGACTGGCCGGCAGAATGCCGCCCGATGCGCCACCGGGCAGGTAGGCATATAGCTCGTGGCCATCGGCCATACCGCCGCAGAATTCATCGACCAGTTCGCGCAGCGTGATACCGGCCGGCGCCAGCTTGACGCCTGGCCGCTTCACCCGCCCGCTGACGCTGAAACTGCGCAGCCCCTTGCGGCCGTTGCGGCCCTGGCCGGCAAACCATTGCGGGCCTTTTTCAACGATGTCGCGCACCCAGTACAGGGTTTCGAAGTTATGCGCCAGCGTGGGCCGGCCGAACAGGCCCACCTGCGCGATGTAGGGCGGCCGCATGCGGGGCTCGCCGCGCTTGCCTTCGATGCTTTCGATCATGGCCGACTCTTCGCCGCAGATGTAGGCGCCAGCGCCACGGCGCAGCTCAATCAGCGGCAGCGGGCATGGCGGGTCGGCCTGCAGCGCGGCGAGTTCGCGCTCGAGCAGCTTGCGGCAGTCGTGGTATTCGTCGCGCAGGTAGATGTAGATGGCCTCGGTGCCCACTACCTGCGCGGCAATCAGCATGCCCTCCAGAAACCGGTGTGGGTCGCGCTCAAGATAAGTGCGGTCTTTAAAAGTCCCCGGCTCGCCTTCGTCAATATTCACCGCCATCAGCTTGGGCGCGGGTTGGTCGCGCACGATGCGCCACTTGCGCCCGGCCGGAAAACCGGCGCCGCCCAGCCCACGCAGACCCGAGTCTTCCATCGCCTGGAGCACCTCCTCGGTGTCGTGTTCGCCATTGACCACCGCTGCCGCCAGGCCGTAGCCGCCTTGCGCCCGGTAAGCTGCATACGCTACTAAATCAGAAGCAAACTCTTGAGAATCGACGCCGGCCAGAGCCCTATTTGATTCAAAAATCAGGGTTTCCAGCGTCGCCAGCGGCACCGCACGCTGGTTGACCTCTGCCGCGGGGGCCTGATCGCAGCGGCCTATGCAGGGCACGGACACCACGCGCACCTCGGCCGTGCCCAGCAGCGCGGGCAGGCGCGCCAGCAGATCGGGTGCGCCGGCCATTTCGCAGCTCAGGCTGTTGCAAACGCGTACCGTCACTGCAGTCACCGGCATGTCGGCCTTCACCACCTCGAAGTGGTGGTAGAAAGTGGCGACCTCGTAGACCTCGGCCATCGGTATGTTCATCAACTTCGCCAGCGCCACCAGCTGCGGCTCGCGCAGGCAGCGTGCGGCGTCGTTCAGGCGGTGCAGGTATTCAATCAGCAGGTCGCGCCGGTAACCTTCTGTGGGACGCGGGCCGATCAGCGCCAGCACCTCGGCCAGGGCCGTTTCTTCCGGTTGCCGCCCCTTCATCTGGCTTTTGCGCCGAATCTGGGCGCGCAGCGCGTCTACCGAAACGGCGCCGGAAACAGACAATGAAGATGGGGGCGCAACAGCGGACATCCCAAGAATGTCGCCGCCGCAGCGGAGACGGTCAAATTGATTCGGTGTATGGCGCCATTCAAAGTCTGAATGGCGCCAGCCGCGCTACCCTTCCAGCCAGCCGCTGTGGCGATGCAGTTCGGCTTGCCAGTCTTCGGTTTTTGCCAGGGCCAGCGCGGCTTCAAGTACCCGCGAGTGCTGGCGGTGCGCCAGCGTAATAAACCCCACCGGCGTGGCCACATCGGGCGCCACCAGCGGCAGGGCCTCCAGCTCTGCATAGCCACCCACCGCGCTCACCAGCGCGCCCGGCAACACACTGCAGACCTCACCCGCCAGCACCGACAAAGCCAGCGTGAGTGTGGAGTTGGTCTCGATCACCGGCTGCACCGCCATGCCCGCCTTGGCAAACGCGGCATCCACAATGCTGCGGTTGTGCATGTCGGGCGTCAGCAGGCACAGCGGGTAGGCAGCCGCCTCGCGCCAGCCCATGGCCGCCCCGCGCTGCAACCCCTGGCTGGTTTTGCGCGCCGCTGGTTTTTGACCAGCGGTAGCGCGGCGCACCAGAAAATAGCGCTCTTCGTACTGGGCCAGCGCGGCAAACGGGCTGCCGCGTTTGCGGGTGCGCTCGGTAAAGCCCAAACCGAGGTCCAGCGACAGGCTGGTCAGCCCGGTTTCGATTTCCTGCGAGTTCATGGCGCGCACCACTGGCGCCACGCCGGGGTGGCGCGCCTGCAGGCGGGCGGCAAAACGGGCGGCCAGCGGCACGGCGGTGGGCACCACGCCCAGCCGCAGAGCGCCCTGCGGCGCATCGGCCTGGCTCTGCAGCCGCTGCTGCAGCAGCAGGTGTTCGTGCAGCATGCGCTGGGCGCTGGCCAGCACCTGTTCGCCCTCGGCCGTGAGGCCGGCATAGGTATGGCCACGCTGGACGATGGGCGTGCCCAACTCTTTTTCCAGCGCCCGCAGCGCGTTGGACAGCGCCGGCTGGGTAATGTGGCAGGCCGCAGCGGCCCGCGCAAAGTGCTTGTGCTCGCTCAGGGCCACCAGATAACGCAGCGAGGCCAGCAGGTTCATGGCGACTTTTTCAGGTGTCTTTGGAAATCTTGATCGACGGGAATTTCGAGGAAAAGTCTTTCGCCTTGGCCGCCACGGTAATCGCCACCTGCCGCGCCACCGCCTTGTAGATGGCGGCTACGTCGCCGTCGGGGTCGGCCACCACGGTGGGCATGCCACCGTCGGCCTGCACCCGAATCTGCATGTTCAGCGGCAGCGCGCCCAGGTAGGCCATGTTGTAGTCGGCCGCCATCTTTTTGCCGCCGTCGGCGCCAAAGATGTGCTCCACATGGCCGCAACTGGTACACACATGCACCGCCATGTTCTCGACAATGCCCAGGATAGGCACGCCCACCTTCTCGAACATCTTGATGCCCTTCTTCGCATCGAGCAGCGCAATGTCCTGCGGCGTGGTGACGATCACTGCACCAGTCATCGGCACGCGCTGGCTCAGCGTGAGCTGGATGTCGCCGGTGCCGGGGGGCATATCCACAATCAGGTAGTCCAGGTCTTTCCAGTTGGTCTGGCGCAAGAGCTGCTCCAGCGCCTGGGTGGCCATGGGGCCGCGCCAGATCATGGCTTCGTCTTGCGCCACCAGAAAGCCGATGGACATGACCTGCACGCCGTAGTTCTCCATCGGCTCCATGGTCTGGCCGTCCTCGCTCTCGGGCCGGCCGTCTATGCCCATCATCATCGGCACGCTGGGGCCGTAGATGTCGGCGTCCAGCAGGCCCACACTGGCACCCTCGGCGGCCAGCGCCAGTGCCAGGTTCACCGCCGTGGTGCTTTTGCCCACGCCGCCCTTGCCCGATGCCACCGCAATGATGTTCTTCACCTTGGGCAGCAACTGCACGCCGCGCTGCACCGCGTGCGGCACCACCTGCATGCTGATATTGACCGACACATTGCCGACACCAGCCACGCCCTTGGCCGCCAACACCAGCGCCTTGCGCAGCGCCGGTATCTGGCTTTTGGCGGGGTAGCCCAGCACCACATCAAACGACACGTCGCCATCGGTGACCTGCAGATTTTTCAGCGCTTTGGTGCTGACAAAGTCCTGCCCGGTATTGGGATCAATAACGGCCTGCAGGGCGGCCAGGAGTTGCTCGGAAGTTGCCATGGGGCTAGGGGCTTTCAGAAAACAAAAAGGTCACTGCCGCGCAGTGTAGCGGCACCCCATAAAAT
>JAZKCX010000071.1:0-6627 GCA_040387875.1 Pseudomonadota bacterium | reverse complement strand
GGCATGCCTGGTGGCATGGGTGGGATGGGCGGCATGGGCGACATGGGCATGTAATCGCTGGTCGGCTACTGCGCGGACGCCTTGCCTGGCACCCGCTCGCTACGCCGACAAGTCCCCAAGACAGGAAAGCCCGCAGTGTGCGAACACTGCGGGCTTTTTTACGCTCTGAATTTAATAGCTAACCAGCAAATATCGGTGCTGGCCAGCAGCCTATTTATCTCTGAATCTGGTCAAAAGGCCGGCGGTGGAGGCATCCAGGCCACTGGTATCGCCACTGGCCAGCCGCGCTTCGATGTCGCTGGCAAGGTGCTTGCCCAGCTCCACGCCGTACTGGTCAAAGCTGTTGATGCCCCAGAGGCTGCCGGCGACGAAGGCGCGGTGTTCGTAGAGCGCAATCAGCGCGCCCAAGCTGGCGGGGGTGAGTGCGTCCAGCACTAAAAAGGTACTCGGGCGGTTACCGGGAAAATCCTTGTGGCCGCCGGCCTCGCTCTTGCCGACCATCAGGGCCTGGGCCTGGGCCAGCGCATTGGCCAGCAGGCGGGGATGGTGTTCCTGCAGGCCATGGGTAGAACGCTTCACCGCAATGAACTCCACCGGTATGCGGTCGGTGCCCTGGTGCAGCATCTGGAAGTAAGCATGCTGGCCGTTGGTGCCGGGTTCACCCCAGACCACTGGCACCGTGGCAAAAGGCACCGGCCGACCCTGCTGGTCTACCCGCTTGCCGTTGCTTTCCATCTCCAGCTGCTGCAGATAGGCAGGCAGGCCGCGCAGCCGGCTGCTGTAGGGCGCGACGCTGCGGCTGCTGCTGCCGAGGAAATTGCGAGACCAGATATCCAGCAGCCCCAGCCGCACCGGCAGGTTCAATTCCAGCGGCGCGTGGCGAAAGTGCTGGTCCATCGCATGGGCGCCGGAGAGCAGTTGGCGGAAGTTGGCATCGCCAATCGCAATCGCCAGCGACAGCCCGACGGCCGACCACAGCGAAAAGCGTCCACCCACCCATTCGGGCATGGCAAAACAGGTACGCACGCCAAAAGCCCGTGCCTCGGCCACGTTGCCGGTGATCGCAATGAAATGCCGACCCACGTCGCTGCCACCTCGGTCGGTAAACCAGCGCCGCGCCGAGCGGGCGTTGGTGAGCGTCTCGGTGGTGGTGAAGGTTTTGGAGGTGACCAGAAACAGCGTGCTGTGCGGCTGCAGTTGCGGCAGCACGGCGGCCAGTTCGTCGCCATCGACATTGGAGACAAAGTGAAAGCGTTTGCCCGGCAGCGCATAGCCGGCCAGCGCCTGCACCGCCATCTTCGGCCCCAGGTCGGAGCCTCCTATTCCCAGACTCACGATGTCGGTCAGGCTGTCGTCGGCCCGCACGGCGGTGGCAAAGGCCAGCATCGCATCCAGCGTGGCCTGCACCTCGGCCGCAGCCAACGCGAGCTTTTCGCGGTTGGGCTGCGATGGGCAATCGGTCTCGTCGGCGGGGCGGCGCAGCAAAAAGTGCATCGCCGGCCGCTGCTCGGTGGTGTTGACCAACGCGCCGGCAAACAGCGCGTCGCGGTGCTGGTCCACGCCACACTGCTGCGCCAATTGCAGCAGCAGCTCCTGGGCGCGGACGTCGATCAGGTTCTTGGACAGGTCGGCAAACACATGCGGCGCGTTCAGGCTGAAAGCGTCAAAACGGCCAGCGTCGGCCGCAAACGCCGTGCGCAAATCAAAGCCCTGCAGCACGGCTTCGGCCTGGGCCTGCAGCAGCGGCCAGGCGGCGGTCTCGTCGCAGCGCGGGCGGTGCGTGCCTTGCGTCAAACCACAGCCTGCATCAGTTGCTCGAGCTTGATGGCATCCGCCACGAAAGCGCGTATGCCTTCGGCGAGCTTTTCGGTGGCCATGGCGTCCTGGTTCAGCGCGAAGCGGAAACCGGCTTCGTCGTAGTTGACGGCCGGCAGATCGAGCGCTCGGGCGGCGGCGGGGTCGAGCGCGCGTAAGAGAGGCGCCTCGCTCGCCGCGAGTTGCGCGAGCAGCTCGGGCGCAATGGTCAGCAGGTCGCAGCCGGCCAGCGCGGTGATCTGGCCGACGTTGCGAAAGCTGGCGCCCATGACCTCGGTGGCAATGCCGAAATGCTTGTAGTGGTTGTAGATCTGCCGTACCGACAGCACGCCGGGGTCGTTGGCGCCGGCCTGTGCGGCCTCGTCCCATGCCGGGCCAGCAGCCTTTTTGTACCAGTCGTAGATGCGGCCGACGAACGGGGAAATGAGCTGCACCCTGGCCTGGCCGCAGGCCACCGCCTGGCAGAACGAAAACAGCAGCGTAAGGTTGGTGTGGATGCCGCGCCGCTCCAGCTGGGCGGCGGCCTGAATGCCCTCCCAGGTGGACGCGATCTTGATCAGCACCCTATCGATGTGAATGCCTTCGGCTTGGTACAACTCGATGATGCGCTCCGCGCGGGTCACGGTGGCGCTGGTATCAAAGCTCAGGCGCGCATCGACTTCGGTGGAAACGCGGCCGGGAATGGTGGCCAGAATCTCGCAGCCAAAACGCACCAGCAGCCGGTCCACCACCTCGTCCATCGCCCGGTCACGAAAGCGCTGCACGGTGCTCTGCAACAGCGGCTGGTAATCGGCCTTTTGCACCGCCTTGAGAATCAGCGAGGGGTTGGTGGTGGCGTCCTGCGGCTGGAACTGGGTCAGCTGGCGAAAGTCGCCGGTGTCGGCCACCACGGTGGTGAATTGCTTGAGCGCGTCGAGTTGGTTCATAGGAAGTGCAGGACTGCCCGCCAGACCGCAACAAAGCAGCAGGCCTGTACGGAGCACAGAATCCGCGATTTTATCGGTGTAGCTGAACCACCCCGGTGCGCTGCGCGGCTAATTTCGGATGCAGGGGCATGGACTGCTCGGCCAGGCTGGCATGCAGGGCAGCGCCCAGCGGCAGCACCTCGTCGTTGAAGTCGTAGCGGTTGTTGTGCAAAAAGCAGCTGCCTACGCCGTTTTCGGAGCCCTGGCCCAGCCGCAGATAGGCGCCGGGCCGGGCCTGCAGCATGAAGGCGAAATCCTCCGCACCCATGCTGGGCTCCAGGTCGCGCACCACATGGTCGGGGCCGACCAGCGCCTCGGCCACATCGCCGGCCAAAAGGGCCTCGGGCGCCGAATTGATGGTGGCCGGGTACAGCCGTTCGTAGCGCACGCTGGCAGTGGCACCAAAACCCAGCGCCACCGCGCTGCAGAGTTCGTTCAGGCGCCGCTCGATCAGGCCCTGCACCTCGGTGCTGAAGGTCCGTACCGTGCCCACCAGGGTGGCGCTGCCGGGCATCACGCTCATGGCGCCCATGTCGCCGGCCTGCATGGCGCACAGGCTGATAACGGCGCTGTCGATGGCCTTGACGTTGCGCGCCACAATGCTTTGCACCGCAGTGATGATGTGCGCCGCCACCAGCACCGGGTCGACCGTCATGTAGGCATGGGCGCCATGGCCGCCGCGGCCGGTGATCTCTATCGTGATGCGGTCGGCCGCCGCCATCATGGGCCCGGGGTTGATGCCTATCCAGCCCGGCTTCATGGCCGGCCAGTTGTGCATGGCATAGACCGCGTCTACGGGAAAGCGGTCGAACAGACCGTCTTCCATCATCGCGCGCGCGCCGCCGTGACCTTCTTCGCCGGGCTGGAAGATCAGCGCCACGGTACCGTCAAAGTTACGCGTCTGCGCCAGATAGCGCGCCGCGCCCACCAGCATGGTGCTGTGGCCGTCGTGGCCACAGCCGTGCATCAGGCCGGGCTTGGCCGACTTCCAGGCAAAGTCGTTCTGCTCGGTCATGGGCAACGCGTCCATGTCGGCGCGCAGACCGACCATGCGGCCGCTGGCGGTGCTTTTGCCGCGAATCAGCGCCACCATGCCGGTTTTGGCAATGCCGGTGTGGATTTCGTCCACGCCAAACAACTCCAGGGCAGACTGGATGCGGCCGGCGGTGTACTGCTCTTCAAAACCGAGTTCGGGGTGGGCGTGCAGGTCGCGCCGGAACGCGGTGAGTTCGGGGTGGAAGGCGGCAATCTGCGCGAACGCCGGGCCGTTGACTTTCCAGCGGGCGCTCTGCTGCATCGTGCGGGCCTGTCAGTTGGCTAGCGCAGGCGCTGCGCCGGGTTCCGCTGCACGCGGCGCCAGCGAGACCGGGCCGTACCAGGCCTGCGTCTGCGACTGGGTGTTGTCAGTATCGGTCATCAGCGCAATGCCCACCAGCGCCCCCGGCGCCTCGCCAAAAGCCTGCTCAAAATCGGCCCGGATGTCGCGCTCGTAGCTCAGCCACTGATTCAGGTTGCGCGGGCCGGACTCCACCACCACGTTGCGGATGCGGTCGGTGCGTGGGCTGGTCACCACCTTGCCCGCATCGCGCTGGTTGCACCAGACGTACATCAGCGTGGCATAGGGCATTTCTTCGCCGGTGAGCAGGCGGCTCAGCTCAGACAGCGCCGTGTTCTTAGTGGAAAAATTCGAGCGGTCGCCCTCGAAGGCCAGCACAATGCGCACCGGCGAGTCGTCGGCATCGCGTGCGGCTAGGTCGGCATCGGTAATCAGTGCCGGCACTTTCCAGGAAAAACGGATGCGCCCCAGATCGGCCGGTGCAATACGTACATGGCGCCGCAGCATGCTGGCCGAGCCCTTGGCGCGCACACTCACCACCGCACGGGCATCGAGCCGGTCGTAGCGGTACTCTGATGCGGTTTTTCCGGGGAACACAAAACGCTCCCAGACCGGGTCGCTTGCGCCGGCCCAGGTGCGCTCGATGGCTGCAATGTCGGCCTTGTCGCTCACACCGGGCGATGCACAGCCCGCCAGCAGTGCAGCTGCGGCCAGCAGCAGCACTGCTGGAGCCTTGCGCAGCAAACGGTGGCAAAAAACGGAATACGCCATGGCGGTAATTATCGGCGCGCGCAGCCGCTTTTGTACATGCGCGGGCGGGTGCGCGGGCACGCCGCACCAAAGAAAATGCCGCCAGACTTTGCAGTCTGGCGGCATGTGGTTCATCCGAAGCTGGCTAAAGCCAGCCAGGCATTAGAACGCGTGGCTGAGGCCCAGGTCGAAACCTTGGGTCTTGCCGTTTGCCACGGTGGCAGTTGCGCTGCCAACGGTGTAACGGGCAGAACCGTTCTTGTTTTTCGAGGTAGCAAAGGTGGTGTACACCGAGGTACGCTTGGACAGGTTGTAGACGTAACCGATGGCGAAGATGTTGCCATCGTTGTTGCCAGCGGACTTCTCGTCAGCCTTGGTGTAAGCAACACGAACCAGGCCTGGGCCGACGGGTGCGGTCAGGTAAGCCATGGTGACGTTGGTCTTGACGTTGGCAGGTGCCTTGACTTCGTTGCGGTGGGCAGCCAGGCCCACTTTCACGATACCGAAGTCGTACGAACCGCCCAGGGTGATTTCCTGGAAGTCGCCGGTGTTGAATTCGATTTTGGTGCCGCCGAGCTTGATGTCGATCGGGCCGTTGGCATAACCGAGGCGGTAGGTGAACAGACGGCCGTTGTCTTCGGTAGCGCCGGCGTTCGATGGGTTCTCGTTCAGGGCGTAACCGACAGCACCGTTGAAACCGGCGATGTTGGGCGAGAAGTAGTTGATCATGTTCGAAGCGCGCACCGAGCCGAAGCCGGTCACGTTCGAGCCGCCGGTGATGGCGTTTGCGTACACAACCTGGCGCTGGCTACCCACGCCGTTGGCGTCAAACGGGTCAAACGATTCCTGGGTCAGCAGGCCCACGACGGAGTCACGGCCAAGGCGAATTTCACCCCAGTTGCCCGACAGGCCCACCGTTGCACGGCGGTTGAAAGACAGCGCGCCGCTGGGCACGGTGTTACCGGTGGGCTGGTTGTTGGTGAACACTGCAGTGCTGGCGCTGGCGCCGGAATCGCTGGCAATACCGGCTTCGAGCCAGAAGTTGGCCTTCAGGCCACCGCCGAGGTCTTCAACACCACGGAAACCCAGGCGGCTGGTACGCTGCAGACCGGAAGCCAGACGGCTGGTCTTGACGTCGCCCGCTGCGCCGTCGGACTGAACGCGCTGGAAACCGGTGTCGACCACGCCGAACACGGTCACGCTGGACTGGGCGGAAACTGCACCTGCGGCAGCCAGGGCTGCGATGGCGATGAGTGATTTTTTCATTGAGAGAACTCCAAGGTTGATAAAAGCGCTGGTTCCACGGTGGAATGCTGCGGGTTGCTTGCAAGGTCCTGCTTCACACAGTCCCACAAATTTTTATTCCACTTCAATTCAGAAGCTGAGTGGATTGAAACAGAGCGTGTCGCAATTGGCAAAAAATCTTCCCAATCTGTTGCCCTGACGCCGCACTCCCCCCTTGCGCTGCCAAAATTGTAGGGGCTGGAGGCCACAAAACGTTGTATTAATGCAACTTTCATGGACTTGTCACTGTAAAAATGGCGTAAACCCGTATTGGCAAGCCTGTGAATTTTCGGACGCAGCCAGCCGGCGCGGGGAAGCCGTGTGCATTGGACATTAAAAAAGGAACACCCATAAAAAAACCGCCCCGAGGGGCGGTTTTGAGGCTTTGGTGAATACCAGCGGCCTTTGCAGGCCACCGGTAATTCATCAGAAGCTGTGGCGCAGACCGATGTCGTAGCCGTTGGTCTTGGCATTGCC
>JAZKCX010000070.1:0-5868 GCA_040387875.1 Pseudomonadota bacterium | reverse complement strand
GCGCCGGGCCGCCCCAAGCAAGGCACGGCCCCCTCGGGGGGCAGCGCAGTACGCGAAGCGACAAGCGTGGGGGCACCACAATGAGCACCCGGAGTATTCGGTACACCTCAAGCCCTTTGCTGGCCAGCAAAACGCCGGTCTGGCGCAGCAAGTTCATCGTGGCGGCCATTGCGCTGGGTTTCTGCGGGCTGGTGGGCCGCGCCGCCTATGTGCAGGTGATTGGCAACACCTTTTTCCAGAAGCAGGGCGAGGTGCGTTTTGCCCGTACGCTGGAGCTGCCCGCCAACCGCGGCCGCATTCTGGACCGCAATGGCCTCATCCTCGCATCCAGCGTGCCGGCGCCCAGCATCTGGGCCATTCCCGAAGACGTGGACCGCAGCCCGGCCAAACTCAAAAAGCTGGCGGCGCTGCTCGACATGCCGCTGGCCGACCTGAACAAGAAGCTCAAGGACGAAGACAAGACCTTTGTCTGGCTCAAGCGCCAGATTGACGAGCCGGTGGCGCAGCAGATTGCGGCGCTGAACATCTCCGGTATCTATTCGCGCAAGGAATACAAGCGCCAGTACCCCGAGGGCGAGGCCGCTGCGCATGTGGTGGGCTTCACCAATGTGGAAGACCTGGGCCAGGAAGGCATGGAGCTGACCTTCAACAAAGACCTCGCCGGCCGGGCCGGGTCGCGCCGCGTTATCAAGGACCGGCTGGGTCGGGTGGTGGAAGACGTGGGCAACCAGGTACCCCCCGTGGACGGCCGCGACCTGCAGCTGAGTATCGACAGCAAGATCCAGTTTTTTGCCTACCAGAAGCTGCGCGACACGATTCTGGAACACAAGGCCAAGGCCGGCAGCGTGGTGGTTCTGGATGCGGTGAGTGGCGAGGTACTGGCCCTGGCCAACTACCCCAGCTACCAGCCCGGCAAACGGCAAAACCTCACCGGCGCACAACTGCGCAACCGGGCCCTCACCGACACCTTCGAGCCCGGCTCCACGATGAAGCCCTTCATCGCCGCGCTGGCGCTGGAAAAACGCATGGTCACGCCGCTGACCAATATCCAGACCGCGCCCGGCCGCATGACCATTGGCAAATCGACCATCACCGACGCGCACCCGCACGGCGTGCTGACGGTGAACGAGGTCATCCAGAAATCCAGCAACGTCGGCACCGTCAAGATGGCGATGCAGATGGAGCCGCGCGAGATGTGGGAGATGTACACCCAGGTCGGTTTTGGCCAGAAGCCCCAAATCGCTTTTCCTGGTGCGGTGAGCGGCAAGCTGCGCGCTTTCAAGACCTGGCGTCCCATCGAGCAGGCCACCATGAGTTATGGCTACGGGCTTTCGAGCAGCCTGTTCCAGCTGGCGCGGGCCTACGGCGTTTTTGCGCACGACGGCCAGCTGCTGCCGGTGTCCATGCTCAAGACCAGCGAACCGGCGGTAGGCACCCAGATCATCACCGCCAAAAATGCCATTGCCGTGCGCAGCATGCTGCACATGGCCGCAGGCCCCGGTGGTACCGCGCCCAAAGCCCAGACCATGGGCTACTCGGTCGGCGGCAAAACCGGCACCGCCCACAAACAGGAAGGCAAGGGCTACGCCGACAAAAAATACCGCGGTTTTTTTGTCGGCATGGCGCCCATCGAAAACCCCCGCATCATCGTGGCGGTGATGATCGACGAGCCCAGCAACGGCAAGTATTTCGGCGGCGACGTGGCTGCACCGGTCTTCAGCGACACCGTGGCACAGACCCTGCGCATGCTGGGCGTGCAGCCCGACATGGCGGTGAAGCCGCAAATCGTGGCCCATGCGGAAGAGGAGTCGTTCTGATGTCCTTGGCACTGCTCGATAGCCCCGATCAGGCCGCCCAGTGGCTGCGCAGCAGCGTGACCGCGCAACTGCACACCGACAGCCGCAAGGTGCGTGCGG
The DNA here is from genome assembly GCA_040387875.1 of Pseudomonadota bacterium. GTDB lineage: Bacteria > Pseudomonadota > Gammaproteobacteria > Burkholderiales > Burkholderiaceae_C > PCRC01. The sequence continues at coordinate 3,952 of JAZKCX010000070.1, read as the reverse complement.
GCGATGGCCTGATTGCCTGGCCCGGCGCAGCCCACGATGCGCGCCAGTTTGTGCCCGCCGCGCTGCAGGCCGGTGCCACTGCCTGTCTGGTCGAGCACGACGGCGCCCAGGCCTTTGCGTTTGACGATGCGCGTATTCGCGGCTACCACGGCCTGAAGGCGGCCACCGGCCCGATTGCGGCGCGTTACTTCAACGAACCCAGCCGACAGCTTGAACTCATCGCCATCACCGGCACCAACGGTAAGACCTCCACCGCCTGGTGGCTGGCGCAGGCCTTGTCCAGCCTGCGCACCGACCCGCCCGCGCCCTGCGGCGTGATTGGCACGCTGGGCGCTGGCCAGCCGCCCGCGCTGGAATACAACGGCCTGACCACACCCGACCCGGTGCTGCTGCAGCAGTGCCTGCGCGGCTTTGTCGATGCCGGTTTTTCGGCCTGCGCAATCGAGGCCTCGTCCATCGGCATCGCCGAGCGCCGGCTCGACGGCAGCCAGATTGCCGTCGCAGTGTTCACCAATTTCACGCAAGACCACCTGGATTACCACGGCAGCATGCAGGCCTACTGGCAGGCCAAGGCCGAACTGTTCCGCTGGCCTGGGCTCAGGGCCGCCGTGGTCAACATCGACGATGCCAAAGGCGCTGAGCTGGTTGCCGCGCTGCAGGGCACGGGTGTGGATGTCTGGACTGTTTCGTGTACCCAGCCCGCGCGGCTGCAGGCCAGCGCCATCGGTTACGACGGTGCCGGTCTGGGCTTTGCGGTTGCCGAAGGTACGGAGTCCGGTACCCGCCACCATCTGCAGACGCAGGTGATTGGCGACTACAACGTAGCCAATCTGCTGTGTGTGCTGGGAACGCTGCGCGCTTTGGGCATAACACTGCCGGCAGCCGTGAACGCGTGCGCCAGTGTCACGCCAGTGCCCGGCCGGATGGACTGCACCAGCAGCCCCGGCCAGCCGCTGGTGGCGGTGGACTATGCGCACACGCCCGACGCACTCGACAAAGCCTTGCAGGCCCTGCGCCCGCTGGCGGCGCAACGCGGCGGCGCGCTCTGGTGTGTGTTTGGCTGCGGCGGCGACCGCGATGCGGGCAAGCGCCCGCTGATGGCAGCGATTGCCCAGCAGCAGGCCGACCATCTGGTGCTGACCAGCGACAACCCGCGCAGCGAACAACCCGAAGCCATCCTGGCGCAAATGCAGCAGGGCCTGCGTGAGGGCGCCGCGGTGCAGGTGCAGACCGACCGTGCCGAAGCCATTGCCAATGCCGTAGCCCATGCCGCTGCGGCCGATGTGATTCTGCTGGCGGGCAAGGGCCACGAAACCTGGCAGGAAATTGCCGGCGTGCGCCATCCTTTCTCGGACAAGGTCCATGCTGAAACCGCGCTGGCGCTGCGCCGCGCCGCCACCGGAGGGACCATCGCATGATGACGCTGGCCCAGGCCATGCCCTTGGTTCCCGGCGCCACGCTGGTGGGCGACGGCAGCACGCCCGTACGGCGCGTGCACACCGACACCCGCACGCTGTTGCCGGGCGATTTGTTCGTTGCGCTCAAGGGCGAGCGTTTTGATGCACACAGCATGCTGTCAGAGGCCAAAGCCGCCGGCGCTGTGGCCGCGCTGGCCGAACGCGGTCTGGCCGAAGCCGGCTTGCCCGGCATCACCGTGGCCGATTCGCGCCGCGCGCTGGGCCAGTTGGCTGCAGGCTGGCGTTCGCAGTTTGCGCTGCCACTGATTGCGGTGACCGGCAGCAACGGCAAAACCACTGTCACGCAGATGGTGGCAAGCATCCTGCGCGCCTTCAAGCCCGACGCGGTGCTGGCCACCGAAGGCAACTTCAACAACGACATCGGCCTGCCACTCACGCTGCTGCGCCTGCGCGCCAGCCATGCCATCGGCGTGGTCGAGCTGGGCATGAACCACCCCGGCGAAATTGCGCAGCTCGCGGCGATTGCCCAGCCCACCGTCGCACTGGTCAACAACGCCCAGCGCGAGCATCTGGAATTCATGCACACGGTGGAAGCCGTGGCACGCGAAAACGGCGCAGTGATTGACCAGCTCGGCACCCGCGGCGTGGCCATTTTCCCGGCCGACGATGCCTACACCCCGGTCTGGCAGGCGCTGGCCGGCAAGCGCGGCTGCCTGACGTTTGCCAGCACGGGCGCGGCCGACGTGACCTGCGCCGCGCCCATCTGGGCCAACGGCGGCTGGCAGGTGCTCACCGAAACGCCGGCCGGCACGCTGCGCTACACGCTGCGGATTGCGGGGCGCCACAACGTCAAAAATTCGCTGGCCGCAGTAGCCGCCACCCTGGCCGCCGGTGCTTCGCTGGCCGCTATTGCCGAGGGGCTGTCGGCCTTCGAGCCGGTCAAGGGCCGCTCGCGTGCATCTGTGGTGCAGCATGCTGGCCGCGCAATCACCCTGGTGGACGATACCTACAACGCCAACCCCGATTCGGTGCGCGCCGCCATCGACGTGCTGGCTGAATTGCCCGGCCCGCGCCTTTTGGTGCTGGGCGACATGGGCGAAGTGGGCGACAGCGGGCCCCAGATGCATGCGGAGATTGGCGCTTATGCCAAAGAGCGTGGGCTGGAGCAGCTTTTTGCTTTGGGTGAACAGTCTGCCTTGGCCATCAACACTTTTGGCACGCAGGGCCGCCATTTCGCCGATATCGACATTTTGAATTCGGCCGTGCTGGCCGCGCTGCCAGAAACAAACAGTGTTTTGGTCAAGGGTTCGCGTTTCATGAAGATGGAGCGGGTGGTGAACGCCATTAGCCACCACAACAACGAGAAGAACGAGGAATCAGCCCATGTTGCTTAGCTTGGCCCAATGGCTGCAGGCGCTGTCGCCCGAATTCGGCTATTTCCGGGTCTTCCAGTACCTGACCTTCCGCGCGGTGATGGCTGCGCTCACCGCCTTGCTGATTGGCCTGATCGCCGGCCCGCGCGTGATTCGCCGTCTGACCGAACTCAAGATTGGCCAGCCGATCCGTGGCTACGGCATGGAGAGCCACCTCAGCAAGAGCGGTACACCGACCATGGGTGGTGTGCTGGTGCTGTTGTCGATTGGCATCTCTACCGTGTTGTGGTTCGATCTGACGAATCGCTTTGTCTGGATCGTGCTGCTGGTCACGCTGGGTTTTGGCGCCATTGGCTGGGCCGACGACTGGCGCAAGGTGGTCAACAAAGACCCCGAGGGCATGCCCTCGCGCGAGAAATACCTGTGGCAGTCGCTGGTGGGTTTGCTGGCGGCGCTGTACCTGGTGTTCAGCATTTCGGAAAGCTCCAACCTGCGGGTGCTGGAGCTGTTTTTAAGCTGGGTGCAGTCGGGCTTTGATGTGAACCTGCCGCCCAAAGCTGGCCTGCTGCTGCCCTTCTTCAAGGAAATCAGCTACCCGCTGGGTGTGTTCGGTTTTGTGATCCTGACCTACCTGGTCATCGTCGGCTCCAGCAACGCGGTCAACCTGACCGACGGGCTGGACGGCCTGGCCATCATGCCGGTGGTGATGGTGGGCTCGGCGCTAGGCGTGTTTGCCTATGTGACCGGCAGCGCGGTTTATTCCAAGTACCTGTTCTTCCCTTACATCCCGGGTTCCGGCGAGCTGCTGATTTTCTGCGCCGCCATGGCCGGCGCCGGGCTGGCGTTTTTGTGGTTCAACACGCACCCGGCGCAGGTCTTCATGGGCGACGTCGGCGCGCTGGCGCTGGGCGCAGCGCTGGGCACCATTGCCGTGATCGTGCGGCAGGAGGTGGTGCTGTTCATCATGGGCGGTATTTTTGTGGCCGAGGCGGTGTCGGTCATGCTGCAGGTGGTCTGGTTCAAGTACACCCGCAAACGCTACGGCGAAGGCCGTCGCCTGTTCCGCATGGCACCGCTGCACCACCATTTCGAGAAAAGCGGCTGGAAAGAAACGCAGGTAGTGGTGCGTTTCTGGATCATCACGATGCTGTTGTGTCTGGT
>JAZKCX010000069.1:0-6284 GCA_040387875.1 Pseudomonadota bacterium | reverse complement strand
ACAGCAGCGCGCCCACGGCAACCACGGTTGCCAGCCGCGATTTTTTGAACAGCGCGTGCGGCGGCGTGGGCGTGTGGTCGTCGATCAGCGCCGGGCCGCTGCCGGCTTTGGCCGCGCCATGGCCGCCACCGCCTGCGAACTGCGCAGGCGCATGGCGCGCGCCCAGCCAGCCAATCACCGCAGCCGCCAGCACGATGGCGGGGAAGGGCACGTTGGCGAAATAGATCGCCACAAAACTGCCCACCGCAATCGCCCACAAAAGCGGTGCAGTGCGCGGCGTTTTTAGCGTGCGGCTGCCAATGCGGTGCACCGCCTGCAGCACGATGGCCGCCACCGCCGGCTTGATGCCGTACAGCAGCCCGGCCACCCAGGGCACGTTGCCAAAGGCCACGTAAATCCAGCTCAGGCCAATCAAGATAAACAGCGAGGGCAGCACAAACAGCGCGCCCGCCACCACGCCGCCCCAGGTGCGGTGCATCAGCCAGCCAATGTAGGTGGCGAGCTGCTGCGCCTCGGGGCCGGGCAGCAGCATGCAGTAGTTCAGGGCGTGCAGAAAACGCGCTTCGGAAATCCAGCGTTTCTCGTCTACCAGCACCCGGTGCATGATGGAAATCTGGCCGGCCGGGCCACCAAAACTGATGAAGCCCAGTTGCAGCCAGAACTTCAGCGCCTCGCTGAAAGTGACGTGGGTGGGGGCTATAACGGGCGCGGTAGTGGGGGGGCGTGCGGTGTCCAAAGGAAAAACTCCAGGTCAGGGCCTGTTCACACTATTTTTGCCAGATGCGTTGCGAGTCAAAAAGGCCTGATGCAAGGCGCAAAACGCCGCCGGGGTGGGCCCCCGGCAAGGCTTTGCAACGCCGCAGCGGGCCTTTTTGGCCGCAACCCTACGGGAATGGGATTAAAACAGCGCCACTCGGCGTTGCATTCCTAGGCAAGGCGAAAGCCTTGCCGTCGTCACGCGCCTTGATTGGCGCTGTTTTAACCCCATTCGCACTGGCAAAAATAGTGTGAACAGGCCCTCGTTGCCAGCACTTGGACGGGACACCGTCTTTTCAAACCGATGCGGGAGGCTGTTTTCCCGCAACACAATGCTAGCAGCCTTGAATCAGTGCCCGTGCCGGTGGTGCGCGTCGGGATAGTGTGGGTGGCTGTGCTGCAGTGGCGCGTGTGCGTGCGCATGGGTATGCGGCTCGGTGCCGTCCCAGGCGAAGTCGTGGCGGTGCTGGTGGTGTTCGTCGTGGGTGTGTGGATGGCCATGGGTGGTGACCGCATGGCTGTGCTGGTGGGCGTGGCGCTCGCTCAGGTGCAGCCAGACGCCGGCAGCCATCAGCGCACCGGCCAGCAGCAGCGGCACCGTCAGCGGCTCGCCCAGCACCACTGCCAGCAACGCGCCAAAAAACGGCGCGGCCGAAAAATACGCGCCGGTGCGGGCCGTGCCCAGCTGCCGCAGCGCATAAACAAACAGGCTCAGACTCACGCCGTACGACAGCAGGCCCAGCAGCAGCGCCAGCGGCAGGGCGCTGCCCAGGCTGGCCAGCGCGGGCGACGGCGCGATCCAGCCCAGCCGCTCTGCCAGCAGCGCCAGCACCAGATTGGCGCTGCCGGCCACCAGGCCCTTGACGGCGGCAATCCAGGTGGCATCGTTCAGCGCGATTTTGCGGGTGAAGTTGTTGTCCAGTGCCCAGGCCATGCAGGCGCCCAGTACCGCCAGCAGCGGCAGGCCGGGCGCCAGGCCGTCGGTAGCGCCGGGCCAGGCCAACACCAGCGTGCCTGCCACGATCAGGCCCATGCCCAGCGCAATGCGGCGGTCAAAGTTTTCGCGAAAAACAAACCAGGCCAACAGGGCAGTGAACACGCCCTCGGCATTAAGCAAAAGCGAGGCCGACACCGCCGGCATGCCGGCCAACCCCAGCATCAGCAGCACCGGCCCCACAACACCGCCACACAGCACCGCCGCTGCCAGCCACCGCCACTGGCCGCGCGGCAGGTGTACCGGTGGCGCCCGCCGCACGGCGCGGTACAGCAGCAGGCCGGCGCCGGCGCCCAGGTACAACAACCCGGCCATCAACCAGGGGCTGATGGCCTGCAGCAGCAGCTTGGCCAGCGGCGCACCGGCGCCAAACAGCAGGGCCGCAGCCAGCGCTGCGGCCACGCCGGAACGAAAAAAAGCAGGGGCAGAATGGGCCATGGTGAATGCCTCCCAGCGTAGTGCAAACAGGCCCGGCTGGCACATCTGTCGCGAAAAGCGGTAATTTTTGGCCCTACGCAGGTGTATCCAGCCTGTAACTTGTGCGTACTATCGTTCTCCTGTAACTTAGCGACTGTCTTTTCGCTGGCATCTACCCCCACCATGTCCCGCTCTACCCTGCCCCGGCTCAGCTTTCGGCTGCAGATGACCCTTGTTTTTGGCACGCTGATCGCGGTCATGGCGGTGCTGCTTTCGTTTGCAGTAGGCGAGCTGCTCAAGTCGCGCATTCGCGAGCAGGCCGAGATTTCGCTGTCGGGCATTGGGACCAATGTCGCGCGTGCCATGGCCAATGCGCTGTACGCCGGCAGCCTGGACGTGCAGAAAATGGCCGACCTGCACGCGGTCTGGGCCAAGGGCCTGGCATCGGAGGACGTGCGCCAGATGCTGGCGACCAGCCAGGCCAACAGCCCCAGCAATTCGTGGATTGGCGTGGCCGATCTGCAGGGCATAGTGCGCGCCGCCACCGGCGACATTCTGGTCGGCCAGAACGTGTCGCAGCGGCCCTGGGTTGCACCCGGCCTGAAGGGCAACTATGTGGGCGATGTGCACCCGGCCAAGCTGCTGGCCACATTCTTGCCGCCTTCGGCCACCGGCGAGCCGCTGCGTTTTGTCGATTTTGCGACGCCGGTAAAAATTGACGGCAAGGTTGCCGGCGTGCTGGGCATTCACGGCAGCTGGGACTGGACCCACCGCGCCATCGAAACCCTGCTGCCCGCAGAAATTGCTGCCCGCCAGGTGCAGGTGTTCATTTTTGACAAGGCCGGTGAACCCATCTATGCCCCCGGCGGCAAGGTTGCGCCATTTGTGAAGGCCGGCCAGAAAAACCCGCTGCCGGCCGGCATTGGTGCGGCCTACGCGCGGCCCGCAGTGTCCAGCGTTGACTGGGTGGACGGCCGCTCGTATCTGACCTCGGTCACCCCGGTGGTGCCGCAAAACCCGCCCAGCGACCTGGGCTGGCAGGTGGTGGTGCGCGAGCCGGTGGATGTGGCTTTTGCCGCCGTGCGCACGGCCACCTGGCAAACCCTCACCTACGGGCTGATTGCGGCGCTGCTGGGCTCGCTGGTGGCCTGGGTGGTGTCGGGCCGGGTCAGCAGGCCGCTGTCGGCCATGGCCAAGGCGGCGCACCAGGTGCAGTCGGGCAAGCTGGGTGCGCAGATTCCGGTGATGGGCGACAGTTTTGAGGTGCAAAGCCTGTCGACCTCGCTCAACAGCATGACCAACAAGCTGGTGGCGGCCAACCAGGAAATGGAAGCCACGGTGCGCCTGCGTACCTCGGAGCTGGAGGCCGCCAACGAGGAGCTGGGCCGGCTGGCCCACACCGACCCGCTCACCGGCCTTTTGAACCGGCGCGGCTTCAACCAGCTTTTTTTGCCGGCGCTGCAGGTGGCGCGGCGCACCAGCCGGCCGCTGACGGTGGCCATGGTGGACATTGACCACTTCAAACGCATCAACGACCGCCTGGGCCACGACATGGGCGACCGGGTGCTGGCCAATGTGGCCGAGCTGCTGCGCAAGCGGGTGCGTGCCTCCGATGTGGTGGCGCGGCTGGGCGGCGAGGAGTTTGTGCTGATGCTGCCCGAAACCAGCCTGGAAGGCGCACACACCATTGCGCAGGAACTGGTGGATGCGGTGGCCGCGCACTGGGAAGGCAGCAGCTTTGGCACGGTGACCATCAGCATGGGCCTGGCCAGCAGCACCGACGGCACGCTGGACGGCGCCGCCCTGCTACAGCGCGCCGACGTGGCGCTCTACCAGGCCAAAAACGAAGGCCGCAACCGGGTGTGCGCTGCGGCCGATGCCGCCGCTCCGCCACTGCCGGCCTGAGTGGCCCCAGGCCTATTCCCGCTCGAAACGGAACACCGCCGTGCCGGCCCGCGCATTGGGCCAGACACGTACATCGCGCCCGTCCTGCAGGCCGTAGGCATCGAGAATGCGCAGCCGGTTTTTCTGCGCCAGCGCTTCAAAATCACGGAAGGTACCCACGCGGATGTTGGGCGTGTCGTACCACTGGTAGGGCAGGCGTTTGGTCACCGGCATGCGGCCGCGCAGCACCGCCAGCCGGTTCGGCCAGTGGCCAAAATTCGGGAAGGCCACAATGCCGGTGCGGCCCACGCGCGCGGTCTCGCGCAGCATGGTTTCGGCATTGCGCAAATGCTGCAGCGTGTCGATCTGCAGCACCACATCAAACGAGTTGTCGGCAAACAGCGCCAGGCCTTCTTCCAGGTTGAACTGCACCACATTCACGCCGCGCTGCACGCAGGCCAGCACGTTGGCGTCGGCAAGCTCCACACCGTAGCCGCTGCAGCCACGGGTGGCCTGCAGGTGGGCCAGCATGGCACCGTTGCCGCAGCCCAGATCGAGCACACGCGCGCCCTGCGGCACCAGCCGGGCGATGGACTCCATGGTGGCCACATCGGTCATGTGAGGGCCCCATTTTTAGATAAAACAGGCAGGTGGCCGGCACCGCTGCTTAATACTTTGCTATCAAAATAAGAACGCACCAGGTTCAGGTAACGGCTGTCGTCGAGCAAAAACGCATCGTGGCCGTGCGGCGCGTCAATCTCGGCATAGGTCACCTGGTGCCGGTTGTCGAGCAGGGCTTTCACAATCTCGCGGCTGCGGCGCGGCGAGAAGCGCCAGTCGGTGGAAAAGCTCACCACCAGAAACTGCGCGCGGGCCGCAGCCAGCGCTGCGCTCAGGTTGCCGGCGTGGGCGCGGGCCGGGTCGAAATAGTCCAGCGCGCGGGTGATCAGCAAATAGGTGTTGGCATCGAAGTAGTCGCTGAACTTGTCGCCCTGGTAACGCAGGTAGCTCTCGATCTGAAATTCCACATCTTGTGTGCTGTACTTGTACGCCCCCACGCTCCCCACTGCGTGTGGTTCGCTGCCCCCCGAGGGGGCCGTGCCTTGCTTGGGGCGGCCCGGCGCGGCGGCGCTGTCGTCCGTCGAAACGCCTGGCTTCAGCATGCGACCAAACTTTTCGTTCATCACGTCGTCGCTCAGGTACGTGATGTGGCCAATCATTCGCGCAATGCGCAGACCACGCTTTGGTATCGCACCGTGGCGATAAAAGTGGCCGCCGTGAAAGTCGGGGTCGGTCACGATGGCGCGGCGGGCGACTTCGTTGAAGGCAATGTTCTCGGCCGTCAGGTTGGGTGCGCTGGCAATCACCAGCGCGTGGCGCACGCGGTTTGGGTACTGCAGCGTCCAGCCCAGGGCCTGCATACCGCCCAGGCTGCCGCCCATCACCGCGGCCAGCGTCTGGATGCCCAGCCGGTCGAGCAGCCGGGCCTGCGCGTTCACCCAGTCCTCCACCGTAACCACCGGAAAATCAGCGCCGTAAATCTCGCCGGTGTCGGGGTTGCTGTGCATCGGCCCGGTCGAGCCGAAACAGGAGCCGAGGTTGTTGACGCCAATGACAAAAAACTTGTTGGTGTCGACCGGTTTGCCCGGGCCAATCATGTTGTCCCACCAGCCGGTGGAGTTGGGCTGGCCTTCGTATTCACCGGCCACGTGGTGCGAAGCGTTCAGCGCATGGCAGACCAGCACCGCGTTGGATTTTTCGGCATTGAGCGTGCCGTAGGTCTCATAGGCCAGGTCGTAGCCGCGAATCGCCTTGCCGCTTTGCAGCGGCAGGGCGTCGGCGAAAAACATGGACTGAGGTGTAGCAAACATCAACAAAAAACCCGGCATCGCTAAAGGCGGGGCCGGGTTGGGAATGGCGCTACCGTCTTTAGCTGAATTTCTAAAGCGCCCGCAAGCTGGAAGCAAATCGGCGCGTGGTGCAAGTATACCGGCCCGTTCGTCGCCTATCCCGACAGCAGCGCCAGCCCGCCCAGCACCGCAAACACCAGCGCCGAAACCATGCGGATGGCTTTGAGCGGCACGGCGCGGGTCATGCGCTCACCGAGCCAGACCACCGGCGCGTTGGCCAGCATCATGCCCAGCGTGGTGCCGGCCACCACCGCCACAAAAGCGTTGTACTGCGCGGCCAGCATCACCGTGGCAATCTGGGTTTTGTCGCCCATCTCGGCCAG
>JAZKCX010000068.1:3067-16519 GCA_040387875.1 Pseudomonadota bacterium | reverse complement strand
CCTGCCTTTTGTTGTGCGCACGGTGCAGCCGGTGCTGGAAGACGCCGAGAAGGAATTGGAAGAAGCCGCCACCGCGCTGGGCGCCACGCGGCTGCAGATTTTTACCAAGGTGATACTGCCGCACATCACGCCGGCGCTGCTCACCGGTTTTGCAATGGCTTTTGCCCGTGCGATTGGGGAATACGGCTCGGTGATCTTCATCGCTGGCAACGTGCCGCTGGTGTCCGAGATCACGCCGCTCATCATCATCGGCAAGCTGGAGCAATACGACTATGCCGGTGCTACCGCAGTGGCGGTGGTGATGCTGGTGATTTCGTTTGTGTTGCTGCTGGTGATCAACGGGCTGCAGGCCTGGCAGCGGCGCAATACCGGAGCGGTGAAGTAATGAGTGCTCCTTCTACCATCCGCAATGCAGGCCGTGCGCCCGCCACCGTCACAACCACCGAAGCGCCATGGGTCCGCAATACGCTGATTGGCATTGCGCTGGTCTTTGTGGTGCTGTTCCTCATACTGCCACTGGCGGCAGTTTTCGCCGAAGCGCTGCGCAAGGGTTTTGGCGCCTACCTTGAGGCCTTGCGTGAGCCCGATGCCTGGTCGGCCATCCAGCTCACGCTGATTGCCGCCGCCATTGCGGTGCCGCTGAATCTGGTGTTCGGCGTGTCTGCGGCCTGGGCGATTGCCAAGTACGAATTCCGCGGCAAGTCCTTCCTCACCACGCTGGTCGATCTGCCGTTCTCGGTATCGCCGGTGGTGGCCGGCCTGGTCTACGTGCTGGTGTTCGGTGCGCAGGGCTGGTTTGGGCCCTGGCTGGCGGCCAACGACATCAAAGTCATCTTCGCGGTGCCGGGCATTGTGCTGGCCACGGTGTTCGTGACCTTTCCCTTCATTGCGCGCGAACTCATTCCGCTGATGCAGGCCCAGGGCAACGACGAGGAGCAGGCCGCCATTGTGCTGGGCGCCAGCGGCTGGCAGACCTTCTGGCATGTCACGCTGCCCAACATCAAGTGGGGGCTGGTGTACGGCGTGATTCTCTGCAACGCGCGGGCGATGGGCGAGTTTGGCGCGGTCTCGGTGGTGTCGGGCCATATTCGCGGCCAGACCAACACGCTGCCGCTGCATGTGGAAATTTTGTACAACGAATACCAGTCGGTTGCCGCGTTTGCGGTTGCCTCGCTGCTGGCCATTCTGGCGCTGGTAACGCTGGTCATCAAGTCGGTGGCCGAATGGCGGCACGAGCGCGAGCTGCAGGCCGCCGCCGAACTGCCGCCGGAAGCACCGCGCGCGCCGGCCACTACCGTTCCCGTGACTGCCTTCGATACCGGGCGCTGAAAGAAATTTATGAGCATAGCCATCCGCAACGTCAGCAAACATTTTGGCGACTTCCAGGCGCTGGGCAACGTCAGCCTGGATATTGAATCGGGCGAACTGGTCGCGCTGCTCGGCCCCTCGGGCTGCGGCAAAACCACGCTTTTGCGCATCATCGCCGGGCTGGAAACGGCCGACGCCGGCAACATTCTGTTCAGCGGCGAAGACACCACCGACGTGCATGTGCGCGAGCGCCAGGTCGGCTTTGTGTTCCAGCACTATGCGCTGTTTCGCCACATGACGGTGTTCGAGAACGTCGCCTTCGGCCTGCGCGTGAAGCCGCGCGGTCAGCGCCCGACGGATGCGCAGATCAAGGAAAAAGTCCATTCGCTTTTGAACCTGGTACAGCTCGACTGGCTGGCCGACCGCTACCCCTCACAGCTCTCTGGCGGCCAGCGCCAGCGTATTGCTTTGGCCCGTGCGCTGGCGGTCGAGCCCAAGGTGCTGCTGCTCGACGAGCCCTTCGGCGCGCTCGATGCCAAGGTGCGCAAGGAGCTGCGCCGCTGGCTGCGCCGTCTGCACGACGACCTGCACGTCACCAGCATTTTTGTCACGCACGACCAGGAAGAGGCGCTGGAAGTGGCCGACCGCGTGGTGCTGATGAACAACGGCAAGATCGAGCAGATCGGCTCACCGCAGCAGGTCTGGGACCATCCGGCCAGCCCCTTCGTCTACGGCTTTCTGGGCGACGTGAACCTGTTCCACGGCCGCGCGCACGAAGGCGAAGTGCATCTGGAAGGCATGCGGCTGGCCGCGCCGGAACACACCGATTCGCAGAATGCCAAGGCCTATGCCTATGTGCGCCCGCACGACTTCGAGGTGCAGCGTTATTCGCCCGGCGCCGACCGCAATGCTGCCGGCCAGCCCAACGGCATCGTCGCGCAACTCAGCCGCGCGGTGGTGATCGGCCCCACGGCCCGGCTGGAACTTATTCCGGTAGACGACACCCCAAGTACCGGTGCGGCTTCTGCCGACAAGATCATCGAGGCGCAGATTCCTGCGCAACAATACAAGGACTTGGGCTTCAAGGAAGGCGAGATGCTGGTCATCACGCCACGCCGCGCCCGGGTGTTTGTGGAAACCACGACCTGAACCGGCACATGCCGGCCAGGCATGTTGCTAAGGGACAGGATGTTGTTGAACTGGTTTGATACGGCCCCGCGCCGCGTGCTGGCGCTGTTGTGCGCCGTCTGTGTGGCCATGCTGGCCTTTGGCCTGTACCTGCAACACGTCGTCGGGCTGGAGCCCTGCCCGATGTGCATCGTGCAGCGCTACGCTCTTGTATTTGTAGCAATAGTCTCAGCATTGACGCTGGCCAGCGGCAACAAATTCATTCAAATGGCGGCCGAAGTGCTGCTGCTGCTGGGCGCCGGCTTTGGCGCCTTCGTGGCCGCCCGCCAAAGCTGGCTGCAGTGGTACCCGCCCGAGGTGGCCACCTGCGGCCGCGACTTCTACGGAATGATCGAGACCTTCCCGCTGCGAAGCGCCATCCCGATGATCTTCAAGGGCGGCGGCGACTGCAGCAAGGTCGACTGGACTTTTCTTGGTTTGTCGATAGCCAACTGGTCGTTCCTGAGTTTTGTGGCCATCACGCTGGTGGTGTTGGTACTGCTGGTGCGTACCGCGCAGCGCAAAAACTAGGCAAAGTACCGCCACGCGGCGTTGCGTGCCGCGATAAAAGCCGGCATTTGAACAAAGCTGGAATACTGTATACATTAACAGTATTCCAGCTTTGTTTTATGGCCGCCGCTTTCCCCCTTTCCTCTTCCAACGCCGCGCTTGCCAGCGTCTGGCGTGCCAGCGAGCTCGGCTGTGAGCCCCTGCGCACGCAGGACACCGGCCATGCCGCGCTCAACGCGCTGCTGCCCGGCGGCGGCTGGCCGGTGGGCGCGCTGATTGAGTTGCTGCAGGACACCGCCCATGCCGAATGGCGGTTGCTGGCGCCGTTGCTGGCCACGCTGGGCGGCGCCCCCGGCAGCCCGTCGCAGGTGGTGCTGGTCGGCGCGCCCTGGCTGCCATTTGCGCCAGCGCTGGCGGGGCAGGGCATGGCGCCGCAGCAGTTGCTGTCGGTGCAGGGCGACACGCCCGCCGCGCTGCTGTGGGCCACCGGCCAGGCGCTGCGCTGCGCCGATGTGGCCGCCGTGCTGGCCTGGCTGCCGCGCAGCAAAAGCGCCTCGCTACGGCGGCTGCAGGTGGCGGCGCAGCAGCACGGCAAGCTGCTGTTCGTGGTGCGCGGCATCCAGGCCCGCAGCGATTCATCGCCCGCGCCGCTGCGGCTGGCGCTGTCGCTGGCACCCGGCCCGCTGCAGCAGTTGCAGGTGGACGTGTTCAAACGGCGCGGCCCGCCGCTGGACCAGCCTCTTGCGCTGGCTGCCCGCCCACCGCGCTTGCAGGCACTGCTGGCGGCCAGCCGCGCGCGAGCCCGGCGCCGGCAGCAGGCCACAGTTGTATTGCCTGTTCAGGGGGTGGTGCATGCACTGGCTCGCATTGCTGCCAACGACGCCGCCTGACGCCGCCGACACGGCCAACGCGCAACGCCTGCTGGGCTGGCAGGCGCTACGCTTTACGCCACGGGTCGCGCTGCAGGACGAAGCCGTGCTGCTGGAAGTGGCCGCCAGCGCACGGCTGTTTGGCGGCCTGCGCGCGCTGGTGCAGCAGCTTGCAGCCCTGGTGGATGAAGAAAAAATGCCACTGGCCAGCGCCGAATGGGCCTATGGCGCTACATCTTTGCTAGCGTTGGGGCGGTTGCGGGTACGCGCGCAATTGACCCAGGTCGGGCCGCAAGCTGGCCCCGTGGCGCTGCGGGCCTTGCCGCTGTCCAGCCTGAGCGCTGCCCGCGGCCACCTGGCGGTACTGGAGCGCATTGGCTGCCGTACTTGGGGCGATCTGCAGGCACTGCCGCGCGGCGGCGTGGCACGCCGTTTTGGCCAGCCGCTGCTCGATGCGCTCGACCAGGCCTGCGGCCGGCAGCCCGAAAGCCATGCCTGGCTGGTGCTGCCCGAGGTGTTTGAGGAGCATCTGGAGCTTGGCGCCCTGGTGGAAAACGCCAGCGCGCTGCTGTTTGCCGCGCGGCGTCTGCTGGCGCGTTTGCGGGGCTGGCTGGTGGCGCAAAGCGGCGGCCTGCTGGCGCTGCAACTGGTCTGGTTTTTCGATGTGCGGCGCGGCTCGGGCGTGCAGGGCGAACTGGTACTGCGCCTGAGCGAGCCGGCGCAGGACATGGCGCACGCCACCCGGCTGCTGGCCGAGCAACTGGCGCAAATCACGCTGCCGGCGCCGGTGCACACGCTGTCGCTGCGCTCGCTCGACGTGGTGCCGCTCCCGTCCACCAGCCGCAGCTTGCTGGTGCAGGAACAGGCCGACGGCGACAGCATGGCGCAGCTGATTGAGCGGCTCAGCGCCCGGCTGGGACCGCAGGCGGTGCGCCGCTGGCAGCCCTGCGCCAGCCAGGTGCCCGAACGCATGCAGCGCAGCGTGGCGGCGCAGAGCTTGCTGGCCAGCCGCCGCACGTTGGTTGTGGAGCCGGCGCTGGGCGAAGCGCTGCTGCCTTCCTGGCTGCTCCCTGCGCCGCTGCCGCTGGAGGTGCGCGGCAACCGCCCCTGGTACCAGGGGCCGCTCACTTTGCTGGCCGGCCCGCAGCGGCTGGAGTCCAGCGGGTGGCTGGCCGACACGCCCGCGCTGCAAAGGCTGCCGGCCATGCGCGACTATTTCATCGCCCGCAGCCAGAGTGCGGGCCTGCTGTGGATTTTTCAGCCCCGGCTGGACGCCTCAGCCGGTTGGTACCTGCATGGCATCTTTGCCTGAGCCGCCATGGACACGGCACTGCCGGCCTACGCCGAGCTCCATGCGCTGAGCAATTTCAGCTTTCAGCGCGGCGCCTCGCGGCCCGAAGAGCTGGTGGCGCGCGCGCACGAACTGGGCTACACCGCCATCGCCATCACCGACGAATGCTCGGTCGCCGGCGTAGTGCGGGCGCACCGGGTGGCCAAGCGCCTGGAGCTCCAGTTGTTGCCCGGCGCCGAGTTCCGCGTGCAGGCTGCGGCGCCGTTCACGCTGGTGGTGCTGCCGCACAACCTCAGCGGCTGGGGCAATCTTTGCGCGTTCATCACCGCAGCCCGCAGCGATGCCAAAAGCGCAGGCTATGAAGTGGTGTGGGAGCGCACCGATTTCTCGCAGCTCACCGATTGCGAAGTGCTGCTCGCGCCCCAGCGTCAGCCCGGAAGCGCTATCGATACAGAAGCACTACAGCGCCATCTGGTGATGGCCTGCAGCCTGTTGTGTTCTCAATTGTGGCTGGCGGTGGAGTTATTGGGTCATCTGGACGATGCCTTGCATCTGCAGCAGCTCGAAGCGCTGTCTGCCGCCACCGGTGTGCCGCTGGTGGCTGCCGGCAATGTGTTGATGCATGCGCGCTCGCGCAAGCCGCTGCAAGACGTGCTCACCGCCATCGCATTGGGCCAGCCGGTGCAGGACTGCGGCTTTGCGCTGCAGCCCAATGCCGAGGCGCATCTGCGGCTGCGCGCGCGGCTGGCCACGGTGTACGACGCACACCTGCTGCAGGCCACATTGACGGTGGCGGCGCGCTGTAGTTTCAGCCTGGACCAGATCCGCTACCAGTACCCGCTGGAGACGGTGGCTGAAGGCAGCACGCCGGCGCAAACCCTGGCGGACCTTACCTGGCAGGGCGCAGCAGAGCGCTTTCCAAAGGGCGTGCCCGAAAACGTTCGGACCCAGATCGCCAGCGAACTTGCGTTGATTTCCGAGAAAAAGTACGAGATGTATTTCCTCACAGTGCACGACCTGGTGCGCCATGCGCGTTCGCTCAAAATTCTTTGCCAGGGCCGCGGCTCGGCAGCCAATTCGGCCGTGTGTTTTTGCCTGGGCGTCACCGCAGTGAACCCGGCCGAGCAAAACCTGCTGTTCGAGCGTTTCCTCAGCCGCGAGCGCGACGAGCCGCCCGACATCGACATCGATTTCGAACACGAGCGGCGCGAGGAAGTCATCCAGTACATCTATAAAAAATACGGCCGCGACCGCGCCGCGATTGCGGCTACCGTCATCAGCTACCGCTCGCGCAGCGCACTGCGCGACACCGGCAAGGCGCTGGGCATTGCGCCCGCGCTGGTGGATCGTTTTGCCAAAGAGCATTTCTGGTTCGACGGCCCTGAGGTGCTGCGCGAACGCCTGCAAACCCTGGGCGTGAACCCGGACGACGGCCACGTGCTGCAGTGGCTGGACATGGCGCGGCAACTGATGGGCGACTGGCGCCTGGGCCTTTCGGCTTTTCCGCGCCACCTGAGCCAGCACGTTGGCGGCTTTGTGCTGACGCAGGGCAAGCTGACCCGGCTGGTACCGGTGCAGAACGCTGCCATGAAGGACCGCAGCATCATCCAGTGGGACAAGGACGACCTCGATACAGTGGGCTTGCTCAAGGTCGATGTGCTGGCTTTGGGCATGCTGTCGGCGATTCGCCGCTGCCTGGATTTCGTCAACACCTGGCGCGGCACGGCCTACCAGTTGCACACCATTCCCAGGGAGTGCGAAGCGACCTACGACATGATTTGCGAAGCCGACACGGTGGGCGTGTTCCAGATTGAAAGCCGGGCGCAGATGAGTATGTTGCCGCGCCTGCGTCCGCGCAGGTTCTACGACCTGGTGGTCGAGGTCGCCATCGTGCGGCCCGGGCCGATCAAGGGCGGTATGGTCCACCCCTTTCTGAAAGCGCGCGAACGCCAGCGCAAAAATCTGTCCATCCACTACGAAAAGCCCGAACTGAAAGCGGCGCTGGAACGCACGCTGGGTGTGCCCATCTTCCAGGAGCAGGTGATGCAGATCGCGATGATCGCCGCCCTTTTTTCTGCCGACCAGGCCGATACGCTGCGCCGCTCGATGGCGGCCTGGAAACACACCGGGGGGGTGCACCACTTCGAGCGCCCGCTGGTCGACGGCATGGTGGGCAATGGCTACCGCCGCGAGTTTGCCGAGGCCATTTTCCAGCAGATTCTGGGCTTTGGCGAATACGGCTTTCCTGAAAGCCACGCCGCGAGTTTTGCCATCCTCGTCTATGCGAGCTGCTGGCTGAAAAAACACGAGCCGGCCTGTTTTCTGGCGGCCCTGCTCAACGCGCAGCCGATGGGTTTTTACGGCCCGTCGCAACTGGTGCAGGACGCGAAACGCCACGGCGTAGTGGTGCGGCCGGTGGATGTGTTGACCAGCGATTGGGACTGCACGCTGGAGGCTGATGCAGCCTCTGCAAACCCTGCAGTACGGCTGGGGCTGCGGCTGGTTTCTGGCCTCGGAAAAAACGTAGCCCAGCGCATCGTGCAAGCCCGGCATGAAGCACCCGCGCACAGCATCGAAGACCTCGCGCTGCGCGCCCAACTCGACACCCGCGACATCAACGCGCTGGCCGCGGCCGATGCGCTGGCCAGTCTGGCCGGCCATCGCCGCCAGCAGGTCTGGCAGGCGGCGGCGCTCAAACCCGCGCCGGTGTTGCTCAAGCAGGTGCCCACGCACGAGGCGGAGTTACTGCTGCCGCCCGCGCCCGAAGGCGAAGACATTCTGTTCGACTACCGTTCCACCGGCCTGACTTTGCGGCGCCATCCGCTGGCACTGCTGCGGCCCCGGCTGGCACGGCGCGGTTTGCTCACGGCAGCAGAGCTGCGCGATTTGCCCAGTGGCCAGCAGGTGCGCGCCTGCGGCATCGTCACCGTGCGCCAGCAGCCGCAATCGGCCAATGGCACCATTTTTGTGTCGATCGAGGACGAGACCGGCGCGGTCAACGTCATCGTCTGGAAAACGCTGCGCGAAAGCCAGCGCAGCGAGGTGCTGCATGCGCGGTTGCTGGCCGTCAGCGGCCTCTGGCAACGCGATACCGACAGCGGCGGCCAGGTGCGGCATCTGGTGGCGCAGCGGCTGCTGGACCTCACACACCTGCTGGGCCGGCTGGGCACCAGCAGCCGCGACTTTCACTGAGGCTGCTTTGTCCTACACAGCAAACACGCGCGGCTGCACATAATCCTGCATGAACTTGCAGACCCCGGCCCTGGTGGCCTTGCTGGCCGCGTTGCAGGGCAGCGGCTACGCCTTCACCACACCGACACCGCTGACGCAGCAGCGTGTTCTGCAGCGCCGCCAGGGCGCCGTAGCGCAATCGCTGCGCGACGTATTCGGCTGGAACCTCACGTTCGATGCCAGCCAGCTGGCGCAGCCTGCTATCGCGCTGGCGCAGCAGGCCGGTGTGCTGCAACCGCAGGGCAATTTTTTTCGCAGCACGGTGCGCGTCTCCAGCCTGCACGGGCAGTGCTATCTGCATTCGGCCTTTCCTACGGACGCTGCCGACGCGGTTTTTTTTGGTCCCGACACCTACCGCTTTGCCAACTTCCTGCGCCAACACCTTCAGGGCGAAAGCCGCACTGGCCTGCGCCTGCTCGACATTGGCTGTGGCAGCGGCGCCGGCGGCCTGTACGCCGCCAGCCTGTGCCCCCATTCGCAACTGGTGCTGAACGACATCAATCCGCAGGCGCTGCGTTTTGCCGCCGCCAATGCACAAGCGGCGGGCGTGGCAGCTCACTTTGCGCTGGGCGATGCGCTGTCGGCAGTGCAGGGCGATTTTGATTTGATCATCGCCAACCCGCCCTATCTGGCCGACGACGCCCACCGCGCCTACCGCGACGGTGGCAGCCGGCTTGGCCGCGCCTTGAGCGTGCGCATGGCCACCGAAGCGCTGCCGCGCCTCAAGCCCGGTGGCCGGCTGCTGCTGTACACCGGCGTAGCCATGGTGGACGGGCGCGACCCGTTTCTGGACGAGATGGAGCCGCTGCTCAACACAGCGCCAGGCCAGTGGCAGTACCACGAGATCGATCCCGATGTGTTTGGCGAAGAGCTGGAGCGTCCGGCCTACCAGCACTGCGACCGCATTGCGGCGGTCGGGCTGGCTTTTACCCGAAGCTAGGGCCTGTTCACCCTATTTTTGCCAGATGCGTTGCGAGTCAAAAAGGCCTGGTGCAAGGCGCAAAACGCCGCCGGGGTGGGCCCCGGCAAGGCTTTGCAACGCCGCAGCGGGCCTTTTTGGCCGCAACCCTTCGGGAATGGGGCTAAAACAGCGCCACTCGGCGTTGCACTCCTAGGCAAGGCGCAAGCCTTGCCGTCGTCCCGCGCCTTGATTGGCGCTGTTTTAACGCCATTCGCACTGGCAAAAATAGGGTGAACAGGCCCTAATTGGACGGCGGATAGCGGTCCAGCAGCCGCTGCTGCATGAAGTGCAGGCGCGCCAGCTCGCGCAGCGGCATGGGCCGGTGGCCGCGTTGGCGGTTGGCGGCGCCTATTGCAAACAGCAGCGCCTGCTTGGCAAAGATGGTGCGAAAACCCTGCAGCAGCGAGGTGTCCGGGTCCCAGGCCTGGATGGCTTCCGAGCCGGCACCGTTGACTTCCATGATGCGCAAACCGCGGCCTAACGCGAGCTGCGCCAGGTTCTCGAAGCGCACATCAAAACGGCCGAAATAAAACTCTGGCATGTCTTTGGCAATCGCATCCACCACTGCGGTGAGCGCGGGCGTGATGCAGGCGCCGCCGTCCAGATACAGTCCGCCAATGCGGGTCGAGCCAATGGTGGAAAGCCGCACTATCTGGCCGGCCGGCGGCACGGTGGCCGGGTTCAGCGTGAAGTCGTGGTCGCTCCGCTCCAGCAGGCGCTGGGTCCGCGGCGCGGCGGCCATCAGTTCGGCGATGCTGGAGCTGCCGTCGCCCACCACCTCGGGGAAATGTCGCAGCGCCAGGCCAATCAGGCGGCCCTGGGCTTCGTCCGGGTGGCGGGCATAAAAGATGCCGGCTTCGCCCTCCAGCGGCACAAAGGTCTGCAGCACGGCGGTCTGGTCGGTTGGAAAGGCGGCGAAATAGGCGGCCAGCGTGGCTTCGTCCTGCACCAGCCGCACACCAAAACCGCACATGCCCAGGTCGGGTTTGACGATCAGCGGAAACACGAGCCCCGCGCCCGCCATGGCCGCGCGCACGCCTTCCATGCTGCTGCGCTGTGCGGGGCTGATCGCACACCAGGGCGCGGTGGCGGCGCGGGCCAGCGGGCCCATGCCGTTGAAATAATCCAGCTTGCCTTCGCCCACCAGACCGCCAGCGGTGATAGCCGGGTTGGCTGCAGACGGCAAGGTGGTGCTGCGGTAACGCAGCGACAGCCAGAGCCACTGCAGCACCAGCGGCACGCAGATCAGCCATTTGGGCAAACGCTCCAGCGCGCTGCGCGGGGCAGCCGACGCCAGTGTCTGGCGCGGTGGCGCGGCCGCGTCCAGTACCGAGTCAGCCATGCGCCGTACCCCGGCGGTAGCGCGCCGGCAGCGCGTCCATGCGCATCAGCATCGGCAAATCGGCGGTGTTGAAATCGGGGTCCCAGGCCGGCGCACCCAGCACCCGCGCGCCCAGCCGCAAATAGCCCTTGATGAGGGCTGGCGGTTCCACATCGGTGGCAGCATCCAGTGCATCCACCGGCAACGCAAGCCGGGGCTGGACCCGCAGCGGCGCCGGTGCCAGGTGGCGCTGGCGTACCTGCTGCCAGATACCGGCCGCGGCCTGGCCGCTGCGCACACCGTTGTACAACATCGGAATGCTGGCGCAGCCGATCATGGCATCGAGCCGGTTCCGCAGCGTGAACTCGGCCAGCGCGCTCCACAGCGCCAGAATCACGCCGCCGTGCCGGTACTGGGCGTGCACACAACTGCGGCCCAGCTCCACCATGCGCGGGCGTAGATGCCGCAGCGGCGCAAGGTCGAACTCCTGGTCGCAATAGCTGCCGCCGGCGCGTTGGGCTTGGGCGGGGGTGAGCAAACGGTAGGTGCCGATGATCTGCTGGCTTGCGGCATCGCGTACCAACAGGTGTTCGCAGAAATCGTCAAAACGGTCAATGTCGTGGCCGGGCAGCGGGGTGGCCAGCCGCGCGCCCAGTTCGTCGGCAAAAACGGCATGGCGTAACTGTTGCGCCTGGCGCACTTCGTCCAGATGGGTGGCCCACAACACTTCCAGACGGCCGCTGGGTGCCAGCCGGTTGGGGCTGCCCTGGGGTACGCGCACAGCCACCGGCGGCGCGCGGGTCGGCAGTAGGTTCATGCTGCAGTCCTCCTGGATCGTGTGCGCGGTGCGCAACAACCAAGCATACGCCCGGGGTGGCCCGCAAAGGCCGCCGGCCGTGTAGGACAAAACCGGATTCTGCGGGCCGCTCAGCCCAGTTTTTTCACCAGCACCTGGCTTTTGCGGTCCCAGTTGTACTTGCGTTTGCGCGACTCGGGCAGCCAGTCGGCATCAACCTGCTGGAAGCCGCGCTTGATGAACCAGTGCATGGTACGCGTGGTGAGCACAAAAATGCTCTGCAGACCCATGGCCCTGGCCCGTTGCTCCACGCGCTTGAGAAGCCGTTCGCCATCGCCCTGGGTCTGCGACTGCGGCGACACCGTGAGCGCGGCCATCTCGGCAGTCTTCGCCTCGGGATAGGGATAGAGTGCGGCGCAGCCAAAGATCACACCGTCGTGCTCGATGATGGTGTAGTTGTTGGCGTCGCGTTCGATCTCGGTACGGTCGCGCTTGACCAGCGTGCCGTCTTTCTCGAACGGCTCAATCAGCTGCAATATGCCGGCCACATCGTCGGGCGTGGCTTCGCGCAAGCTTTCCAGCTTCTCGTCGATCACCATGGTGCCCACACCGTCGTGCACGTAAATCTCCAGCAGCAGCGCGCCGTCCAGGTTGAACGGCAAGATATGGCTGCGCTCGACACCGTGTTTGCAGGCCTTCACGCAGTGCTGCAGATAAAACGCGGTGTCGGTTGGCTGCTGCGGGTTGGGCAGCGCGGCCAGCAGCTTCTCGGCGGCATCCAGCGGCAGCTCGGTGTCAATCGGGTTGTCGTCGCTGGCGGGCGCGTCGGGGTTCTGGCGAATGCCGGGAATCTCGGTCAGGAAGATCAGCTTGTCGGCCTGCAGCGCAATCGCCACCGAGGTTGCCACTTCTTCCATCGTCAGATTGAAAGCCTCGCCGGTTGGCGAAAAACCGAACGGCGAGATCAGCACCATGGCGCCGAAATCCAGCGTGTGGGTGATGCCAGCCACATCGACCTTGCGCACCAGTCCGGAGTGTTTGAAATCCACCCCGTCCACAATGCCCACCGGCCGCGCGGTGATGAAGTTGCCCGAAATCACCCGCACCGTGGAGCCGGCCATCGGCGTGTTGGGCAGGCCCTGGCTGAACGCGGCCTCGATCTCATAGCGCAACTGGCCGGCCGCCTCTTGCGCGCAGTCCAGCGCCACCTCGTCGGTAATGCGCATGCCGTGCGAGTATTTGGCCGCATGGCCCTTGGCCGCGAGCTGCTCATTGACCTGCGGCCGAAAGCCGTGCACCAGCACGATCTTCACGCCCATGCTCTGGATCAGCGCCAGATCCTGGGCCAGGTGCTGCAGCTTGCCGGCGGCAATGGCTTCGCCGGCCACGCCCACCACAAAGGTCTTGCCCCGGTGCGTGTGGATGTAGGGCGCCACCGAGCGGAACCAGGGCACGAAGGTGAAATTGAAAACGGCAGACATGGCGGGCAGGGCGGTAAGGCAGCCTCGGGCTGGGATAATCCTGCATTCTCCACGAAGTTGCCGCCTTGACCGCTCCCCCGCTGACCATTGAATTTCCCGAATCCCTGCCGGTCTCGGGCAAACGCGACGAGATCATGGCCGCCATTGCGGCGCACCAGGTCGTCATCGTCTGCGGCGAAACCGGCTCCGGCAAGACCACCCAGCTGCCCAAGATCGCGCTGGCCATGGGCCGCGGCAAGCTCAACGCCGCGCCCGGTGCGCGCGGCCAGCTCATTGGCCACACCCAGCCGCGCCGCATTGCGGCCAGCAGCGTGGCCAAGCGCATTGCCGAAGAACTGAAAACGCCGCTGGGCGAGGTGGTCGGCTTCAAGGTGCGCTTTCAGGACCGGCTCAGCCGCGATGCGTCGGTCAAGCTGATGACCGATGGCATTCTGCTGGCCGAGACGCAGACCGACCCGCTGCTCAAAGCCTACGACACCATCATCATTGACGAGGCGCACGAGCGCAGCCTCAACAT
>JAZKCX010000068.1:1891-2967 GCA_040387875.1 Pseudomonadota bacterium | reverse complement strand
CGCGAACGCCAGGCGCTGGACGAAGTGCTGGTGATTGCCAGTGC
Source organism: Pseudomonadota bacterium (assembly GCA_040387875.1). Lineage (GTDB taxonomy): Bacteria > Pseudomonadota > Gammaproteobacteria > Burkholderiales > Burkholderiaceae_C > PCRC01. Next base: position 2,923 of record JAZKCX010000068.1, on the reverse strand, counting down.
CCTGAGCGTGCAGGACGTGCGCGACCGGCCCATGGACATGCAGGCCCAGGCCGACCAACAGCATGCCAAGTTCGACGACGACAAGAGCGAATTCAGCGGGTATCTGAAGCTGTGGAAGTGGCTGGAAGAATCGCGCGGTGGTCACGGCAAGGAGCACAAGCTCAGTAACCGCCAATACGAGCAACTGCTGCGGCAAAACTTCGTCAGCATGCGCCGCGTGCGTGAGTGGCGCGACATTTACAGCCAGCTGCATACGGTGGTGGCCGAACACAAGTGGCGGCTCAACACGCAGCCGGCCAGCTACGAGCAACTGCATTTGTCCATGCTCGCCGGCCTGCTCGGCAACATTGGCTACAAGCCCGACGACGAAGACGTGTACCTCGGTGCGCGCGGCATCAAGTTTTATCGCCACCCCGGTGCGCACTTGGCCAAGAAACCGGGCCGCTGGATTGTGGTGGCCGAGCTGGTGGAAACCACGCGGTTGTTTGGCCGTGGTATCGCCAACATCGACCCCGCCTGGCTGGAGCAGGTGGGCGGCCATCTGCTGAAGAAGCAGCTGCTTGACCCACATTGGGAAAAGAAAGCGGCCGAAGTGGTGGCGCTGGAGCGGGCCACGCTGTACGGCCTGGTGGTCTACAACGGCCGCCGCGTCAATTTCGGCCGGGTTGATCCGCAGGGCGCGCGCGAGGTGTTTCTGCGCGAGGCGCTGGTGGCCGGCCAGTGGGACACCAGGCTGCCGTTTCTGGCCGCCAACGAAAAACTCATCGGCAAGGTCGAAGAGCTGGAGCACAAATCGCGCCGGCAGGACGTGCTGGTGGACGACGAACTGATCTACGCTTTTTACGACCAGCAGGTGCCGGCCGATGTCTGCAGCGGCGCCAATTTCGAGCGCTGGTACAAGGCCGAGTCTGTACGCCAGCCACGCCTGCTGATGCTCAGCCGCGAAGAGCTGATGCGGCACGAAGCGGCCGGCATTACCACCAACGCTTTTCCCAAAACCATTCGCCTGGGCGGGGTCGATTGCAGTGCCGA
>JAZKCX010000068.1:0-1791 GCA_040387875.1 Pseudomonadota bacterium | reverse complement strand
GACGTGAAACGCGCCGACTTCAAGCTCGACATGTTGAGCCCACATTTGTTCATGAATTTCCGCGTGGCCGACGAGCATGGCCGGCAAATGGGCCACGGCCGCAACCTGGGCGCGCTGAAGGCCGAGCTGGGCGCCAAGGCGCGCGGTGCCTTCCAGGCGCTGGCGGGCATGAAAGTGGCCAAAATAGCCGCTGCAGAGCCAAATTCAGAACAAAAAAGGCCGCAGGCCGGCGCCGGTATTCAGAGTATTGCTACAAAAAACAAAGCAAACGACAGTACAGCAAAAACACCACTCGAAGCCCAGCAGTACACCGCCTGGACTTTCGGCGAGCTGCCCGAGCTGATGGAAATCAAAAAGGGCGGACAAACGCTGGTGGGGTTTCCGGCGCTGGTCGATCAAACCAGCAGCGTGGCCATCGAAGTCTTCGACGAGCCCGAAGTGGCCGCCGCCAAACACCGCGCCGGCCTGCGCCGCCTGTTTGCGCTGCAGATAAAAGACGCGCTGAAGTACCTGGAAAAAAACATCCCCGACCTGCAGAAGATGGCGGTGAACTACATGCTGGTGGGCCGCAGTGCCGACAACAGCGGCGGCGGTACCCACGACGAGCTGCGCGAGCAGATCATCGAGGTCGCGCTGGAGCGCGCCTTTTTGCTGGACCCTTTGCCCACCAACGAGGCCGATTTCAAGCGCCGGCTCGATGAAGGCCGCGGCCGCCTCACGCTGATCGCCAGCGAAGTGGCCCGGCTGGCGGCCGTCATCCTGACCGAATACGCCACCGCCACTCGCAAGATCAAGGACACAAAAAACGCCGCCGAGGCCACGGGTGACGCCGCGCAACAACTGCAGCGGCTGGTGCCCAAGCGCTTTCTGGGCGTGACGCCGTGGCCCCAGTTGCAACACTTTGCGCGCTACCTGAAAGCCATCACGCTGCGGCTCGACAAATGGCGCGCCGACCCCGCCCGCGACGCCGCCAAACTGGCCGAGCTGCGGCCGCTGGAGCAGCGCTACTGGCGCCTGGTGGCCGAGCGCAAGGGCGTGGTCGATGCCCGGCAGCAGGAGTTCCGCTGGCTACTGGAAGAATTGCGCGTCAGCTTCTTCGCGCAGGAGCTGCGCACCCCGCAGCCCGTAAGCGTGAAGCGCATTGAAAAAGCCTGGGCGCAACTCAACAGCTGAGCGCTATCATTGCCCGATGCGTCCGGCCACCACCCCGCAGTTCGGCATGCCCTCCCTGGGCGGCGCGCTGGTGCGCCTGGTGCAAAGCTGGTGGGGCGTGCTGTATTTCGGCCTGCTGGCCGTTGTCACCGCGCTGTCGCCATCCACCTACGGCCGCGCCAACCGCGCTGCCACCGCGCACCTGATGTACAGCACCACCTGGCGGGTGCTGCCGTGGTTTACGCTGCTCAGCGCCCTCATCAGCCTGGTGCTGATTCGCATCGTGGTGGTTACCGCGCTGAGCTACGGCCTGTCGCAGTACGCGCTCGATCTGGTGGTGCGGGTGCTGGTGCTGGAACTCATTCCGCTTTCTGCCGCGCTGTTTGTGGTGCTGCGCGCCGCGCTGGGCAGCGACGCTGCCGACGCAGGCTACGGCGACGATGCCCATGCCTGGCGCCGCACCGGGTCGGACGTGATGCGCAGCACCGTGGTACCGCGGGTGATTGCCAGCGCGTTTTCGGTGGTCACGCTGGCAGCCGTCAGCAGCGTGGTGGCACTGGTGCTGGCCTACCTGAGCGTGTATGGTTTTTCGCCCTGGGGTTTTGCGGCCTACACCCGCATGGTGGGCCGCGTGTTTGA
>JAZKCX010000067.1:0-5515 GCA_040387875.1 Pseudomonadota bacterium | reverse complement strand
GCGCTGTACGGCGCGCTGGGTGTGATGGCGGCCAGCCAGTGCACGATGAACAACTTCACCTTTGGCAATGCGCGCCACCAGTACTACGAAACCATCTCCGGCGGCTCGGGCGCCGGCGAGGGGTTTGCCGGGACCAGCGTGGTGCAGACCCACATGACCAACTCGCGCCTGACCGACCCCGAGGTGCTGGAGTTCCGTTTTCCGGTGCGGCTGGAGAGCTATGAAATCCGCACTGGCTCCGGCGGCGCCGGCCGCTGGCCGGGCGGCAACGGTGGTGTGCGCCGGGTGCGTTTTCTGGAAGCGATGACGGCGGGCATTCTGTCCAACGGCCGCCTGCACGGCGCCTTTGGCATGGCGGGCGGGCAGGCGGGTGCTGTGGGCCTGAGCCGGGTGCTGCGCGCCGATGGCAGCGTGGAAGAGCTGGGCCATATCGGCCAGGCCGAGCTGCTGCCCGGCGATGTGTTTGAGGTGACTACGCCCGGAGGCGGCGGGTACGGGGCTGTGGAGCCCTCAAAAGGCTAAATTCAGAATAAAAAGTGCCAGTGGCCGGCGTGGATATTCACTAATTAGCTATTAAATGAGTAGCGTTCAGGTTGCCTTACAGACTACTTGCGCGCGGCTGGTTTGCTGTCTGGCGTGGGCGTGGCCATGACTTTAAGCGTCTGCTGCAACACCTTGTCACCCTCGGCGGTTTCTGCGGCGGCGCGGGCTTCGGCCTGCGGGTCGGCTTTGGCCGCTGGCGGGTTGAAACCGGTAAAAAGCGCACCGTTGATGGTCAGCCCAGCCTTGGAGTATTTGATGGCGGTGGCTTCGCGCACGCCCTTGACCCGCTCTATGAAATCTTTCCAGTTGGCAAAGTTGCCCTTCTTGCGCTCGGCCACGATGGCGCGCGAGGTGGCGGGGCCTATGCCTTTCACGCTGTCGAGTTCGGCAACCGTGGCCTTGTTTACATCCACTGCTGCAAAGCAGCTCGCAGCCCAGGTGAGGGCCAGCACCGCCAGAATTTTTTTCAGCATGTTCAGGTTCCCGCGTTGGCGAGTTGGGTGATGTAGCTGGCCACGCCAGTCTGCACGTCGGCGAAACCATGGTGGCAGCCCGCACTTTTCAACGCGCCCAGATTTGCTTCGGTGAAGCACTGGTATTTGCCGCGCAGCGCGTCGGGAAACGCTATGTATTCGATCAGGCCCTGCGCCACTGCCTGTTTCAGCGCAAGTGCCGCATCGCCCTGTTGGCTACGAAGCGTATTCACGACCGTCAGCGCCACATCGTTGAAGGGCTGGGCCCGGCCGCTGCCCAGGTTGAACAGGCCACTCTTGCCCGGGTTGTCGAGAAACCAGAGATTGACCGCCACCACGTCGTCGATAAAAACAAAGTCGCGTTTCTGTGCACCCGCCGCATAGCCACCGTAGTCGCCAAACAGCTTGACCTTGCCCTCGGCTTTGAACTGGTGGAACTGGTGAAAGGCCACGCTGGCCATGCGGCCCTTGTGCTGCTCGCGCGGGCCGTAGACATTGAAGTAGCGAAAGCCCACCACCTGGGTGGCGGCGCGCTCGAAACGCATGCCCAGCGTCTGGCGCACCCGCTGGTCGAACAGCAGCTTGGAATAGCCGTAGACGTTGAGCGGGCGCTCGGCCTCGGGAGACTCGACAAACACGTCGGAGCCGCCATAAGTGGCGGCCGACGACGCATACAGCAGCCGGGTGCCGCGCGCCTGGCAGGCGTCGATCAGGCCACAGCTCAGCGTGTAGTTGTTGGCCATCATGTACTTGCCGTCCGACTCCATGGTGTCGCTGCAGGCGCCTTCGTGGAACACTGCTTCGACATGGCCAAAATCGCCGGTGGCAAAGCGCCGGTAGAACTGCTCGGCGTCCACATAGTCGGCAATCTGCAGGTCGGCCAGGTTGCGGAATTTGTCGCCCTGGGTCAGGTCATCCACCGCAATCACGTCGGTGATGCCGCGCGCGTTCAGCCCTTTGACGATGTTGCTGCCGATGAATCCCGCAGCGCCGGTCACGACGATTTTCATGCGAACAGCTCCTCGTAGCTCACCGTGGCGGTGCCGAACTTGCCCACCACAATGCCACCGGCGCGGTTGGCCACCGGCATCGCATCGCGCAGGCTCAGGCCGGCCGCCACGCAGGCGGCCAACGTGGCAATGACGGTATCGCCGGCACCGGTCACGTCAAACACCTCGCGCGCCTGCGCTGCCACATGCAGCTTGCCGGCGTTGTCGAACAGCGTCATGCCTTCTTCACTGCGGGTGAGCAGCAGCGCGTCGATTTGCAGTTGCTGGCGCAGGTTTTCTACCCGCGTTTGCAGGTCGGCTTCGTCACCCCAGTTGCCAATCACCTGCTGCAGCTCGGCGCGGTTGGGTGTGATGACGGTGGCGTGGCTGTAGCGCGAATAGTCCGAGCCCTTGGGGTCGATCAGCACCGCCTTGCCGGCCGCGCGCGCAGCCTCAATCATCTGCGCCACATGGGCGAGGCCGCCCTTGCCGTAGTCGGAAAAAAGCACGGCCTGGTGCTGCGGCAGCAGCGCATGAAAACTGCTGGACTGGGATGCCAGCACCTCGCTTTGCGGCGTGTTCTCAAAGTCCATGCGCAGCAGCTGCTGCTGCCGGCCAATCACACGCAGCTTGACGGTGGTCTTGAGCAAAGGGTCGCGCCCGAAATGCGGCTGGATGCCAGTGCGCGCCACCAGCGCTTCGAGCTTGTGGCTGGCTTCGTCGTCGCCCACCACGGTGAGCAATGCAGCCTGCGCGCCCAGCGTCACCACGTTGCTGGCCACGTTGGCGGCGCCGCCAATGCGCTCTTCCTCGCGCGTGACCCGCACCACCGGCACCGGTGCCTCAGGGCTGATACGGTCCACCGCGCCGTACCAGTAGCGGTCGAGCATGGCGTCGCCGACGACCAGTACGTGGGCGGCAGCAAGTTGTTCTTTTGTAAGCGTCGTCATAACTCTTCTACGCGGCGGGGGGGATAACTGTCCCAGGCCTGGCAGCCGGGGCAATTCCAGAAATGTTGTTTGGCCTCAAAACCGCAGGCGGCGCAGCGGTAGCGCAGCAGGGGTTTGACGGCATGGTCGAGCGCGCGCTGCACCTGCGGGTGAAACTGCTCGTGCTCCATTTTCTCGCCGGCAATCCATTTGGCTGCGGCTACCAGCGAGGGCTCCAGCGCCAGGTGCTGCGCATACCGGTCGCGCGCGCTGTCGGGGAACTGCGCGGCCTCCAGCTGCACGATGGCATCGAGCACATCGAGCGAGGGCGCCTGCTGGTAGCTGGCCTGCAGCAGGGTGAGCGCCTGGCTGGCGTGGCCGGATGCAGCGCCCAGTTCTGCCAGTTGCGCGGCCACCAGCGGAACCGAATGGGGCGCATCGTTGAAAAGGGTTTGCAGCGTGTGCAGCGCGGCCGGCGTATCGCCCAGCTGCTGCTGCAGGCGGGCCAGATTAATCAGCGGGCGGGGCGCCTGCGGCGCGGTGCGGGCGGCTTCTTGCAACAGCGCAAGCGCGGCAGCGGTATCGCCGCCTGTCACCTTGCTTTGCGCCTGCTCGCAGAGGTAATGGGCCAACCGGCCACCAAAGGCGCCCTGGCCGGCGCTTTCCAGCTTGTTGGCAATGTCAGCCGCCTGCGCCCAGTCACGCGAACGTTCGTAAATGGCCAGCAGCGCCAGCCGGGCCTGGGTTTCAAACGGCGTGCCTTCGAGCTTGCGCAGTGCGTCTTCAGCGCGGTCGAGCAGGCCGGCTTTCAGGAAGTCCAGCGCCAGCGCGTGCTGGGCGCGCTCGCGGTCAACCCGGCCCAAATCGCCGCGCGACAGCAGGTGCTCGTGCACCCGCACCGCACGCTCGTATTCGCCGCGGCGGCGAAACAGGTTGCCCAGCGCGAAGTGCAGCTCCGAGGTGTCAGGGTCGTTCTGCACCGCCTCGATGAAAGCGTCAATCGCCTGGTCCTGCTGTTCATTGAGCAGGAAATTCAGGCCCTTGAAATAGGCCTTTGGCGCCTGCCGGTTCTCTATGCGCAGTTGCCGGAAATCGAGGCGGGACGCAATCCAGCCCAGCACAAAAGCCAGCGGCAGGCCCAGCAGCAGCCAGGTGATGTCAAAGTCCATACGGCGGCTGGGGCACAACAACAGGTTCTGCGATCGGGGCAGCGGGCGCAGGGACTACGGGCGGCGTGGCCGTGGCAAGGGTGGCCTTTTTGGCAGCACGGCGGTGCATCCACCACCGCGGCACCATGCCCAGCACGCCGATGGCCACCCCCAGCGCAAACGCGGTCAGCACCACCAGCACCATGGGTGCGCGCCACTGCGTGCCGAAAAAGAAGTGGACGATGGCGTCCTGCTGGTTGTTCAGCGCGAAAGCAAACAGGGTAAAAAAAATGGCTGCCTTGAGTACCCACTCAAGCAGCCACATCAGGTGTTTCATGCGGGTCCTCGGTGACCCTTGAATTCTATCGACTTGTATCGCGCGTGAGCGCTTCCATTTCGGCGGTGCGCTGGTCTACCGCTTCGCGCAGGGCCTTGCCCGGCTTGAAGTGGGGAACACGCTTTTCCGGAATGGCCACGCTTTCACCGGAACGCGGATTGCGCCCGATGCGCGGCGGCCGGTGGTTCACCGAAAAACTGCCAAAGCCCCGGATCTCGATGCGGTGCCCGCGCACCAGTGCATCGCCCATCGCGTCAAGAATGGTCTTGATCGCGTATTCGGCGTCGCGGTGCGTGAGCTGGTTGAACCGGGCAGCCAGTTCTTCAACGAGGTCGGAGCGCGTCATAAAAAACCTTGGGGGACAGACCGACCAACGCGCAAAGCGCATGGTCGCTCTGTCCTCAACCGATCAAGTCTTATTTCGACTCATTGTTGTCCAGCTTGGCACGCAGAAGCGCACCCAGGCTGGTCGTGCCGGCGTTCTCGCGCGACGACTGCTGGCTCAGGTTGGCCATGGCGCCTTGCTCGTCTGCCATGTCTTTGGCCTTGATCGAAAGCTGGATGTTGCGGGTCTTGCGGTCGATGTTGACCACCACGGCCGTCACTTCGTCGCCTTCTTTCAGCACGTTGCGCGCGTCTTCCACGCGGTCGCGGCTGATTTCCGAAGCACGCAGGTAACCCAGGATTTCTTCGCCCAGATCGATTTCAGCGCCACGGGCGTCCACGGTCTTGACCTTGCCGGTCACGATGGCGCCCTTGTCGTTGATGGTCGAGAAGGTGGTGAAGGGGTCGCTGTCGAGCTGCTTGATACCCAGGCTGATGCGTTCGCGGTCCACGTCCACGGCCAACACGATGGCTTCGACTTCCTGGCCCTTCTTGTAGTTGCGCACGGCGGCTTCGCCGGTTTCGTTCCACGAGAGGTCCGACAGGTGCACCAGGCCGTCGATGCCGGCTGCCAGACCCACGAACACGCCAAAGTCGGTGATCGACTTGATCGGGCCCTTGACGCGGTCGCCGCGCTTGGTGTTCTGCGCAAACTCCTGCCATGGGTTGGCCTTGCACTGCTTCATGCCCAGGCTGATGCGGCGCTTGTCTT
>JAZKCX010000066.1:0-2369 GCA_040387875.1 Pseudomonadota bacterium | reverse complement strand
CGGCAAAGCGGGTTTCGAGTTGTGGCGTGAGGTTGATCTCTGGCACCATCACCAGCGCCTGGGCGGCCAGATCTTTTTCCAGCACGGCGGCTACCGCACGCAGGTAGACCTCGGTTTTGCCGCTGCCGGTGGCGCCAAACAGCAGGAAAGGCCCTTTTTCGGCATTAAATTGTGCCAGAGCCGGCGCCTGTTCTTCGCTTAATGCTACTAAATTAGTAGCGTATGGCAGCACTTCGGGTGCGGCAGTTTTGTCCTTGGCGCGGCGTTTCAGGCGGCGTGCAAGCTGCACCGCATCCAGATCGCGCAGTGCCGGCGGCAGGGCCGACAGCGCGACCTCGCCCAGCGAGCGCTGGTAGTAGCCAGCGGCAAAGGTCACCAGTTGCCGCCAGGCAACAGACAGGGGCGGCAAACCCTCCAACACCGCGCTGATGGGGCGCAGGGCGGTATCGGCGGGGGGCGCATTGGCGTCAGCGTCGGCGTCCCACACCACGCCCAGCAGTTCGCGCTGGCCCAGCGGCACACGCACCAGCGTTCCTGGCGCGAGTGGAAGCTCACTTTCGTAGCTCAGGGGCGCACCCACGGCGCTGTAGGCGGGCAGGTGGACGGCGATGGCAAGCCGCTGGGGCATTTAGGCTGTTGTGTTGATGTCAACTTGCGGAAGTGACCGTAAGTTGCTGATTTTCATGAACTTTCCACCCAACCCAAGGTTTCTGTGGATAACTTTGTTGATAGCTTATGAAGTTACGCTGCAAGGCCTTGTAAATCAAGGCTTTCGACAAAATGCCCTGAAATCGTGCAGCTTGCGAAACCTATATAAATCAACAACTTGGCGCTGCTACGGGTTTTGTAGCGGTTGACGCTGGCGGGGGCTTGGTCTGTTGCGCCGCATCACAAATTTTGTGCATAAGTCAAGGCCGCAGGCAATATTTAGCGCTGGACAAGACCCGAAAAACTTGTTCCAGAATGAGATTGCGGCGGGTCAGCCCCGCATTTTTCGCGAAATGTCGTGTACTGCGTTCACCAGCACATCCACATTCTCGGGCGGCGTGAACTGGCTGATGCCGTGGCCCAGATTGAAGATGTGGGTGGGGCCAGGCTGGGTAATGTCGGCATGCGGCACACCAAAACTTTCCAGCACCCGCGCCACTTCGGTACGAATCTGCGCCGGCGGCGCAAACAGCACATTGGGGTCGATATTGCCCTGCAGCGCCTTGTGGCCGCCCACCTTCCGCCGCGCCTGGCCCAGGTTCATGGTCCAGTCCAGACCCAGCACCTCGCAGTCGAGCGTGCCCATTTCGTCGAGCCAGATGCCGCCGCCCTTGGTGAACACAATGCGCGGAATCTTCACCCCGTTGTGCTCGCGCTTGAGCTGGGCCAGCACCTTGGCGGTGTAGGCCATGCTGAACTGCTGGAACGCGCCGTCGGCCAGCACGCCGCCCCAGCTGTCAAAAATCATTACCGCCTGGGCGCCGGCCTCAATCTGCGTGTTGAGGTACAGCGCCACCGCGTCGGCATTGACCTGCAGCATGCGGTGCATCAAATCGGGCCGGCTGTAGAGCATGGATTTCACCAGCCGGTAGTCGTCCGAGCCCTTGCCCTCGACCATGTAGCAGGCCAGCGTCCAGGGGCTGCCCGAAAAGCCGATCAGCGGCACGCGGCCGTTCAGGGCCTTGCGGATGGAGGTGACCGCGTCGAACACGTAGCGCAGCTTGTCCATGTCGGGCACGGCGAGCTGGGCCACCGCGGCTTCGTCGCGCACCGGCGATGCAAAACGTGGGCCTTCACCCAGCGCAAAAGACAGGCCCAGGCCCATCGCGTCCGGCACGGTGAGGATGTCGCTGAACAAAATCGATGCGTCCAGCGGGTAGCGCTCCAGCGGCTGCAGCGTGACCTCGGTGGCGTAGTCCACATTGGTGGCCAGGCCCATGAAGCTGCCGGCCTTGGCGCGGGTGGCGCAGTACTCGGGCAAATAGCGCCCCGCCTGGCGCATCAGCCACACGGGGGTGTGGTCTGTGGCCTGGCGCCAGCAGGCGCGCAAAAAAGTGTCGTTCTGGATCGGAGCGAAGGAGTTCGGTGCGGTCATGGCGTAATTGTGGCAGGGTCTGCCGACCCGGTCCGCGCCGGCCCATGCACCACAATCGGCGCATGAAACCTCCCGCCCGGCTGCTGCCGCTGATAGAAGAAGGCCTGATCGACACCGTGGTGCGCCAGCTGATGAGTGGCAAGGAAGCCACGGTTTACGTCGTGCGCTGCGGCGACGAGACCCGCTGCGCCAAGATCTACAAGGAAGCCGACCAGCGCAGCTTTCGCCAGGCCGTCGATTACACCGAGAACCGCAAGACCAAAAACAGCCGCGACGCCCGCGCCAT
>JAZKCX010000065.1:14926-21378 GCA_040387875.1 Pseudomonadota bacterium | reverse complement strand
CAGTGGTTCATCAACAAAAAGCTGGGTGTGCTGCACAAGCCAACCAACCCGCTCAAGCTGTTCATGAACAAGGGCAAATAAGCCCCAACGCCTTCGCCAGGGCCGCCACCTCCCGGGGTTGGCGGCCTTGTGCTTTTACGGGAAGATCCACCGATGTTCGACCGCCAGAGCGACCCGATTGTTGCTGTCGCCACCGCCCCCGGCCGGGGCGCGGTGGGCATTGTGCGGGTCTCCGGCAAGGCGCTGGGACCGCTGGTGCTGGCGCTGTGCGGCAAGCCGCTCAGGCCGCGCGAAGCCACCTATTTGCCCCTGCGCGACGCCGCTGGCGCGGCCATCGACCACGGCCTGGCGCTGTATTTCCCCGCACCCCATTCCTACACCGGCGAAGACGTGCTGGAACTGCAGGCCCACGGCGGGCCGGTGGTGCTGCAGCTTTTGCAGGCCCGCTGCCTGGAGGCCGCAGCAGAGATCGACAAAACCACCGGCGCACCGCGCGTGCCCGGCCTGCGGCTGGCCCGGCCCGGTGAATTTACCGAGCGCGCCTTTCTGAACGACAAGCTCGATCTGGCCCAGGCCGAAGCGGTGGCCGACCTGATCGATGCCAGCACCGAGGCAGCGGCCCGCAGTGCCACCCGCTCGTTGTCGGGCGAGTTCTCCGATGAAGTGCATGCGCTGCGGGATGCGCTGGTGAACCTGCGCATGCTGGTGGAGGCCACGCTGGATTTTCCGGAAGAAGAAATCGACTTCCTGCAAAAGGCCGACGCACAAGGCCAGCTCTCTGCACTGCGCAGCCGACTGAACGCGGTGCAGCAGCGCACCCGCCAGGGCGCTTTGCTGCGCGAAGGCATCACGGTGGTGATTGCCGGCCAGCCCAACGCCGGCAAAAGCTCGCTGCTCAATGCGCTGGCGGGTGCCGAGCTGGCCATCGTCACGCCGGTGGCTGGCACCACCCGCGACAAGGTGACCCAGACCATCCAGATCGACGGCGTGCCGCTGCATGTGATCGACACCGCTGGCCTGCGCGACAGCACGGCCGACGAAGTGGAACAGATCGGCATTGCGCGCGCCTGGGAAGCCATAGAAAAGGCCAACGCCGTGCTTTTCCTGCACGACCTGACGCGCCAGAATGCTCCTGAATACATAGCGGCAGATGCAGCCATCGCGCTGGCTCTGGGCAAAAAACTGCCTGAAAACGTGGCTGTGGTCGATATCTGGAACAAATCGGATGCGGTGGCCGCTTCCGACCACGCCGGTGCGCTTGCGCTGTCGGCCAAAACCGGCGCGGGCCTGGCCGCGCTGCGCCAGAAACTGCTGGCGATTGCCGGCTGGCAGGCGCTGCCCGAGGGCGTTTACACCGCGCGCGAGCGCCATGTGCAGGCGCTGCAGTCGGTAGGTACGCACTTGGCGGCGGCCGACGCCCATCTGGCGGCGCGGGCCCAGTCGCTGGACCTGCTGGCCGAGGAACTGCGGCTGGCGCAAAACGCCCTGGGCAGCATTACTGGCGCCTTTTCATCGGACGATCTGCTCGGTGTGATCTTCTCGCGTTTCTGCATAGGCAAGTAGTGCGGCGCGTGCGTATGTATCAGCTGTAAGCGCAGGTAATTCCGGGTTTCATATGCTTGCCGCGGCAAAGAGCCGGGGCTACGCTTGCGCCATGAACCCCGCCTATGCCCCCATGCTTACCCCGCTTCGTTTTGACGTCCGCGACCTGCAGGAAGTGGTCGAGTCGGCGCGGCTGGCCGACGCTGTGCCTCTGCGCCTGAGCGAGGCGCAATGGGCGGTGCTCGGGGCCAGCATGCAGGGCTTTGATCTGGCCCATGGCCATGTGCTGATTCGCCAAGGTGCGCGCGACCAGGCGCTGTATTTTGTCGAACAGGGCAAACTCACCGTGCACCTGGAAGACAGTGCCGGGCAAATTCTGCTGGCGACCGTGGGGCCGGGTTCGGTGGTGGGCGAAGGCGCATTTTTCTCGCACGGCCCGCGCAGTGCCACCGCGCAAGCTGCTGCCGACTGCCGGCTCTGGCGTCTCTCACCCGACAGCTGGGCCGAACTGGCCCGCGAACAGCCGGCGCTGGCGCTGCAGGTCGTTACCGCGCTGGCCTGCGTGATGGCACGCCGCATGGCGCACCAAACCCGGCGGGTTGCCGTGACCTGAAAACGCGCCGCCGCGCCGGCCTCAGTGGCCGGCGAAATCCACCAGCGTAAACACCGCAAGCCCCTCGCTTCTCAACAAGGCTGAGCCACCCAGCTCCGGCAAATCCACAATCGCCGCGCCTTCCACCACCACCGCGCCCAGGCTCTCCAGCAGCCGTTTTCCGGCCAGCATGGTGCCGCCGGTGGCAATCAAATCGTCGATCAGCAGCACCTTCTGGCCGGGCTGCACTGCGTCGGTGTGCAGCTCCACCGTGGCGCTGCCGTATTCCAGTTCGTAGGTTTCCTGCACCGTGGTGAACGGGAGCTTGCCCTTTTTGCGGATGGGCACAAAACCCAGCCCGAGCTGGTAGGCCACCACCGCGCCGATGATGAAGCCGCGCGCGTCCAGCCCGGCCACCACATCGGGGCGGGCGCCGGCATCGCTGTAGCGCGCCACAAAAGCGTCGATCAGCAGCTTGAAGACGGCAGCATCTTGCAAGAGCGGCGTGATGTCACGGAACTGCACGCCGGGCGCGGGCCAGTCGGGCACGGTGCGGATGTGCTGGCGCAGGGTGTCGGCAATGGGGGTCATCGTGTCAGGCAAAGGTGGTGCGGAGCCTGATTTTGCCCTGCCGGTCGACGATGAAGGCCTCGCCCATGGCCGGCACTTCGCCGGTCAGCGCGGTGATGTTGACCTGGTGCGTGACCCAGACCTCAAAGCGGTCAGCAGGCAGCGCCGCCAGTGCTGCGCGCACCAGGCCGGTCTGGTCGGGCTGCTGCAGGCGGTCGCCAAAGGTGGAATTGAGCACCGGCCAGACGGTGTGGCGTCGAAAGGCCAGATCGGCCGTCTCGGTGCAGCGGCACCAGGCACTGGACTTGATTTCGGCCGGCACCAGCCAGCGCTCGGCAAACCAGCGGCCGATGCGCCGCGCGTCGGCGCGGCCGGCCTCGCTCAGGTTGCGCTGGGTAGTGCACTGGCCCAGCGTAAAACCGGGCGGGTCGCCAATGCCGGCCTCGGTACGGGCATGGCGCAGCAGCACCGCGCAGCCACCCTGGCGCAGCAACAGGTGGGCTGCATCGGAAGCGTGGGCCGGCAAGCCCACCAGGCTGGCGCCCAGCAGCACCAGTGCATCGCGCCGGCGGGAGCTGGTGTTTTCGTTCAACAGGGTTTGGGGCAGAACAGGCATTGACCGATGATTACCGAATGCCAATAACCCGGCGCGGCAGCGGGGCTCGAACTGTGGCGACGCTCAGCCGCGCACCAGCTTGTCCTCGGCCACCGCCAGCGCCTCGGGCCGGCCCGAGAGCACCAGCGTGTCGCCCACACCCAAAATGGTGGCGTCGTCGGGCGCCTCCTGCGCCTTGCCGTTGTGGCGGCGCAGGGTCAGCACCTTCACACCCACCGCATGCAGCGCCAGGTTGCCCAGCGGCTTGCCGGTGCAGCGCGCAGTGAGCGACAGCGTGACGGTGGCCAGCCGCTCCTGGTCACGCTCGAGCGCGGTGTCGTCGTCGGCGCCGTGGAAATAGCCGCGCAGCAGGTTGTAGCGGGCATCGCGCTGGTCCTGCACCACACGGATCACGCGGCGCATGGGCACGCCCACCAGCGCCAGCGCGTGGCTGGCCAGCATCAGCGAGCCCTCAATGGCCTCGGGCACGACCTCGGTGGCGCCGGCCTGCTGCAGTTTTTCCAGATCGCTGTCGTCCACCGTGCGCACGATCACAGGCACCTTGCCGGCGTGTTCCTGAATGTTGGCAATCACCCTCACCGCCGAGGCCGTATCCAGGTAGGTCACCACCACTGCGCTGGCCCGCGCCAGGCCGGCGGCCATCAGCGCCTGCAGCCGGGCCGCGTCGCCAAACACCACCGAGTCGCCGGCGGCGGCGGCCTGGCGCACCCGGTCGGGGTCGAGGTCCAGCGCCATGTAGGGAATGGATTCGCGCTCCAGAATGCGGGCCAGGTTCTGGCCGCAGCGGCCGTAGCCGCAGATGATGACGTGGCGGTTGGCATTGATGGCCTTGCGCGCGATGTTTGTCATCTGCAGCGACTCCAGCATCCAGTCGCTGCTGACCACCTTCATCACCAGCCGGTTGCTGTACATGATGATGAAAGGCGTGGCCAGCATCGACAGAACCATGCTGGCAAGAATCGGATTGAGCAATTGCGGCGGCACCAGCGCATTCTGGGTTGCCAGCGTCAGCAGCACAAAACCGAACTCGCCGGCCTGCGCCAGGTACAGGCCGGTGCGCAGCGCGGTGCCCATGGGCGCCTGCAGCAGCTTGGCCAGCGCTGTGACCACCAGCAGCTTGAACAGCACCGGCAGCACCACCAGCGCCAGCACCAGCGGCCAGCGCTCCAGCACCAGCCGCCAATCGAGCATCATGCCGATGGTGATGAAAAACAGGCCCAGCAGCACATCGTGGAAAGGCTTGATGTCGGTTTCCACCTGGTGCTTGTATTCGGTTTCCGACACCAGCATGCCGGCAATAAAAGCACCCAGCGCCAGACTCAGCCCTGCCATCTCGGTGAGCCAGGCCAGGCCCAGCGTGACCAGCAGCAGGTTCAGCATGAACAGCTCGTCGCTCTTGCGCCGTGCCACCAGCGTGAGCCACCAGCGCATGACCCACTGGCCACCCCACAGCAGAATGGTGATCAGCGCGGCGCCCTTGGCACCGGCCAGCGCCAGCGAGAAAAACAGGCTTTCGTTGGGCGCGGACAGCGCAGGAATCAGCACCAGCAGCGGCACCACGGCCAGATCCTGGAACAACAGCACGCCCATGACCCGCTTGCCGTGTTCTGACTCCAGCTCGCTGCGCTCGGCCATCATCTTCACCAGAATGGCGGTGCTGCTCATCGCCAGCGCGCCCGAGAGCGCCAGCGCGGTCTGCCACTGCATGCTCCACAGCGTAGGCGCCATCGCCGCCAGAAACAGCGCGCCGCCGGTGCCGATGGCCATGGTTACCAGCACCTGCATCAACCCCAGGCCAAACACATGGCGGCGCATGGCGCGCAGCTTGTTCAGGTTGAACTCCAGGCCAATCACAAACATCAGAAACACCACACCAAATTCGGCCAGGTGTTTGATGCCCTCGGTGTTGTCGGCCAGGGCCATCGCGTTGGGGCCAATCACCACGCCGACTGCCAGATACCCCAGCATGGGCGGCAGCTTCATGAACCGGCAGCCGACCACGCCCAGCACGGCCGCGGCCAGGTACAAAAGCGTGAGTTCCAGCGAGGTCATCCTTGGATACTATCAAGCCACCACGGGTGGCCCGGGATACAAGCAGCTTTCAGGCCGGGTCGGTCGATAGAATCGGGCCTGTATGACGTCACCCCCTTCCCGCACCCCACCGTTTGACGCAGCGCAGGCGGTGCGGCTGGCACAGGACACCTTCGACATTGAAGCCGCTGCCGTGCTGGGCCTCAAAGCCCGCACCGGTGCGCCCTTTGCGCAGGCGGTGCAGCAGATGCTGGAATGCAGCGGCCGCGTAGTGGTGATGGGCATGGGCAAAAGTGGCCACATCGGCCGCAAGATTGCCGCCACGCTGGCGTCCACCGGTACGCCGGCCATCTTTGTGCACCCCGCAGAAGCCAGCCACGGCGACCTGGGCATGATCACTGCCGCCGACGTAGTGCTGGCGATTTCCAACAGCGGCGAGAGCGAGGAGCTCACCGCCATCCTGCCGGTGCTCAAGCGCCTGGGCGTACCGCTGGTGGCCATCACCGGTGGCCTGCAGTCCACGCTGGCGCGGCACTCCGGGGTCACGCTGGACAGCAGTGTTGACAAAGAGGCCTGCCCGCTCAACCTTGCGCCCACCGCCAGCACCACCGCACAGCTCGCCTTGGGCGACGCACTGGCCGTGGCGCTGCTCGATGCGCGCGGCTTCAAGGCCGAGGACTTTGCCCGCTCGCACCCGGGCGGCGCGCTGGGTCGCAAGCTGCTGACCCAGGTGAGCGATGTAATGCGCAGCGGCGCCGATTTGCCGCAAGTCGCGCCCGACGTCGCTCTGAGCGCCCTGATGCGCGAGATGAGCGCCAAGGGGCTGGGCGCGTCGGCCGTGGTCGATGGCAATGGCGCGCTGCTGGGCATCTTCACCGATGGCGATTTGCGCCGCCTGATTGAAAAAGGTGGCGATCTGCGTCCGCTCACCGCCCGCGATGTGATGCACACCGCGCCGCGCACCGTGCGGCCCGATGCACTGGCGGTCGAAGCGGTGGAGCTGATGGAGTTGCGCGGCATTACCTGTGTTCTTGTTGTCGATGCAACAAACCAGCTCGTCGGCGCAGTGCATATTGGCGACCTGATGCGCGCTAAAGTCAT
>JAZKCX010000065.1:0-14826 GCA_040387875.1 Pseudomonadota bacterium | reverse complement strand
GCTGCGCGTGCCCGGCCGCCAGGTGCTGGCCCGGGCCTGGGAGCGCATTTCCATCTACCTGCCGGTGCTGTTGATGGCGCTGCTGGCGCTGGGCACCTACTGGCTGGTAAAAAACAGCCCGCTGTTCGAGGCGCCGGAGACGGCCAAGCCCGCACGCCACGAGCCTGACTACTTCATGCGTGGCTTTGCGGTGCGCACCTTTGCGGCGGACGGCACGCTCAAAAGCGAGCTGTTTGGCGCCGAGGCCCGCCACTATCCCGACAACGACACGCTGGAGATCGACCAGGTGCGCATCCGGTCCTTCGGCCCCGAAGGCCGGCTCACCACAGCCACCGCGCGCAGTGCCCTGAGCAATGGCGACGGCTCCGAAGTCCAGCTTTTCGGTAATGCGCTGGTGGTGCGCGATGGCCTGCGCAGCGCCGCCGGCCTGGTGGAGCAGCGCATGGAATTCCGCGGCGAGTTCCTGCACGCTTACCTGAACGACGAGCGGGTCAAATCGCACAAACCGGTCACCATTACCCGGGGCACCGACAAGTTCACGGCCGACAGCCTGGCCTACGACAACATCGACCGCATCGCCAACCTGCAGGGCCGGGTGCGCGGCGTTTTTGGTCCGCGGACGGCTGCGCCATGAGCGCGCCGCTGGTTTTCATCACCGGCGCGTCCAGCGGCATTGGCCAGGCGCTGGCCTGGCGCTACTACCAGGCCGGTTATGCGCTCGCACTGGTTGCACGCCGCGTTTCAGAGGTCGAATCATGGGCTAGCCGGCACCAAATGGACTTGTCGCGCTATAAAATTTACAGCGCTGATGTGGCGGTGACCGACAGCATTGTGGCCGCCGGCCAGGCCTGCATTGCGGCGCAAGGCCTGCCTGATGTGGTGATTGCCAATGCCGGCATCAGCATCGGCATCGACACCGCCGAGCGTGCCGACATCGACGTGATGGCCCGGGTTTTTGCCACCAACAACACCGGCGTGGCCGCCACCTTTCATCCTTTTGTGGCGGCGATGGCGCAGCGCGGCTCGGGCGCGCTGGTCGGTATTGGCAGCGTCGCGGGCATTCGCGGTCTGCCGGGCCACGGCGCCTACTGTGCCAGCAAGGCCGCGGTCATCAGCTACTGCGAATGCCTGCGCGGCGAGTTGCGCGCCAGCGGTGTGAAAGTCGTCACCATTTGCCCTGGCTACATCGACACCCCGCTCACGCGCGAGAACCGCTACAAGATGCCGTTTCTGATGCCGCCGGAGGTGTTTGCCGACAAGGCCTACGCCGCCATTGCGGCGGGCGCGAGCTACCGGGTGATTCCCTGGCAGATGGGTGGGGTGGCCAAGCTGCTGCGGCTGTTGCCCAATGCGCTGTTCGACCGCCTGCTTTCGGGCCGTCCGCGCAAACACCGGCAGCCATCTGGCCCGCAGTAAGCGGCGCCTTTTCACTCGCCCATGAAAAAAGGCTCCGGGGCGATTTGCCCGGGAGCCTTGTCTGGCAAGCGCCGCAGTTAAAAACCAGGGCGCTGCACGAGGTACTTAGTAGCTGCTGCCGCCGCCACCGTAGCCACCACCGCCGCCGCTGCGGCCACCGCCGCTGCTGCCGCCACGGGGACCTGCGCCGTACGGGCTGCGGAAACCGCCGTCGCCGCCGCCACCGCTGCGACCACCGCCGCCGCCACCACCGTAGCCGCCGCCACCACCACTGCGGCCACCGCCGCCGCCGCCACCGTAGCCGCCACCACCACCGCCGCCGCCGTAGCCGCCACCACCGCTACGGGGGGGACGCTCTTCCATTGGACGGGCTTCGTTGACGACGACACTGCGGCCGCCCAAAGACTGGCCGTTCATGCCGGTCACAGCTGCCTGCGCTTCTGCGTCGGTGCCCATTTCCACAAAGCCGAAGCCCTTGGAACGACCGGTGTCGCGCTCCATCATGACTTTGGCGCTCGTGACGGTGCCGAATTGGCCGAAAGATTGCTCAAGATCGCTATCGCGCACCGAGTACGGCAGATTGCCGACGTACAGTTTTTTGCCCATGAAGGGACTCCTAATAAACACAAAAACAAAGCGATGGAGTCCCGAAAGCACAACAAACAAAAACCGCTGTGGCGCGAAACTGACCGATCACCGAACACGCGTGCCATCCCCGTAATTCGAGGGACACGCTTTTCCATTATGCGTCAGTTACGCCTGAATGTGAAAGCAATTCGTCAGAATTACCGAATTCAGTGCAAAACTGTGCAGCGTTTTCTTCAGGATTGTTTAGGCAGCTCGGACGCCGGCGCGCTGTCGGGCTCGGTGTAGCCGCGCCATTGGCGCATGGCATTGCGCATGGTGAGAACCTGGCGCTCAAAAACCGGGCAGGCCTGGCAGGCCGCCAGGTGGAAACGCAGCGCTACCCGGTCGGCCAGACCCAGCGCGCGGTCTTCCCGGGCTATCAGCAGGGCGGAGACCTCGCGGCAGGTGCGTCTCAAAAACATGGTCAGATTCTATTTGGCGGTTTGAAACCAGTTCAGATCAAGGCACTCCCGCAAACGCAGTCGGGCCCGGTGCAACTGGACGTACATGTTGGTCGAGGTGAGATTCAGTTCCTTACAAATCTCGTCACATGACAGTTCCAGCCACTCGCGCATCAGAAAAACCCGGCCCATGGTGGGCGGCAGTTTTTCGGTGCAGGCCTCCAGCACCACAAAAAACTGGCGCGAATTGAGGTCTTGCTCGGGGTTGCCCCAGGAGGCCGGTGGCGTGGCAAAGTGGCCGTCGCCGGTGAAGGTGAGCGCGTCCAGCTCCTCGCTGCCGTCGCTGTTCTCGCCAGCGTCCAGACTCACCTCGCGCGAGCGCTGCCGCAGAAGGTCCAGCACCTTGTGTTTGAGGATGCCCACCAGCCAGGTCTTGAGCTGCGACTTGTTGCCAAATGACTGCGGCTTGCTGAGTGCGGCCAGCAAAGTTTCGGACACCGCGTCTTCGGCCCAGGCGTCGTTGCGCAGTTGCAGGCGTGCAAAGCGCAGCAGGTAGGCGCGGTGCTCGGCGAGCTGGTGTTCAATCGGCATCGGGGTGGCGACTTGTAAGAATGCCGCATCGTAGCCGACGAAAGGCCATGCGCATCACTGCTTTTTTCGCTTCCCTGCTGGCCGCTGCGGTGTTGGCGGCGCCAGCGCATGCCCAGGTGGCGCCGGTGGTGGAGGGCAAGACTATTGCCGGCCAGCCCTTCCAGCTCGCAGCGCTCAAGGGCCGGGTCGTGATGCTGATGTTCTGGTCGACCGACTGCGCTGTCTGCCGCGACAAAATGGCCGAGCTGCGGCAGAACTACCAGGGCTGGCAGGGCAAGCCCTTCGAGCTGGTGCTGGTGAGCACCGACAGGCGCATGCAGGACCTGGACGACTACGAAAAGCTCATCACACAACTGGTGCCGCAGAACCAGCGCTTTGTGCAGCTCTGGGGCGGCGAGGCCAGCTACCGCGACAACCTGGGCAAGCCCGGCACGTTGCCGGTGACCTATCTGCTCGACAAAACCGGCCGTGTGGTGGCGCAGTACAGCGGCCGCATTCCGGCCGAAGCCTGGGACAAGGTAGCCGACCTGCTGTGAGCTGCAGGCCTGCGGGACAAACCCCGGTTCCTGCGCCTTTCTCCCCGCGATTTGTGTTGCTACCATGTAAGAAGTCGGGCCACCCACAGACCAACACGCAACCAGTCAGCCTTTCAACGCAGCTGGTCCGGCATTTGCCACTTCAACCTTTTTTCTCTGGAGTTTCCATGAACCAAACCGCCATGATCGCCGCTGCTGCAGCCACCCTGTTGTCCACCCTGCTGGTCGCCACGCCGGCCGCTGCCCAGTCCAAGGAAAAGTGCTACGGCATCGCCGCCGCCGGCCAGAACGACTGCGCCAACCTGGCAGGTACCCACTCCTGCGCTGGCCAGTCCAAGGTCGCCAACGACCTGGGCGAGTGGAAATACGTGGCCAAGGGCACCTGCGCCAGCCTCAAAGGCCTGACCGCCGACGAAGCCAAGGCCAAGACCAAAAAAGGCTGATCTCCCACGCGGGTAACGCCAAGTGATCCCGGCCTGGCGCCGGGATTTTTCTTGGTGTCGCGCGCAGCCCACCTTTGAGTCCTTGATGAACGCCATGCAATCCACCGCTTTGCCACGGGCCCCCGCTGTGGGGCTCGGCTGGCGCCATCCGCATTACGCCACGCTGTTCGAATCGCGGCCGGCGCTGGATTTCATCGAGGTCCATTCCGAGAATTTTTTTGGCGCCGGCGGTGCCGCACTGGCCACGTTGTCGCAGGCCCGCAGCCACTATGCCGTCAGCCTGCACGGCGTGGGGCTGGCCCTGGGCTCGGCAGCCGGTGTTGACCTGTGGCATCTGGACCAGCTTGCGCGGCTGGTCGAGCGCATCGAACCAGTACGGGTGAGCGATCACGCCTGCTTTGCCCGCGCAGTGGTCAACGGCCAGGCCGCCCATGCGGCCGACCTGCTGCCGATTCCCTTTAACCGCGAGGCGCTGGATGTGCTGTGCAGCAATGTGCAGCAGGTACAGGACCGTCTGCAGCGTCCTATGCTGGTGGAAAACCTGTCGGCTTATCTGGGCTGGGCTTCCACCGACATGGCTGAGACCGATTTTCTGGCGGCACTGGCGCTGCGCACCGGCTGCCAGTTGCTGGTGGACGTCAACAACATCTATGTCAACGCGCGCAATGCGCAACTGCGGGGCGCCGCGATTGATCCGGTGCAGCATTGCCGCGACTGGCTGGACCGCCTGCCGCCGGCGGTGGTCGGCGAGTTGCATCTGGCCGGGCATTGCGTAATGGACGACATCGTTATCGACGACCACGGCAGCCGCGTCTGTGATGCCGTCTGGCAGCTCTACCAACACGCCATCGTGCGTTTTGGCCGTGTGCCCACGCTGATCGAATGGGACACCGATGTTCCGCCCTTCGAGGTTTTGCTGGACGAGGTGGCGCGGGCGCGTTCGCTGTGTGTGCCGGAGATGGTGGAATGACGACGCAACTCGCCGCCGAACAGCAGGCCCTGCTGCGCGCCGTATGGGCTGGCGACAACCAGAATGCTATGAATGAAATAGCAAACTTTGCAGCAGATAAAACGGCACCCACCCAAAGAGGCTTGAATTGTTACCGCGCCAACGGGCTGGCGCTGGCGCAACGCGCCTTGCCAGTGGCCTACCCGGTGCTGGCGCAGTTGCTGGGCGAGGAAAGTTTTGCCGCACTGGCTGCCGACTTCTGGCAGCAGCAGCCCCCTGTTCGCGGCGATATCGCCCAGTGGGGCGCGGCGCTGCCAGCGTTTGTGCAGGCCTCGGAACAGTTGGCCGATGTGCCCTACCTGGCCGACGTGGCCGAGGTCGAATGGGCGCTGCACTGCGCCGCCACTGCGGCCGACGCAGAAGTTGACCTTGCCTCGCTGCAGCTTCTGGCGCAGGCCGACCCCGCAACCTTGACGCTGGTGCTGGGCGAGCCCGCCATCTGCATCACCAGCGAATGGCCGGTGGTCAGCATCGTCAACGCACACCGTCTGGGCCAGCCGCCGCTGGAAGAAATTGCCCAGCGGCTGCGCGCCAATGCCCAGACCGGCGCGCGGGTGGGCGAATGTGCGTTCATCTGGCGCCAGGGGCTGCGGCCCATGCTGCGCGAGGCGCAGCCGGGTGAAGCCGATTTCATCGCTGCGCTGCAACGTGGCAGCAGCCTGCTGGCCGCCCTGCAGGCCAGCCCCCCGCTTGATTTCAACCAATGGCTGGTACCGGCAGTTCAAACCGCGCTGCTGACCGGCGTCCGTACCCTTGATTCCACAGGAGTATTTCCATGAACCTTCAAACCACCATGTCTCCCGACGCCGGTACCAAGTCGTCCTCGCTGCTGCAACGCGGCATGGGCTTGTACAAGAGCGCGGCCGCGCTGCTGGACATGCTGCAGCCGCTGGCGGCGCTGGCAGCACGCATCTATCTGGGCCAAGTGTTTTTTCTGTCGGGCCTGACCAAGCTGCGCGACTGGGAAACCACCGTGCTGCTGTTCACCGAGGAGTACAAGGTACCGCTGCTGTCGCCCACCATGGCGGCCGTGATGGGCACCGGTGGCGAGCTGGTGCTGCCGGTGTTGCTGGTGCTGGGCCTGGGTGGGCGGTTTGCGGCGCTGGGCTTGTCGGTGGTGAATGTGGTGGCGGTGATTTCGCTGTCGGAAATCGCGCCAGCGGCCTTGCAGCAACACTACCTCTGGGGGGCGCTGCTGGCCGGCATTGCGATTTATGGGCCGGGCAAGCTGTCGGTCGACGGGCTGTTGGCCAAACGCTAGTCTTCGTCGGGGGAATTGACGACCCGGCGAACCACCTCGGCCGCAAAGCCGCGGCTGGCCAGAAAACGCATCTGGCGGGCCCGGCCGGCTACATCCATGGCAGGCGCGTTGCCAAATTTCTTGCGCCAGACTTCGCGGGCGCGCTCCAGCTCGGTTGCCGCCAGCGTCTCCATCGCGCCAGCAATCGCCTCAGGCGCCAGCCCCTTGCCCTGCAGTGTGTGGCGCATGCGCAGGCTGCCCAGCCGACCAGCGTGGCGGTGCACCAGGCTCTCCAGCACCCGCTGTTCGTTGATGAAGCCTTTGGCCTGCAGGTCGTCCAGCACGCGCGTGAGCTCGGCGGCTTCGGTCTCCGGCCCGCCGAGCCGGCGCTCCAGTTCGGCGCGTGAATGCTCGCGCGCGGCCAGCAACCGCAGCGCGCGTGATTTGAGCGAAGGTGGAGCGCTGGCCATTGACTGCATTTTCAATAGCAAACTATTGAATAAACACGCCGGCTAGAGGCTGATTTGATCTTAAAAATCAGTTTTTGGCCTCGGCGGCGACCGCCAGCAGCGGAATGCCCAGCGATTCGCGAACTTTATTCTCGATCTCACGCGCCAGCTCTTTGTTTTCGCGCAAAAACTCGCGGGCGTTGTCGCGGCCCTGGCCAATTTTTTCGCCGTTGTAGGCATACCAGGCACCCGATTTGTCGATGATGCGGGCCTCGACGCCCATGTCGATCACCTCGCCTTCGCGGCTGATGCCCTCGCCGAACAGGATGTCGAACTCGGCTGTCTTGAACGGCGGCGCCACCTTGTTTTTCACCACCTTGACCTTGGTCTCGTTGCCAATCGCCTCGTCGCCCTTCTTGATGGTGCCGATGCGGCGGATGTCAATGCGCACCGACGCATAGAACTTCAGCGCGTTGCCGCCGGTGGTGGTTTCGGGGCTGCCGAACATCACGCCGATCTTCATGCGGATCTGGTTGATGAAGATCACCATGCAGTTGGCTTTTTTGATGGTGGCAGTCAGCTTGCGCAGCGCCTGGCTCATCAGCCGTGCCTGCAGGCCCGGCAGCGAATCGCCCATCTCGCCCTCCAGCTCGGCTTTGGGCGTGAGCGCGGCCACCGAGTCGATCACGATCAAATCCACCGCGCCGGAACGGGTGAGGCTGTCCACAATTTCCAGCGCCTGCTCGCCGGTGTCGGGCTGGCTGATCAGCAAATCCTGCAGATTCACACCCAGCTTTTGCGCGTACTGGATGTCGAGCGCATGTTCGGCATCGACAAACGCGCAGGTGCCGCCGGCGCGCTGCATTTCGGCAATCACCTGCAGCGTCAGCGTGGTCTTGCCCGACGATTCCGGGCCGTAAATTTCCACCACCCGGCCGCGCGGCAGACCGCCCACACCCAGCGCAATGTCCAGACCCAGCGAGCCGGTGGAGACCACCTGGATGTCCTCGATCACCTCGCCCTCGCCCAGCCGCATGATGGTGCCCTTGCCGAACTGCTTCTCAATCTGCGCCAGCGCGGCCTGCAAGGCCTTGGCTTTTTCGTTGGTGGCGTCTTTCAATCCCTTGACTGCGGTGTCCATGAAAATCCCCTTAAAAATCAACGTGTTGCCTGAATTTCCGGTCTCTGGCGTTAACCACAGTCTGGATGCTTGAACAGTAGTTTAGGGGCGAGGTTAAACAAAGTAAACAGAATAAATGGTCAGTTTGCCTTACTATTTATCCATGCCGGAATCCAACCCCCCAACCCTCGCGCCCGACTGGCGGCAGACCCACCTCGGCCGCCTGCTTGGCCATGCGATGCGGCGTTTTGACGAACGTGTGCTGAACCTGATGGCGCACAGCGCCGAGGTACCGCTGGCCCTGGCCAATCTGGCGGCGCGCGGGCAGATCAGCGCGGCGCACATCCACATCACCCGCCATCTGGCGCTCGAAGGCTCGCGCCCCAGCGAGTTGGCGCTGCTGGCCGGTATCAGCAAGCAGGCCATGGGTGATCTGATCGACCAGTGCGAAGCCTGGGGGCTGGTGACCCGGCAGGCCGGCCAGCGCGACCGCCGCGCCCGGATGGTGGTGTTTACGCCCGACGGAATGGCCTGGTTGATGGCCTTCCAGAACGCCGTGGCACAGGCCGAGGCCGAGTTCCGGCGCGAGGTCGGCGAAGACGTGGCCACCGTGGTGGCACTGGGGCTGGAAGCCTATGCGGGTAGTTACGGCGCGGCTGCCATGGCGCGCGGCCTAAAATAAGGCGACAAGAACGCCAGGAGACCGGTATGCGGATTTTGATTGCCGAAGACGACCAAGTGCTGGCGGATGGTTTGCTGCGCAGCCTGCGTACCAGCGGTGCGGCGGTCGATCACGTGCCCGACGGCGCCCAGGCCGACGCCGCGCTGATGACCAACACCGAGTTCGATCTGCTGATTCTTGACCTGGGCCTGCCGCGCCTGCACGGCCTGGAAGTCCTGAAACGCCTGCGCGCGCGCGGCGCCACGCTGCCGGTGCTGATCCTTACCGCCGCCGACGGTGTGGAAGAGCGTGTGAAAGGCCTGGACTACGGCGCCGACGACTACATGGCCAAGCCCTTCAGCCTGCAGGAACTCGAAGCCCGCGTGCGCGCCCTCACCCGTCGCGGCATGGGGGGTGCTACCAGCAGCATCAAACATGGCCCGCTGTTGTACGACCAGGCCGGCCGCGTGGCCACCATCGACGGCAAGATGATCGAACTCTCGGCGCGCGAACTCGGCCTGCTCGAAGTGCTGCTGCAGCGCGCCGGCCGCCTGGTGAGCAAGGACCAGCTGGTGGAGCGCCTCTGCGAATGGGGTGAAGAAGTCAGCAACAACGCGATCGAGGTCTACATTCACCGGCTGCGCAAGAAGATCGAGAAGGGGCCGATTCGTATTGCTACCGTGCGCGGCTTGGGCTACTGCTTAGAAAAAATCCCAGGGTAAGACATGGCCCCCACGCTCGGCACTTCGTGTCCTCGCTGCCCCCCGGGGGGGCCGTATTCGCCTTGGGGCGGCCCGGCGGCGAACAAACTGTGAAGTTATTCCAGCGCGAACAGCGCTCGCTGTTTGGCGAGATTCTCGACTGGATGCTCACGCCGCTTCTGTTGCTGTGGCCCGTCAGTCTGGTGCTGACCTGGCTGGTGGCGCAGGGCATTGCCGGCAAGCCGTTTGACCGTGCGCTCGAATACAACGTGCAGGCGCTGGCGCAGCAGGTCACGCTGCAGAACCGGCAGGTGCGGCTGAATTTGTCGCCGCGCGCACGCGACGTGCTGCGGGCAGACGACTCCGACATCGTTTACTACCAGGTGCTGGGTGCCAAGGGCGAATACCTGGGCGGCGACAAAGACTTCGCACCCTTCAACGAAGAAGACAAGGGCCTGCCCGGCGAAGTGCGGCTGCGCGACGGCAACATCCGCGGCGACGACGTGCGCATTGCCTATACCTGGGTTCGCCTGAACACGCCCGACGAAGCCATGGTGCTGGTGCAGGTGGCCGAAACGCTGGAGAAACGCTCCACCCTGGCCAGCGAAATTATCAAAGGCGTGATGCTGCCGCAGTTTGCGATTCTGCCGCTGGCGGTGCTGCTGGTCTGGCTGGCGCTGGTGCGCGGCATCAAACCACTGAGCGAGCTTGAAGAGCGCATCCGCGAACGCAAACCCGACGACCTGAGCCCGCTGGATGAACGGGTGGTGCCGCAGGAAGTAGCGCCGCTGGTGATGTCCGTCAACGGCCTGCTGCGCCGGCTGCAGGAGTCTATTGCCACCCAAAAACGTTTTTTGGCTGACGCCGCCCACCAGCTCAAAACCCCGCTGGCCGGCTTGCGAATGCAGGCCGATCTGGCCCAGCGCGCCGGCGGCAGTGCCGACGAACTCAAGCAGTCGCTCAAACAGATTGGTCGCTCCAGCGTGCGCGCCACCCACACGGTGAACCAGTTGCTGGCCCTGGCGCGGGCTGACGGCACCGCAAAAAACTTCAGCAGCGAACCCGTGAATCTGGTGGGGCTCACCACCGACGTGGTGCAGGACTCGGTACCGCGCGCGCTCGACAAACGTATCGACCTGGGCTACGAAGGCGCGCAGCGGGCCGACCCCGGCGTGATGATGGCGGGCAACCCCACGCTACTCAAAGAGATGGTGCGCAACCTGGTGGACAACGCCATCAACTACACGCCCGAGGGTGGCGAGATCACGGTGCGGGTCTTTGCCGACACCTTTGGCAAGGTGCTGGTGCTGCAGGTGGAAGACTCGGGCCCCGGCATTCCCGAGAGCGAACGCACGCTGGTCTTGCAGCCCTTTTACCGGGCGCTGGGCACCAACGTCGATGGCTCCGGCTTGGGCCTGGCCATCGTGCACGAGATTACCCAGCAGCACCAGGCGGCGCTGAGCATAGAAGACGCCCATCCGGGACGCACGCCGCCAGGGGCGCTGTTCACGGTGCGTTTTGAAGCACTACCAGCCTCGGAGCGCGCCCAAGCCTAGCCCTTGAACGGGTTCAGCGGCACCCGTTCCCGCTCCAGCACCTTGGCCACCGCCGGCAGCTCCGCCACCCTCTGCACATGGGCCCACAGACCGGGATAGCCGGTCGGGTCAATGCCCACCATCGCGCCCCAGCGCAGCAAGGTCAGCGTGTACGCATCCAGCGGGCCAAAGTGTGCGCCACCCAGCCACGCATTGCCCGCCGCCGCCGCGTCTTGCTGAATCGCTTCCAGCTCGGCCAGCAGCGTGCGGTACTGCGCGGTGTTGAAGCTTCGCATCGGCTCAAACAGCGCCGCATCGCCAATGAATTTGTGCGGCAGAAAAATATGGCCAAAGGTCGGATGCACTGCGCTGTTCATCCAGCCCAGCGTCTCCAGCACGCGGGCTTTGGCGAGCGGCTCCGACGGCAGGAAGTGCTGCTGCGGATAGAGATCGTTCAGGTAGCTCACGATGGCCACAATCTGCGTAATCGCCGCCCCGTTGTGCACCAGCACCGGCACCTGGCCACGCGGATTGACAGCTTTGAACTCCGGGCCCAGGTTTTCCTGCTTGTGCAGCTTGATGGCAATGGGCTCGTAGTCGGCCCCTGCTGTTTCCAGCAGGGTGTGGGGAACAAAAGAGCAGGCGCCAGGGCCGAAATAGAGTTTGAGAGACATAGGCGGGGCTTTCAGGTACAGCGGTGGACGAACAAGGCCTGCCAAATCGTATCGCGCCTGCCACAGGTTTGCATAACGGCGGTCTGTCCGACAGACAGGCGCGCAGGTGCGCCGCAAAATCGAGGGTTATGGCAGATGTTCCACCACGTCTCAAAATTGGCCTTTCCGCCTGCTTTTCCTATGCCGACCCGGCGCGCTCCTTGTTCACCGGCAAGACCCTGCAGTACGTCGAGCAGTCGATCGCGCACTGGCTAATGTCCACCGGCGCCATGGTGGTGATGGTGCCCTGCCCCACGGGCGAGACCCAGCGCGGCGACGTCAAGCTGGCCCACTACGCCGAGTGGCTGGACGGCGTGGTGATGCACGGCGGGGCCGACGTCTGGCCCGGCAGCTACGGCGAGGAGCCGCTGCAGGAGGCCTGGATCGGCGACCGCATCCGCGACCTGTACGACCTCGCGCTGGTCGAGGCTTTTGAGCAGGCCGGCAAGCCCATTTTTGGCGTCTGCCGTGGCCTGCAGCTGCTCAACGTGGCCTTTGGCGGCTCGCTCTACCAGGACATTGAAACCCAGCACGAAGGCGCGCTGCGGCACCGCGATGCGGTCACCTACGACCAGAATTTCCATGAGATCGAGTTTGTAAAAGGCTCGCGGCTGTCGCGGCTGTACCCCGGCATGGAGCGGGCGCGGGTGAACAGCATCCACCACCAGGGCATCAAAAAGCTGGCGCCGAGTTTTGAGGTGGAGGCCTGGAGCCATCCCGACCGCGTGCCCGAAGCCATACGCCGCCGACCCGCTGGCGGCAGCTACATTGCTGCCACCCAGTGGCACCCCGAGTTTCACCGCGCCAGCGAAAACACGGTGGACGACACCGCCATCCTCAACGACTTTCTCGGTGCCTGTGCCGCCCGCAGAATGCGCCCGGCCCGGGGCCGCAGCATGCCCGGCCAGTTGCACGACCGGGCCGCCCGTCTGTTGCGCCAGGCCCTCCTGCAAGCCCAGCGCCTGCCCAGCCGCTTCGGGCTCTGAGCTTTTTTTAACCGAGGTGCTTGCCGACAATGCCGGCCAACTCAAACATCGTTACCTGCGGCTTGCCGAACACCGGCAGCAGCTTGGCGTCGGCGTTGATGGCGCGCTTGTTGGCCGCGTCCTGCAGGCCGTTGGCCTTGATGTAGTCCCACAGCTTTTTAATCACCTGCGTACGGGCCACCGGTTCGGCGCCAATCACCGCTGCCAGAGCCGCGCTGGGCGTGGCGCCGCCGCTGGCCGGGGCCTTGCGCGGCGCTCTGGGGGCGGCGGTTTTCTTTGCTGCGGCCTTCTTCGCTGGCACTTTTTTTGCGGCAGTCTTCGCGGCGGTTTTTGCCGCAGCGCCAGCCGCCGGCGCAGGCCGGCCCGCTGCCGGTTTGCGTGGCGGGAATTTGGACGGCGCAAACTCGAAGTTCACCTTGCCGGCTTCCTTGTCCCAGGCCAGGTGCGCCTTGAAGCCGCGCCGCGTGCGCATCGAGACAAACTTGTCGAGCAGGTCGGTCTTGCCTTCGGCCAACAGCTTGTGCATCTGCTCGCGCACCACCGGCTGCTGCAAAATGATCTGGCCGCTTTTGAAATCGCAGCTGGGTGTCGGCTGCTTCAGCGTAGGCACCGACTTTTCGCAGACATAACTCTTGCCGTGTTCGTGCACCTCACTGCCGCACTTGGGGCAGGCGCCGAGTGATGCGTCGGCAAACTCCACCAGCTCACCGGATTCTTCGGCATTCTTGTCGTCGCCGAAATCGAATTCCAGCTTGTAGTTCTTGGTTTCCTCGTCGAACTTGATCACCATTTCGGCCGTGAAAGGCCAGCCAGCCTTGGAGCGGAAGCCATCGAGCGGCCCGATCTTCCGGTCGCGCAGAAACTGCTCGACCTCGGCCGCCTCGAAGGTGCGGCCGGCTGGCGTTTTGCCGAAGGAGAAGCCGCAACCGTCCTCTGCACCGCTCTTGCCGGTACACGTATACCGGCGGTAGTTTTCCTTCACCACGCCGCCGCAGTTAGGGCAGGGCGCGGCCAGCGTGGCGTAGTCGCCAGGAATCGTGTCGCGGTCGTATTCCTTGGCTTTTTTCACCATGCGCTCGGTCATCGCCGCGATTTCGGCCATGAAGGATTCGCGGCTGAGTTTGCCCAGTTCCATCTGCGCCAGCTTGTATTCCCATTCGCCGGTGAGTTCGGCCTTGGAGAGTTCTTCCACGCCCAGGCCGCGCAGCAGCGTCATCAGCTGGAAGGCCTTGGCGGTGGGGATCAGCTCGCGGCCTTCGCGCAGCATGTATTTCTCGGCGATCAGCCCTTCGATGATGGACGAGCGGGTGGCGGGCGTACCCAGGCCTTTTTCCTGCATGGCCTCGCGCAGCTCGTCGTCTTCCACCGTCTTGCCGGCGCCTTCCATCGCGCCCAGCAGCGTGGCCTCCGAATACCGGGCCGGTGGGCGGGTTTTCAGGCCCTTGGGTTCGGCGCTGTCGGTTTGCACCTTTTCGCCGGGTTTCACCGCCACCAGCGTCTTGTTGTTCTCGTCGCCTTCTTCCAGTACTTCCTTGCCGTAGATGGCCAGCCAGCCCGGCTTGACGAGAACTTTTCCTTCGGTTTTGAAGTTGTAGTCCTTGTTCTGGTGGTTCACCGTGCTGACGCGGGTCGTGACTTGGTATTCCGCACTCGGAAAAAACACTGCCATGAAGCGGCGCACCACCAGGTCGTACAGCTTCTGCTCGGCTTCTGACAGGCCGCTGGGCGCCTGCAGTGTGGGGATGATGGCAAAGTGGTCGCTGACCTTGGCGTTGTCAAAAATGCGTTTGCTGGGCTTGATGTAGCCGTTGTTGAGCGCGGTGAGCGCGTGCGGCGCGAGGTGCTTCATGTCGCTGTCGGCCAGCATCGCAAAGGTGTCTTTCACCACCGGCAGATAGTCTTCCGGCAGCGCGCGCGAATCGGTACGCGGGTAGGTCAGCGCCTTGTGGCGCTCGTACAGGCTTTGCGCAATCGACAGCGTGGTCTTGGCCGAGAAGCCGAACTTGCCGTTGGCTTCGCGCTGCAGTGACGTGAGGTCAAACAGCGCGGCCGAGGCCTGGGTGGTGGGCTTGCTTTCCTCGGTCACGCTGGCTGGCTTGCCGCGGGCGGCGTCGGCAATGGCCTGCGCCTCGGGTGCAGACCAAACACGGTCGGCGCGCTTCTCCGCATCGTCGGGATTTTTCTTCCACTGCGGGTCGAACCACTTGCCGGGGTAGTCGCCGGCCTGCGCCGCAAACGAGGCGTGGATTTCCCAGTAGTCGCGGCTGATGAACTTGCGGATCTGCTCTTCGCGCTCCACCACCACCGACAGCGTGGGCGTCTGCACCCGGCCCACGGTGGTCAGAAAGAAGCCGCCGTCGCGCGAATTGAAGGCCGTCATGGCCCGCGTGCCGTTGAT
>JAZKCX010000064.1:0-16198 GCA_040387875.1 Pseudomonadota bacterium | reverse complement strand
CTGCCGGCCGGGCAGGGCGGCTATCTGTACCACGACCCCTGCCACACGCCGATGAAGCTGCAGGATCCGATGAAGACGGTGAAGGCGCTGGTCGGCGACAACGTGAAGAAGAGCGAGCGCTGCTGCGGCGAGAGCGGCACGCTGGGCGTGACCCGGCCCGACATCTCCACCCAGGTGCGTTTCCGCAAGGAAGAAGAGCTCCGCAAGGACGAAGTGGCATTACGGGCCACCGGATCGGTCGCAGCTAA
Organism: Pseudomonadota bacterium; assembly: GCA_040387875.1. Classification (GTDB taxonomy): domain Bacteria; phylum Pseudomonadota; class Gammaproteobacteria; order Burkholderiales; family Burkholderiaceae_C; genus PCRC01. The sequence continues at coordinate 15,950 of JAZKCX010000064.1, read as the reverse complement.
TGCCAACATCAAGATCCTCACCAGCTGCCCCAGCTGCCTGCAGGGCCTCACGCGCTACGGCAACGACCTGAACAACGGCCTGCTGGAAGCCGACTACATCGTGGTGGAGATGGCGAACCAGATTCTGGGCAGCGAGTGGATGCCGAACTACATTGCGTCGGCAAATAACGGCGGCATCGAGCGTGTGCTCGTTTGATCCATGGGCTGCGTGCTGTGTGACACCGACGGCGGTACGCCGATCCACCGCGCTGCGCAATGGCGCGTGATCCGCGCCGACGACCCTGCCTTTCCGGCTTTCTACCGCGTGGTCTGGAACGCCCATGTGGCCGAGTTCTCGGACCTTTGCGCCGCCGACCGCGTTGAATGCATGGACGTGGTCGCGCTGGTCGAGCAGGTGCTGCGTGATCAGCTGCAACCTACCAAAATCAACCTCGCGGCTTTGGGAAACCAGGTACCGCATCTGCACTGGCATGTGATTGCCCGATTTGCCGCCGACAGCCACTTCCCCGATCCGGTCTGGTCCGCGCCGCACCGCGCTGCAGACCCAGCGGCTCTGGAATTATTGCGCCAGCGCCTGCCCGCGCTGGACGCTTTGCTGCAGGCGCGCCTGGCCGCGCGCGGATAATCGGCTTTTGCTCTCACAGCGCCCCGTGCGCAGGACACTCCCATGGCCGGCTTGCAAGCCGGGGCGCCCACGCCCCACGACATCACCCTGCACAGCAAGTCGCGTGTGCTCGAAGTTGCGTTTTCCGACGGTAAGACTTTCCGCATTCCGTTCGAGTTGATGCGTATTTATTCGCCGTCGGCCGAAGTGCAGGGCCACGGCCCCGGCCAGGAAATCCTGCAGACCGGCAAGCGCAACGTCGGCGTCACCGCCCTGGCGCCCATCGGCAACTACGCGGTGCAGCCCAGTTTTTCGGATGGCCACGACACCGGCATTTTTTCCTGGGACTACCTGTACTTTCTGGGTTCGCAGGAGCAAAAGCTCTGGGCCGACTACGAAGCCCGTCTGGCGGCTGCCGGCGTGCAGCGCGATGCGCCCATGGCCGAAAAAGGCGGTCACGCCTGTGGCAGCCATTGAGTCAGGTAGCTGAAAAATACTCCGCTTTTTATAGCAAACTATTGAATCAAGGCGCCGGCCAGAGATCAATTTCATCAAAATCACTACAGATCGCGGGTTTGTCGGTGCCGAATTTGGCACCTACAGGCCTTCAGTTCTAACATCACATCCATGAGCAACACCCATTTCGGTTTCGAGTCGGTTGACGAGCGCGAGAAGGCGCAGCGGGTGCGCGGCGTGTTCGATTCGGTCGCGCCCAAATACGATCTGATGAACGACCTGATGTCCATGGGTCTGCACCGCGTCTGGAAAAGCTACACCGTCACCGTGGCCAACCTGCAGCCCGGCGCGCAGGTGCTCGACATCGCGGGCGGCACCGGCGATCTGGCGCAGGCTTTTGCCAAAAAAGTGGGCGAAACCGGCAGGGTGGTGCACACCGACATCAACGAAGCCATGCTGCGCACCGGCCGCGACCGCCTGCTCGACGCCGGGCTGGCGCTGCCCACGCTGGTGTGTGATGCAGAAAAGCTGCCTTTTGCCGATAAGCATTTTGATCTGGTCAGCGTGGCCTTTGGCCTGCGCAACATGACCCACAAAGATCTGGCGCTGGCCGAGATGTGCCGGGTGTTGAAACCCGGTGGCAAGCTTTTGGTGCTGGAGTTTTCCAAAGTGGCCAAGCCGCTGGAAAAGGCCTACGACTGGTATTCGTTCAACATCCTGCCAAGGCTGGGCAAGCTGGTGGCGGGCGACGACAGCAGCTACCGCTACCTGGCCGAATCCATCCGCATGCACCCCGACCAGCAGGCCCTGAAAACCCTGATGCAGGGTGCGGGTTTTGGCCATGTGGACTACCACAACCTTGCGGCGGGTGTGGTGGCACTGCATGTGGGTATCAAATGCTGAGCGGCTGTGGGAAACTTCGGTAAGCAGGCTAGCGACACGCGTATTCAAACAGGAGGCGACATGAAATTTTTTACCTTGGTACTGGCCCTGGCGCTGGTTTCCACCGGCTTTGATGCCGAAGCGGCCCGCCGCATGGGCGGCGGCGGTTCTTTTGGCAAGCAGTCCAGCAATGTGACGCAGCGCCAGAGCACGCCCCCTGCCAACAATCCGGCTCCCGCACAGGGCGCCAACACCACCGCGGCCAAGCCTGCCCCCGGCGCGGCACCGGCCGCCGCAGCGCCCAAGCGCCCCTGGGGCGCCATGCTGGGTGGCCTGGCCGCCGGTTTGGGTCTGGCCTGGCTGGCCAGCTCGCTGGGCCTGGGTGCCGAGTTCGGCCAGTTCATCATGATTGCGCTGTTGGTCATGCTCGGCATGGTGGCATTTGGTATCTGGCGCGCCCGTCGCAACGCAGCGGCGACTTCGGCCGGCAACAACGGCCGTTTCGCATTCCAGGGCGCAGGCAATGCGCAAGCCCCCGGTGTCTACAAGCCCGAGAACGTGGGTAACGATGCGTCGGCCCGTCCCTGGGAGCGCAACAGCATGGCCTTTGAAGGTTCGCGTTTTGGCGCAGGCGCGCAGACCGCGGGCGATACCGGTGGTGTGGTGATTGGCTCGGGCCTGGCCGGCACGCAGACCTGGGGCATTCCTTCGGAGTTTGACCAGCCTTCTTTCCTCACCATGGCCAAGGCCAACTTCGTCAGCCTGCAGGCCGCCTGGGACCGTGCCGACGTGACCGCGCTGCGCGCCATGATGACCGACGAAATGCTGGGCGAGATTCGCCAGCAGCTGGCCGACCGCGAAAACCACACCGGTGGCAGCGCCAACCACACCGACGTGGTGATGCTCAATGCCCAACTGCTGGGCATTGAAGAACTCTCCGATGCCTACATGGCCAGCGTCGAGTTCTCCGGCATGATCCGCGAAGAGCCCTCGTCCGGCCCCAGCCCCTTCCGCGAAGTCTGGAACATGACCAAGCCCAAAGACGGCTCCAGCGGCTGGCTGGTCGCGGGCTTGCAGGCGCTGCAGTAATTCGGCTGCACCCCAAAGGCCTGGTGGCGGTTTCCGCTCCCAGGCTTTTTTCATGGACGCGGCGAGTGGGTCGTATCCACTGGATAATCAGTTCCGTATGCAAACCACGCCGCCGCCATCCTTTCTTGACGGTCTTCTCGACCGGCTCTCTTCCAGCCTGCAGCCGCCCGCCTGGGTGGTGGACGAAGCGCAGCACCGCGTGCTGTTGCTGCTCAACCATGTGTTGATGCAGGAGCCGCAGGCCCAGGCCCGGCTGCTGCGGCAAAAAGGCAGTACGGTGCTGGTGCAGTGGCGCGCGTTTTCCATCCAGTTTGTTGCCACCCCGGCCGGGCTGCTCGATCTGGTGCCCGCCGGCACCGCCAGGGCGCCCGACCTTACGCTCAGCGTGGTTGAGACTTCGCCGGTAGCGCTGGCCCAGGCGGCACTGCGCGGCGACAAGCCGCCCATCAAGATTGAAGGCGATGTGCAGCTTGCGGCCGAGGTCGGCTGGCTGGTCGACCATGTGCGCTGGGATCTGGAAGAAGACCTGTCGCGCCTGATTGGAGACGCACCCGCCCATGCAGTGGGCGAAACCGTGCGCCGCATGGCCAGCACGCTGCGCGAGTTTGTCGGCAGCCGCACCCCTGCAGCCGGCGCCGGAAAACCGGCGGTGTGATGGGCATTTTTGGCCGTTTCTGGCGCGGCGCCGCCATTCTTCTGATTGTTTTGCGCCATGGGCTGGACGAGCTGCTGCTCTCCAGTTTTGGCTCGCCCCGGCTGCGGCTGTTGGCCCGTGTGCTTTCGGTCGGCCGCCGGCTGGACGCCCCGCGCGGCCAGCGCCTGCGTGAGGCGCTGGAACAGTTGGGCCCGATCTTTGTGAAGTTTGGCCAGGTACTCTCGACCCGGCGCGATTTGCTGCCCACCGACATTGCCGACGAGCTGGCCCGGCTGCAGGACCGGGTGCCGCCGTTTCCGTCCAGCGTGGCCATTGCCACCATCGAGCGCGCTTTTGGCCGGCCACTGGCCGACGTTTTTGCCAGTTTTGAAGCCGAGCCGGTGGCCAGTGCCTCCATAGCCCAGGTGCACTTTGCCACGCTGCGCAACCGCGACGGCGGCCTGCGCGATGTGGCGGTGAAAGTTCTGCGCCCCAACATGCTGCCGGCCATCAACAAGGACCTGGCCCTGATGCGCATGATGGCCGGCTGGGTGGATTGGCTCAGCGCCGATGGCAAACGCCTGAAGCCGCGCGAGGTGGTAGCCGAGTTCGACAAATACCTGCACGACGAGCTGGACCTGGTGCGCGAAGCCGCCAGTGCCGCGCAACTGCGGCGCAACATGGCGGGGCTGGACCTGGTGCTGATTCCCGAGATCTTCTGGGACTACTGCCATTCCGACGTGATGGTGATGGAGCGCATGGTGGGTGTACCCATCAGCCAGGTGCCGCGGCTGCGCGAGGCAGGCGTGGACATTGCCAAGCTGGCACGCGACGGCGTCACCATCTTTTTTACCCAGGTTTTCCGCGATGGTTTTTTCCATGCCGACATGCACCCCGGCAACATCCAGGTCAGCCTGGAGCCGGCCACCTTCGGGCGCTACATCTCGCTCGATTTCGGCATCGTCGGCACGCTGACCGAGATCGACAAGGATTACCTGGCGCAGAACTTCATTGCGTTTTTCCGGCGCGACTACAAACGGGTGGCCGAACTGCATATCGAGTCGGGCTGGGTGCCGCCAGAAACCCGCGTGGACGAGCTGGAGTCGGCTATCCGCACTGTCTGCGAGCCGTACTTTGACCGGCCGCTGAAAGAAATTTCACTGGGCATGGTGCTGATGCGGCTGTTCCAGACCTCGCGCCGCTTTCATGTGGAAATCCAGCCGCAACTGGTGCTGCTGCAGAAAACCCTGCTCAACATCGAAGGCCTGGGCCGCCAGCTCGACCCCGAGCTCGACCTGTGGAGCACCGCCAAGCCCTTTCTGGAAAAGTGGATGCAGGACCAGATTGGCCCACAAAAACTGCTGGAGCAGCTCAAAGACGAGGCCCCGCGCTACGCCAAGCTCTTGCCTGAGCTGCCGCGCCTGCTGCACGAGGCGCTGTTGGCCCATACCCGCCGGCAGGACGAGCTGGCCCCGCTCCTGGCCGAGCTGCGTACCACCAACCGGCTGGTGCGCCGCATGAGCTACGTGGTGATCGGCTTTGTGGTGGGTGTGCTGGTGATGATGGTGATTCAGCGTTTCCTGCTGCGCTAAGGTTCAAACTGGCCCGGGAATTGCGGATAATTCCGCGTCCCAAGAATTCAACCTTGCCCCCGGAGTCCCCATGCTGCTGGCGCTCGTTTTCCTGTACCTGCTGGTTACCATAGGCATTGGCCTGGTCGCTGCAAAGCGTGTCAAAAACACGGCCGACTTTGCCATTGCCGGACGGCATCTGCCGTTCATCATGATTGTCACCACCACCTTTGCCACCTGGTTTGGTGCCGAAACCGTGCTGGGCATTCCGGCCAAGTTTGTGCAGGGTGGCCTGGGGGGCGTGGTGGAAGACCCGTTCGGCGCCGGCAGTTGCCTGATTCTGGTGGGGCTGTTCTTCGCCGCCAAGCTCTACAAAATGAGTTTGCTGACCATCAGCGACTACTACCGCGAACGCTACGGCAAAGGCATTGAGGTGGTGTGTTCGCTCATCATCATCCTGAGCTACCTGGGCTGGGTGTCAGCCCAGGTCACTGCGCTGGGGTTGGTGTTCAACCTGCTGTCGGGTGGCGCCATCAGCATTCCGCTGGGCATGGTGATAGGCACGGCTTCCATCCTGGCTTACACGCTGTTTGGCGGCATGTGGTCGGTGGCAGTCACCGACTTCATCCAGATGATTATTCTGGTGGTGGGCCTGACCATCATCGCGGTGTTTGCCAGCAACCTGGCCGGTGGCGCCGACAAGGTGGTGGCCTTGGCCAGCAGCCGGGACCTGTTCAATTTCCTGCCCGAACCCAGCTTCAAGGACATAGCGTTTTTTCTTGCTGCGGCCATCACCATCATGTTTGGCTCGATTCCCCAGCAGGACGTCTTCCAGCGGGTGATGTCGGCCAACAACGTACGCGCCGCCACCCGCGGCCCGGTGGTGGGCGGCATCTGCTACATCCTGTTCGCTTTTGTACCGATGTTCATCATCTCCAGTGCGCTGATCATCATGCCGGAGCAGGCTGCCACACTCATCAAGGACGATCCGCAGAAAGTCTTGCCCACGCTGGTGCTGCAGCACATGCCGTTTGTGATGCAGGTGATTTTTTTTGGAGCCCTGCTGTCCGCGCTCAAGTCCACCGCCTCGGCCACGCTGCTGGCGCCGTCGGTAACCTTTGTCGAGAACATCTGGCGCCAGTTCTACCCGCCCAAGTCGGATGCCGCCAACCTGCGCACCATGCGTATTTCGGTGCTGATCTTCTCGGTGATGGTGTGCTGCTACGCCATTGCGCTGCAAGGCACGTCGATCTACGACATGGTCTCGGGCGCCTATCAGGTCACGCTGGTGGGCGCCTTTATTCCGCTGGTGTTTGGCCTTTTCTGGAAACGCGCAACTACCCAGGGGGCCTGGCTCTCCATCGTCCTGGGCATCGCGGTCTGGCTGCTGTTCCTGGTGTCGCCGCTGGGCACCGAATTCCCGGCGCAGCTGGCGGGCGTGCTGGCCGCACTGGCCGGCATGCTGATCGGTTCGCTGGCGCCGCAGGCGGTGGCCAACAGCCATGCGCCGCACAACCAGGTGGCCGGACTGGGCTGAGCCCCTCGCCGCGCAGGGCCTTGGCAAGGGGCTGGCTGAGTGGTGCCCGGCCTATAATTGAAGGCTTTGCGCACCCCCCCATCCTTCCCAGCCATGCCAATCTACGCTTACAAATGTGCGTCCTGCGGGCACAGCAAGGACGTTCTGCAAAAAATGTCCGATGCCCCGCTGCGCGACTGCCCCGCCTGTGGCACTGCGGACACTTTCAAAAAACAGCTCACTGCGGCGGGCTTCCAGCTCAAGGGCTCCGGCTGGTACGTGACCGATTTTCGTGGTGGTGACACAGCCAAGCCCGACACCAAAACCGACGGCGCAGCCGACAGCAAGCCGGCCAGCAGCCCGGCTGCAGACACCAAGCCTGCCGAGGCGGCCAAGCCAGCCCCGGCCCCGGCAACCCCTGCCAAGACTGACGGCAAGGCCTCGACCTGAACCGGCACGCCATGCGCAAATACTTCATCACCGGTCTTCTGGTCTGGGCCCCACTGGCCATCACCATCTGGGTCATCACCTGGGGACTGGGTGCGCTGGACGGTGTGTTTGGCTCCATCGTTGGCGCCATTGCGGCGGTGTTGCCTGACGCGCTGCGTCCTGCCCTGTACGAGTTCCGCAATATCCCTGGTCTGGGCATTGTTCTGGTGCTGCTGGTGATTTTTCTCACCGGCATGTTTGCCGCCAACATTGCGGGCCGCTGGGCGCTGTACCAGTCGGACCGCATCCTGAACAAGATTCCTATCGTCAAATCGATTTATTCCAGCGTCAAGCAGGTCTCGGACACGCTGTTCTCCAGCAACGGCAATGCCTTTCGCAAGGCCCTGCTGGTGCAATATCCCCGCGCCGGCAGCTGGACCATTGCCTTTCTCACCGGCGCGCCCGGTGGCGAGGTGGCGGCCCATCTTCCGGGCGACCACGTCAGTGTCTACGTGCCCACCACTCCCAACCCGACCTCGGGCTTCTTTTTGATGGTTCCGCGCAACGAGGTGGTGGAGCTGGACATGAGCGTGGACGAGGCACTCAAATACATCATTTCCATGGGCGTGGTGGTGCCAACACCGCCGCTCGTCATCCCCCCCCGTTCCCTTCCCAACGCGCCGCTGGCGCCCTAAGCAGAGTCTGTCTATGTCTTCCATGCGCTCCCACTACTGCGGTCTGGTGACCGAAGCCCTGCTCGGCCAGAGCGTCACGCTGTGCGGCTGGGTGAATCGGCGGCGCGACCACGGCGGCGTGATTTTCATCGATCTGCGCGACCGTGAAGGTTATGTCCAGATCGTCTGCGACCCCGACCGCGCCGACATGTTCAAAACCGCCGAAGGCGCGCGCAACGAGTTCTGCGTGCAGGTCAAGGGCCTGGTGCGCGCGCGCCCCGCCGGCACCACCAACGACAAGCTCAAAAGCGGCCAGATCGAAGTGCTGTGCCACGAGCTCAATGTGCTCAACCCCTCGGTCACGCCGCCGTTCCAGCTCGACGATGAAAACCTGTCCGAGACCACCCGTTTGACGCACCGCGTGCTGGACCTGCGCCGGCCCTACATGCAGAACAACCTGATGCTGCGTTACCGCGTGTCGATGGAAGTGCGCAAGTTTCTCGATGCCAACGGCTTTATCGACATCGAAACCCCGATGCTGACCAAAAGCACGCCCGAAGGCGCGCGCGACTACCTGGTGCCCAGCCGGGTGCACGATGGCATGTTCTTTGCGCTGCCGCAGTCGCCCCAGCTCTTCAAGCAGCTGTTGATGGTGGCCGGCTTTGACCGCTACTACCAGATCACCAAGTGCTTCCGCGACGAAGACCTGCGCGCCGACCGCCAGCCCGAATTCACCCAGATCGATATCGAGACCTCCTTCCTCGCCGAAGAGGAAATCCGCGACATGTTCCAGGGCATGATCGTCACGGTGTTCAAGAACACGCTGGGCGTGGATCTGGGCGAATTCCCGGTAATGAGCTATGCCGACGCGATGCACCAGTACGGCTCTGACAAGCCGGATTTGCGCGTCAAGCTGGAGTTCACCGAACTCACCGACGTGATGGCCGATGTCGACTTCAAGGTTTTCTCTGCACCCGCCCAGGCCAAGGGTGGCCGCGTGGTGGCCCTGCGCGTGCCCGGCGGCAGCGAGATGAGCCGCAGCGAGATTGACGGCTATACCGAGTTCGTCAAGATCTACGGCGCCAAGGGCCTGGCCTGGATCAAGGTGAACGAGCTGGCCAAGGGCCGCGACGGCCTGCAAAGCCCCATCGTGAAAAACCTGCACGACAAGGCTGTGGCCGAAATCCTGTCGCGCACCGGCGCGCAGGACGGCGATCTGATTCTGTTTGGTGCCGACAAGGCCAAGGTGGTGAACGACGCCATTGGCGCGCTGCGGGTGAAGATCGGGCACAGCGAATTCGGCAAGAAAACCGGCCTGTTCGAGAAATCCTGGCGGCCGCTGTGGGTGGTCGATTTCCCGATGTTCGAATACGACGAGGAAAACCAGCGCTACACCGCTACCCACCACCCCTTCACCGCGCCGAAAGACGGCCACGAGGACTGGATGGTCACCGCGCCCGAGAAGTGCATTTCCAAGGGCTATGACATGGTGCTCAACGGCTGGGAAATGGGCGGCGGCTCGGTCCGTATCCACCGCGCCGATGTGCAGCAGAAGGTGTTCGACGCCCTGAAGATCACGCCCGAAGAGGCCCAGCTCAAGTTCGGCTTCCTGCTCGATGCACTGCAGTACGGCGCGCCGCCGCACGGTGGCCTGGCTTTTGGTCTGGACCGTATCGTTACGCTGATGACCGGCGCCGAGTCCATCCGCGACGTGATAGCCTTCCCCAAGACCCAGCGCGCCCAGTGTCTGCTGACGCAGGCGCCCAGCCCGGTGGACGAGAAGCAGCTGCGCGAGCTGCATATCCGCCTGCGCACGCCGGCACCGACCTGACCCGGTGCGCTGTTTCTCTGCAGCGCCATGAAGCCGTTCAAGATACCGCAGTCGGTGCTGGTGGTGATCCACACGCCGGCGCTGGACGTGCTGCTGATCCAGCGCGCCGACGCGGTGGATTTCTGGCAATCGGTCACTGGCAGCAAAGACACCGAGGAAGAAGGTTTCCGCAGCACCGCCGCACGCGAGGTCTGGGAAGAAACCGGTATCGACTGCCGGCCCGGCTCGCCGCTGGCCAGCGCGCTGCACGACTGGCATCTGGAAAACGTCTACGACATCTACCCCCAGTGGCAGCACCGCTACGCGCCAGGCGTGATTCGCAATACCGAGCACCTGTTCGGCCTGCAGGTGCCGCAGGGCACGCCGGTGGTATTGAATCCGCGCGAACACCGGGCGTACCGCTGGCTGCCCTGGCGGGAGGCGGCAGACGCCTGCTTTTCTCCGTCGAACGCCGAGGCCATCCTGCAGTTGCCACAATTCCAGCGCTGATTTGGGGTAAGGTTTGTAGATGAATCTGCTGCGCGTCGCAACCTACAACATCCACAAAGGCGTACAGGGCATCGGCCCCAGCCGGCGGCTCGAAATCCATAACCTGGGCCATGCAGTGGAGCAGTTTGATGCCGACATCATCTGCCTGCAGGAGGTGCGCAAGATGCACCGCCGCGAGGCCCTGCATTTTCCGCGCTGGCCAGACCAGGCCCAGGCCGATTTTCTGGCCCCCGAGGGCTACGAGGCCGTCTACCAGACCAACGCGCTGACCCGCCACGGCGAACACGGCAATGCGCTGCTGTCGCGCTGGCCCGTGCATGCGCACCAGCACGAAGACATTTCCGACCACCGCTTCGAGCAGCGCGGCCTGCTGCATGTCGAGGTGCTGGTGGAAGAGCGGCCGGTGCATGTGCTGGTGATTCACCTGGGGCTGATTCCCGCCAGCCGGGTGCGCCAGGTGGCGCGGCTGTTGCAGTTTATCGAACGCGAGATTCCGCACGATGCGCCGCTGCTGGTGGCTGGCGACTTCAACGACTGGGGCGAGCGTACCGCGCTGGCGCTGGCCAAAGCCGGCATCCACAGCTTTGCGGGCGGCCGCACGCCCACTTACCCGGCGCGGCTGCCGCTGGCCCAGCTTGACTATGTTTTTGCGCGCGGCCTGCGGCCGGTGGGCCTGGAGGTGCCCAACGGCCGCATCTGGTGGCGCATGTCCGACCACCTGCCGCTGATCGCCGAATTCGCGCTGGACTGATGCGCCTATCCCACCTGCGCCCCGCCCACCAGATCCGCCTGCTGCAGGGCGGTCAGGAGTTTTTTGCCGCCCTCATTGCCGCGGTGGACGGCGCGGTGCACGACGTGCGCATGGAAACCTACATCTTCTGTTTCGACGCCTCCGGCCAACCGGTGGCGGCCGCGCTGGAGCGTGCCGCCCGGCGCGGCATTCGGGTCAGCCTGGTGATGGACGGCGTGGGCACCTCCGAGGTGCCGGCCGAGTGGGCGCAGCGCCTCACCCAGGCGGGTGTGCAGTGGCGGATTTTTTCGCCCATGGGGCTGCTGGGGCTGCTCAACCCCGGCCACTGGCGGCGCCTGCACCGCAAGCTCTGTGTGGTGGATGGCCAGGTGGCGTTTTGTGGCGGCATCAATGTGCTGGACGATTTTGAAGACCCCAACCACGGCGTGTTGCCCGCGCCGCGTTTTGACTTTGCGGTGCAGATCACCGGCCCGCTGGTAGAGGAAGTGCACGACGCCATGGACCAGCTCTGGTGGCGATTCCAGGCGGTGCGCCAGGTGCGACGGCGCGACTTCAAGGGCGTCTGGAAGGCGGTGCGCGCAGCGGTACAAGCCGCACGCCAGCCCGACGCGCCGCTGGCCAGTCCAGCGCCGGGCTACACCAGCCACAACGCCCGCGCCGCGCTGCTGCTGCGCGACAACCTGCGGAATCGCCGCAGCATCGAGCGCGCCTACAGCAAGGCCATTGGTGAAGCGCGCAACGAGATCATCATTGCCAATGCCTACTTCATGCCGGGTGGCCGGCTGCGCCGCGCGCTGCGCATGGCTGCGCGCCGGGGTGTGAAAGTGCAGCTGTTGCTGCAGGGCCGCTACGAATATTTCATGCAGTACCACGCGGCCCGGCCGGTGTACGGCGCGCTGCTGGCGGCCGGCGTGGAAATCCACGAATACGCGCCCAGCTTTCTGCATGCCAAAGTGGCGGTGATTGATGGGCACTGGGCCACGGTGGGCTCGTCCAACCTCGATCCGCTGAGTTTTCTGCTGGCGCGCGAGGCGAACATCGTGGTGGACGACACTGTGTTCGCATCGGCCCTGCGCGAGCGCCTCGTACTGGCCATGCGCGAGGCCGGGCAGCAGATGAACATCGCCACCTTCGAGGGCCGCTCGCTCAGCCAGCGCGGGCTCGACTGGCTGGCCTATGGCCTGATGCGGCTGGCGCTGCTGGTCACTGGCAACCGCTACTGAGGCCATGACCCAGGACCTGATAGTGCAACGCCCTGAAGGCCTGTACTGCCCGGCCGGCGATTTCTACATTGACCCCTGGCGTGCGGTGGACCGCGCTGTCATTACCCATGCCCATGCCGACCATGCCCGCACCGGCCACGGCCACTACCTGGCCGCCGCGCCGGCCGAGGGCGTGCTGCGCTCGCGGCTGGGCAGCATCACGCTGCAGACGTTAGGCTATGGGGAGACCATCGTGCACCATGGCGTTACGGTGTCGCTGCATCCCGCCGGCCATGTGCTGGGTTCGGCCCAGGTGCGGCTGGAACACGGCGGCCAGGTCTGGGTAGCCAGCGGCGACTACAAGGTGGCGGCCGACGCTACCTGCGCCCCGTTTGAGCCGGTGCGCTGCGATGTGTTCATCACCGAATCCACCTTTGGCCTGCCGATCTATCGCTGGCGCAGCGATGCCGAAGTGTTTGGCGACATCAACACCTGGTGGCAGGCCAATGCCGCCGCAGGCCGCGCCAGCGTGCTGCTTTGCTACAGCTTTGGCAAGGCCCAGCGCATTCTCAGCGGCATTGACGCCGGCATTGCCCCCATCGTGGTGCACAGCGCGGTGGAGCCGCTGAATCAGGCCTACCGCGCGGCCGGTGTGGCGCTTCCGGCTACGCTGACGGTGAGCGAGGTGACCGATAAAGCCGACTTCCAACGCGCACTGGTGCTGTGCCCGCCCGGCGCTGCAGCCGGCCCGTGGATCAAGCGTTTTGGCGACTACAGCAATGCGTTTGCCAGCGGCTGGATGCAGCTGCGCGGCGCGCGCCGGCGCGGCGGCTACGACCGCGGCTTTGTGCTGAGCGACCATGCCGACTGGCCCGGCCTGCTCTATGCCATTGGCGCCACGGGGGCAGAGCGCATCATCGTGACCCACGGCAACGTGCCGGTGATGGTGCGCTACCTCAGCGGCCAGGGGCTGCAGGCCGAAGCCTTCCAGACAGAATACGGCGACGAGCGCGAGGAGGGCGGCGCATGAAAGTGCTGGTGCTGGGGGGGTACGGCAATTTTGGCGCGCGCATTGCGCGGGCCCTTTGCAACACGTCTGGCCTGGAGCTGCTGGTGGGCGGCCGGGATGCACACCGGGTGGCGCAGTTCTCGGCCACCGTCGACGCCAAACCGGTGCTGGTGGACGCCACCGATACGGGCCTGGCGCAGCAGTTGCGCACCCTGGGGGTGGGCATTGTCATCCACACCGCCGGGCCGTTTCAGGGCCAGAACTACCACGTGGCCGCTGCCTGCGCTGCGACCGGCGCGCACTACATCGACCTGGCTGATGGGCGGCGTTTTGTCTGCGATTTCCCAGAGCAGATGCAAACCGTTTTTGCGCAGGCCGGCGTGGTGGGTATTTGCGGCGCCAGCACTTTGCCGGCGCTGTCGTCTGCGGTAATTGACCATCTGCTGCCGCGTTTTGACCGGCTGGACGCCATCGACATCTGCATCGCCCCGGCCCAGCGCGCGCCGCGCGGCGTGGCCACGCTGGCTGGTGTGCTGAGCTACTGCGGCCGGCCGGTGCACGTCTGGCGTGGCGGTCGGTGGGCCAGCGAAACTGGCTGGGCAAATCCGCAGCCGGTGGCCTTTGCGCGCATGCCAGAGCGGCTGGCTGCATTGTGCGATGTGCCCGATCTGGAACTGCTGCCCGCCCGCTATACGGGTGTGTCCGACGTGGTGTTTCGCGCCGCACTCGAATTGCGCTCCACCCAGCACGCCTTTGCGCTGCTGGCTTGGGCTACCGCACGTGGCTGGTTGCGTCAGCCGCAAAAGCTGGCACCGCTGCTGCACCGGGCCGCCGGTGTACTCGATGGTTTCGGCTCTGAGCTGGGCGGCATGGTGGTGCGGCTGCGCGGCAGCGGTGCACAGCAGTTGCGCACGCTGGCCTGGCACATCACCGCTGGCAACAACCACGGCCCCGAGATTCCCTGTATGGCCGCCGTTCTGCTGGCACGCAAATTGGTGTGTGGTGACGGCCCGCCGCCGGGCGCCTACGCCTGCATGGGCCTGTTGGCGCTGGACGAATTCAACGCCGAATTCGCGCGCTGGGGCATGGTCTGCGATGTGGTGGACGAAAGCGCCGCCCCATGAGCTACCTGGTTGTGAAATGGCTGCATTTGCTAGGCGCAGCGGTTTTGCTAGGCACCGGCATGGGCATTGCGTTTTTTGCCTGGTTTGGCTACCGCATGGCGCTGCGGGACAACAATCTGGACCTGCTGCGCGGCGTGCTGGTGCTCACCGTGCGGGCCGACGCGCTCTTCACCGCGCTGGCCGCCATTGCCCAGCCCCTCACCGGGCTGGCCCTGTGGTGGATGACCGGCGGCACCTGGCCCAGCCGCTGGCTGGCCTGGGTGCTGGCGGCCTATGTTTTTGTCGGCATTTGCTGGCTGCCGGTGGTGGTACTGCAGATCCGCCTGCGCAACGCGGCACTCGCTGCCCCGTCGATAAACCAGCTCGGCCCGCAGTTCCATGCGCGCTTTCGGCTCTGGTTCCTGCTGGGTCTGCCAGCCTTTGCCACCATGCTGGCCCTGTTTGCGCTGATGCTGCTGCGCCACCACATTTCATGAAGCAGTTCGCCCGCCTCTTCAGCGCGCTCGACAGCACCACCTCCACCAACGCCAAGGTCGATGCGCTGCAGGCCTATTTCGCCCGCGCCAGTGCGCGCGACGCGGCCTGGGCGGTGTATTTTCTGGCCGGTGGCAAACCGCGCCAGGTGGTCAAGACGGCGCAACTGCGGGCGCTTGCCTGCCAGGTGGCCGGCATCGAAGACTGGCTGTTCGAGGAGTCCTACCAGGCGGTGGGCGACCTGGCCGAAACCATTGCCCACATCCTGCCGCTGGAAAGCACGGAGTCCGACCTGGGCCTGGCCGACTGGATAGAAGACCGCCTGCTGCCGCTGCGCGGCCTGTCCGAAGATGAAGTGGCCCAGCGCGTAACGGCTTACTGGCGCGAGCTGGACCCGCAAGGCCGCTTTCTTTTGATCAAGCTGGTAGGTGGCGGCTTTCGGGTGGGCGTGAGCAAACTGCTGGTGCAGCGCGCGCTGGCGCAGCACGCCGGCATCGACGCCAAGCGGGTGGCGCAACGCATGATGGGCTACACCGACGGCAAGAGTCTGCCGAGCGCGGCGCGCTATGCCGCGCTGATAGCCGCATTCGATCCCGATGCCGACCCGGTGGCCGTAGCCGCCGAAGACCGTGGCCAGCCTTACCCGTTTTTTCTGGCGCACCAGCTCGATACCGTGCCCAACCTTGACCAGAAACTCGGCCCGGTGGCTGACTGGCAGGTGGAATGGAAGTACGACGGCATCCGCGGCCAGATCGTCAAGCGCGGCGGGCAGGTCTGGCTGTGGTCGCGCGGCGAGGAACTGGTGACCGAGCGCTTTCCCGAGATCGTGGCGCTGGCGCAAAATCTGCCCGACGGCACCGTGCTGGACGGCGAGGTGCTGGTCTGGAAAGACGGCCAGGCCGCGCCGTTTGCGCTGCTGCAGCAACGCATCGGTCGCAAGACGTTAAACAAGAAAGTGCTGGCCGACGCGCCGGTGAACTTCATGGCCTACGACCTGCTGGAAGACGGCGGCCGCGACATCCGCGCGCTGCCGCAGCAGGAGCGGCGCACACGACTGGCAGCGCTGCTGGCCGGCACCGATCTGTTGCTGTCGCCGGTGGAAGAGCGTGCAAGCTGGGCTGACTATGCCGTACTGCGCAGCGAGTCGCGCGCGCGGGGCATGGAAGGCTTCATGCTCAAGCGGGTTGACGCGGCCTACGGCACCGGCAGGACGAA
>JAZKCX010000063.1:0-5647 GCA_040387875.1 Pseudomonadota bacterium | reverse complement strand
GTGCACAACCATGCCTCGGGCCTGTTTGTGCTGGCCGACGGCATGGGCGGCCACCCGGAAGGCGAGGTGGCTGCGCAGATGGCGCTGCAAAGCCTGTCGGCCCAGTACCAGGCGCAAGCCCGGCCGGCAATCGGGGAGCCGGGAAAATTTCTTTCCGAAGCAATCCACGTGGCGCACTTGCAGCTCGTGAAATACGCCACCGACAAAGCCATGCTGGACGTGCCGCGCACCACCTTGGTGGCTGCGCTGTTGCAGAACGGCCAGGCGCAGTGGGTGCATTGCGGCGATTCGCGGCTGTATGTTGTGCGCAACGGCAGGCTGCTGCTGCGCACCCGCGACCATTCCTTTTTTGAGCACCAGGAGGCCGCTGGCCAGGCCCGCAGCGGCGAGCCGGTGAATCGCAACATCCTCTTCAGTTGCCTGGGCTCGCCCACCGAACCGGTGTTTGATTTGTCCGAGCCGCTGGCGCTGGAGCACGGCGACCGGGTGTTTTTGTGCTCCGACGGCCTGTGGGGTAATCTGGCCGAAAAAACCATTACCCGCCGACTGGGCGAAGACCAGCGCCCGCTGGCCGATGTGGTGACCGATCTGGTCGAGCAGGCGCTGCGCGAAGGTGGCAAGCGCTGCGACAATGTCACGGCGCTGGCCTTCGAATGGGACGGTGCCGATGCTGCCGACACCGAGCAGGCCAGCAGTGGCGGTTTTGCATCCACCATCCAGGGCGTGGGCCCGCCCGATCCCTGGCTCGATACCTTTGACGATGCCGCCATCGAACGCTCGATTGCCGAAATCAACGAAGCCATCCGCCGCACTGCCGCCAAAAAGGTCTGAGCAGCGCGCTACCCATTTTCTTTTCTACGGACCACACCATGTCTTCTTATTCCCGCAGCGGCCAGCGCGCCGCCGACCAGTTGCGCCCGGTGCGCATCACCCGTGGCTACACCATCCATGCCGAGGGCTCGGTGCTGATCGAGTTTGGCAACACCCGGGTGTTGTGCACCGCGTCGGTCGAAGAAAAAGTGCCCGGCCACAAGAAGGGCAGCGGCGAGGGCTGGGTCACTGCCGAATACGGCATGCTGCCGCGTTCCACCCACACCCGCAGCGACCGCGAAGCCGCGCGCGGCAAACAAAGCGGCCGTACCCAGGAAATCCAGCGCCTCATTGGCCGCTCGATGCGCGCGGTGTTTGACCTGAAGGCCCTGGGCGAGCGCACCATCCAGCTCGACTGTGACGTGCTGCAGGCCGACGGCGGTACCCGCACTGCGGCCATCACCGGCGCCTTTGTGGCCGCGCAGGACGCGGTGAACAAACTCCTTGCCAGCGGCAAGCTCAAGACTTCCCCGCTCACTGGCCAGGTTGCGGCGATTTCGGTGGGCATTGTGCAGGGCATGCCGCTCTTGGACCTGGAATACACCGAAGACTCGGCCTGCGATACCGACATGAATGTGGTGATGACCGGTGCCGGCCATTTCATTGAAGTGCAGGGCACGGCCGAAGGCGCAGCGTTTTCACGCAAGGAAATGGATGCCTTGCTCGCACTGGCTGAAAAAGGCATCGCCGAGCTGGTGGTATTGCAAACCGCTGCACTCTCAAAATAGTAGCTAAAACTTTAATATTCACGCTGGCTAGAGCACTATTTTGTTCAAAATTGTCCTTGCATCGAACAACCGCGGCAAGCTGGACGAGCTGCAGCAGCTTTTTGCACCGCTGGGTGTGGAGTTGCTGCGCCAGGCCGATTTGGGCGTGACCGAGGCGGACGAACCTTTCCGCACCTTTGTGGAGAACGCGCTGGCCAAGGCCCGCCACGCGGCGCGCCAAAGCGGCCTGCCTGCCGTGGCCGACGATGCCGGGCTGTGTGTCGATGCCTTCGGCGGTCTACCCGGTGTGGACACCGCTTTCTACGCCACCCAGTTCGGCTACGAAAAAAGCGACGACAACAACGTGCGCGCGCTGCTGGAGCAAATGCGGGACGAGTCCAACCGCCGTGCAGCCATGGTCAGTACGCTGGTAGCGGTGCGCACGGCGGAGGACCCCGAGCCGCTGATTGCGGTGGGCCGCGTGGTGGGCGAGATCACGCGCGAGCCCATTGGCAGCAACGGCTTTGGGTTTGATCCGGTGATGTTCCTGCCCGAGTTCGGCAAGACCTTTGCGCAGTTGCCGACGGAAGTTAAAAACGCCCATAGCCACCGCGGCCGTGCTGCCATGCAAATGTTGGCTCTATTGCGCGAGCGCTGGTTGACTGAATGAGTCTGCCCGATATCCAGCATTACCTGCGGCCCGGCCTGCTGCAACTGCAGGCGCTGCCGCCGCTGGCGCTGTATGTGCACATGCCCTGGTGCATTCGCAAATGCCCTTATTGCGATTTCAATTCCCACGAGTCGCCGGCCGGTGCCTTGCCCGAGCAACAGTACATTGACGCGCTCGTGGCCGACCTGGAGGCCGCGCTGCCCCTCATCTGGGGCCGGGTGGTGCACAGCATCTTCATCGGTGGCGGCACACCCAGCCTGTTTTCCCCTGAGGCTATCGACCGCCTGCTGGGTGACATTCGAGCCCGGCTCCGGCTGGAGGCTGACTGCGAGATCACGCTCGAAGCCAACCCTGGTACCTTCGAGAAGGACCGCTTCAAGGCCTTTCGCGCCGCTGGCGTTACCCGCCTGAGTGTGGGCGTACAGAGCTTCAACAACGACCACCTCAAGGTGCTGGGCCGGGTGCACGACCGGTCGCAGGCGCTGGCCGCGGTGGAAGAAGCGGCGCAGGCGTTTGATACCTTTAACCTCGACATCATGTACGCGCTGCCCGGCCAGATGCTGGCAGACGTGGAGGCCGATATCACCACCGCGCTGGCACTGGCGCCGCCGCACATTTCGATCTACCACCTGACGATTGAGCCCAACACCTATTTCGCCAAATTCCCGCCCCAAATTCCGGAGGAGGACGACGCCTACGCCATGCTCGACCGCATCACCGAACTGACCACCGCGCAAGGCCTGGCGCGTTATGAAATCTCGGCCTATGCCAAGCCGGGCCACCGTTGCGTTCACAACCTCAACTACTGGCAGTTTGGCGACTATCTGGGCATTGGTGCAGGCGCGCACAGCAAGCTGAGTTTTGCGCACCGCGTGGTGCGGCAGGTGCGTTATCGGGAGCCACGCCTCTATATGGAAAAGGCGCGCGCCGGCACACCGGTGGCGCAGGAGAACGAGGTGCTGCGCGCCGAGCTGCCGTTTGAGTACATGCTCAATGCGCTGCGGCTGAAAGACGGCTTTGTTTTGCAGGAGTTTTCGGAACGCACCGGGCTGGCCATCACGGCCATTCAGAAGGGGTTGGCCGAGGCAGAGGCCAAAGGTCTGGTGACCCGCGATTTCGCCAGTGTGCGGCCCACGGAGAAGGGCTTTGATTTTCTCAGCGATCTGCAGTCGCTGTTTTTAGCGGCCGACTGACCCCACTTGCCCGAGTCAGGCGGACAGCAGCGCCCGGCATACCACCAGGCCGAAACTGCCCAGCACACCCAGCGCGCCAATGTAGATGGCCCAGCCGGTGGTTTCCAGCGTTTTCACCATCCAGCGGGGCAACTCGGGCGCGGGCGCAGCGGCGTCGGTGTAGTGAAGTGGGTAGGGATGGGCAGTAATCATGGCGGGCTCCTGCGGGTACAGGCCTCCATCATGAAAAATTCCGGGCGCTGCGTCATCCGCTCTCCGCCTGTTCTGCTGTCGGCCGCCACCTACAGGCGGGGTTTCTTGCAGCGCCGTGCTGTTGTCCTACACGCAATTTCCCCGACTTCTGACAACCGCCTGCCGGGCCGCTGGCTACAGTCGTTGCATGCTGGCCGCAAGCGCATGCCAGCGTTCCAATAACGCCTTCAAGGAGACGGACTATGAACGCACAAAACCACACCCACACGCAGTCGCTGGACCACGGCGAAGCAACACAAGACCACAGCGACGACGAGTTCATGATTTTCAACATCCATCCCCGCCGCGATGTGCCAGAGCATGGCGAGCACCACGCCGAGCATGGTCAGGCCGACGCTGCCCACGACTGATTTGTCCATGACTCCGCTCGCTGCCTTGCCCATGCCCGCCATGTCTACCGACCAAAAGCCCTGGTTTGCCGGCCTGGCAATGCGTTTTCGCCGTTTCAAGCGCGACACCCCCGGGCTGCGCTTTGAGCGGCGCTACCTGGCGGCACGTGCCGCAGGGCACGGGCCGGTTTACAAAACAATGCTTTTCAGCGCGGGCCTGATGCTGCTGTCAGCCGGCCTGGTGATGCTGGTGGCGCCCGGCCCGGGCATTTTGGTGTCGGTTTTTGGTGCCACGCTGCTGGCCCAGCAATCGCGCACCTTGGCGCGCCTGCTGGACCGCTCGGAATTGCGGCTGCGCACTACCTGGAACAGGGTGTCCAGCGGTCAGGGTGGTCGCACGCGGCTGCTCTCCACCCTGGTGGTAGCCGGCGCCACGCTCTGTGCCTTCGCAGTTGCTGCCTGCGCTGCGGTCTGGCTCCGCTGAGCCTGCCCGCTCAGGGCCTGACGCTGAAACCCTGAATTACCCAGTTGCTGGGTGAAAAGCCGTCGGCTGCTGCAACCGGCTGCAGTGCCGTGGTTTGCCCCCGCGAAGTGCTCGTGCCTTTGCTGAACACCCAGCCGCCGTCGCGCGGCAAGTATTCCAGCTCAATACGCTCGACCTTGGTCAGCGGCAACTCCGCAATGTCGTTGGCTTCGTCCCGGGTGGGTTTAGGCTCGGACACGCCCGAATAAAGATCAAGCGACACCGTGGCGGACAGTGGCACCTGGCCGGGGTCCATGCGTTTGGTATGCCATTTGGTGTTGGTAGCCCGCGCCACCATCTGTACCCACTGGCCTTTGGTGGGGGCTTCCTGCACCACGATCGTCGGGTAGGCGGCCCGGGCCGCAAAGGTGGCTGCGTTGCCGGTGAACTGCCCAGAGGTTTGCGCATGGGCAGCCAGCGCACCCAGCAGGGCCAGGGAAACGAGAAGTCTCTTCATGGTGGTTTCTTCCCAAAGGTGGTGGAAGCGGTGAGATTCGAACTCACGGACGTCGTAAAACGTCGCCGGTTTTCAAGACCGGTGCATTCAACCGCTCTGCCACGCTTCCACAGCCGTAGATTCTAGCTGCCGGGCCTAGCTGATGGGCTTGAGGTGCAGGTGCCGCGCGGCGTGGCTGTCGTGGCCATGCGCATGGTCATGCTGGTGGCTGTGCGCGTCTTCGTGCAGCGGCACCATATGGATGTTGCCGTGGCGCACGCCGCGCAGCGCTACCAGCTGCTCGGCGCAGGTGCGCACGGCCTCGGTCGGGCCGCGCAGCACGGCGGTTTCAAGGCAATGCGAATGGTCTAGGTGGGTGTGCTGGCTGGTGATGAACAGGTCGTGGTGGTCGTGCTGCATGCCCATCACCCGGTCGGTGACGGTGTGCTCATGGTGGTCGTACACGTAGCTGACGCTGGCCACACACCAGGGCGCCTGCGCGGTGCTGAGGGTAAGGGCGCCAAACTGGCTGCGGATCAGGTCGCGCACCGCTTCGGAACGGTTGACGTAGCCTTTAGCGGCAATCAGGTCGTCAAACTGCTGCGCGAGCGCATCGTCGAGGGAGATGGTGAAGCGTTGCATTGCGAGTCCGTTTAATCGTTCATGC
>JAZKCX010000062.1:0-10450 GCA_040387875.1 Pseudomonadota bacterium | reverse complement strand
ATTGCCTATGTGCCCGAGGGGCGCGGCATCTTCGGCAACCTGAGCGTGGTCGAGAACCTGAAGATGGCGGCCCGGCCCGGAACCCGCGGCCAGCGCGACTGGACTTACGAGCGGGTGCTGGAGACTTTTCCCCGTCTGAAAGAACGGCTGGGCCATGGTGGCCAGCAACTGAGCGGCGGCGAGCAGCAGATGCTCACCATTGGCCGGGCGCTGATGACCAACCCCGATGTGCTGATCCTCGACGAAGCCACCGAAGGCCTGGCGCCGCTCATTGCACGCGAGATCTGGCGCATCTGCGGGCTGATCCGCGAGACCGGCATCAGCAGCGTGATTGTGGACAAGAACTGGAAACACGTCACCCAGATCACCAACCGCAATGTGATTCTGGTCAAGGGCGAGGTGGTGTTTGCCGGCACGTCGGCCGAACTGCTGGCAGCGCCGGAGCTGCTGGCACAGCATCTGGGCGTGTAACGGGTAGCGACGCGCAGCGGAACATCGTCACGGGCGTTTCATACGCGCGCCCTACAACGGTGGATCACCCTCTACCGAGCACGATCCGCCATGTCAAAACCTACCCCAAAACCCCTGGCTGCGCTGCTGCGCGGCAGCAACCTGCTGGCCATTGAGCCTACCCCGCCCGCAGAAAACGTGGCCCTGCCACGCCGGAATTTCATTCGCGGTGCGGCCGTGGGTGTTGCAACACTGGGTGGCCTCGCACTGTCAGCGTGTGGCGGCGGCGATGGGCCCACTGCCGAGTTCCGCCAAGGCGTAGCCAGTGGCGACCCCCTGGCCGACCGCGTGATTCTCTGGACACGCGCGACCATTGATGCGAGTACCGTAACCCTGGACTGGGAAGTGGCCAGCGACACCGCCTTTGCCACCATCGTCTCCCGCGGAACGGTTTCTACCTCGGCGGCGAACGACTTCACCGCCAAGGTGGACGCCACTGGCCTGCAACCCAACACCGCTTACTTTTACCGCTTCCGCTCCGGTGGCAACACCTCGGTTGTGGGACGTACCCGCACCCTGCCCACCGGACCGGTCAGCCGCGTGCGCCTGGCAGTGTTCTCGTGCTCCAACTACCCAGCCGGCTTTTTCAACGTCTACGCCGAAGCCGCGCGCCGCAACGACTTTGACGCCACCGTGCACCTGGGCGACTACCTCTACGAATACGCGCGCGGTCAGTACGCCTCGGCCACCGCCGCCGCATTGGGCCGCGAGGTCCTGCCGCCGAACGAAATCGTCAGTCTGTCTGACTACCGCGCCCGCTACGCCCAGTACCGCAGCGACGCCGACCTGCAGGCCCTGCACGCCGCCGCGCCCATGATTGCGGTGTGGGACGACCACGAGTTCACCAACGACACCTGGCGCGACGGCGCCGAGAACCACCAGAGCGCCACCGAAGGCAGCTTTGCCGCCCGACGCGCCGCCGCCCTGCAGGCCTACCACGAGTGGATGCCCACCCGCGTGGCCTCGCCCGAGATCATTTACCGCAGCTTCAACTTCGGCAACCTGGTGTCACTGCACATGCTGGACACCCGCCTGATTGGCCGCGACCTGCAACTGGACTACGCCAACTTCACCACCCCCACCGGCGTTAATGCGGCGGGTTTTGCAGCAGCCGTGGGCGACCCGGCGCGCCAGCTGCTGGGCACCACCCAAACCGCCTGGCTGCAACAGCAGCTCACCATGTCCAGCGCCACCTGGCAAATCCTGGGCCAGCAGGTGCTGATGGGGCGCATGAACATCCCTGCGCCGATTTTGTTTGAAGCGCTGTCGCCCGGCAGCGGTGTGAGCATTGCGCAGTACAGCGCCATCGTGGCCAAAGCGCAGACCGCACCCGCCACCCTCACGCTGCAGGAGCAGGCCATCCTGGCCCAGCCCGCCATTCCGTACAACCTTGACGCCTGGGACGGTTACGCCGCCGCACGCGAAACCGTGCTGGGTATAGCCCGCACGCTCGACCGTAACCTGGTGGTGCTGGCCGGCGACACCCACAACGCCTGGGCCAGTGACCTGGCCGATCTGGCCGGTAACCAGGTGGGCGTAGAGTTTGCCGTGTCGTCGGTCAGCTCGCCCGGCTTCGAGTCCATTTTCACCACCGAGAACCCTGCCGTGCTGGCCGCGTCGCTGGAGCAGCTGATTGGCCCGCTGCAGTACACCGACACCGCGCGGCGCGGCTACATGCTGGTCACCGCCACGCCCACCGAATGCCGCTGCGACTGGGTCTATGTCAACACCGTAGCCAGCCGCAACTACACCGCTGTGAGCGACCGCGCGCTGCGCACGCTGCCGGGTACGGGCAACCGCCGTATTGTTGCGGTGTAGAAGCGGCGGCTACCTCTTGGCAGAGGCGCCAGGTAAAAATGGTCCCTGTTAGCTGTTTTCAGGGGTTTGGTGCCATTTTTCAAGCAAAAAGGCACTGGGGCCGGCGTAGAATATAGTGTTTTAGCTACTAATTCAATAGCGCCCATGACCGCTTCCAACCTTCGCCCACTGCGTGGCGTGCGCGTGCTCAGCCTCAGCCTCAACCTCCCCGGCCCCGCCGCGCTGATGCGCTGCCGCCAGATGGGCGCCACCTGCGTCAAGCTCGAACCGCCCGCACCAAAAGGCGCCCCCGCTGGCAGCTCCGGCGACCCGATGGCCTTTTACAGCGCCAAAACCTATGCCGACCTGCACCAGGGCGTGCGCACGGTACAGGCGGATTTGAAAACCGAAAAAGGCCAAGCGGTGCTGCACCGTGAGCTGGCCAAGGCCGATGTGCTGCTCACCTCGTTCCGCCCTTCGGCGCTGACCAAGCTTGGCTTGGTGTGGAAAACGCTGCACAAGCAGTACCCGGCGCTGAGCCAGGTGGCCATCGTCGGCGCACCCGGTGAACGTGCCGAAGAGCCCGGCCACGACCTGACCTATCTGGCCGACAACGACCTCATCACCGGCCTCGACCTGCCCCCCACGCTGTACGCCGACATGGGCGGCGCCATGCAGGCCAGCGAAGCGGTGCTGCAGGCGGTGCTGCACCAGCGCAGCCCCGCCAGCAAAGGCAAGGGCGTGTTCATCGAAGCCGCGCTGTCAGAAGCCGCCCGCTGGCTGGCCCTGCCCCGCGCCTGGGGCCTCACCCTGCCCGGCTCGGCCATTGGCGGCGCCCATGCCGGCTACCAGGTCTACCCCTGCAAAAACGGCCGGGTGGCGGTGGCCGCGCTGGAGCCGCACTTCGCGGCATCACTCTGCGCCGCAGTAGGCGTGCCGGTGACCAGCGCCAAGACCTTGCTGGCACCCGCCACGCGCGCAACGATTGCGGCGTGGTTGTTGACGCAGACCCGCAAACAGCTGGATGCGCTGGCCGTAGCCAAGGACATTCCGCTGCACACGCTGCCTTGAAGGCGCGTTAATCGACGGTGGCTGCGGCCACCAGCCTTTGCGTATATGGATGCTGCGGCGCATCGAGCACCTGCAGCACCGGGCCGGACTCCACAATCTCGCCGTCTTTCATCACCATCACGGTATGGGCCATTGCGCGGATCACGTCCACGTCGTGGGTGATGAGCAAATAGCTCAAACCCCGTTCACGCTGCAGGCGTTGCAGCAACTGCAGCACCTGTTTCTGAATGGTCACGTCCAGCGCGCTGGTGGGCTCGTCCAGCACCAGAAGTTCAGGCTGCACAATCAGCGCCCGGGCAATGGCGATGCGCTGGCGCTGCCCGCCTGAAAATTCGTGCGGGTAGCGTTGCAGCAGGCCGGGGAACTGCGCTTCGGCCATGCCGACATCGGCCAGGGCCAGCTCCACCCGCTGGCGTCGTCCCTCCTTCGGCAGCGCAGGCTCATGCACCAGCAGGCCTTCGCCCACAATTTCTTCCACCGTCATGCGCGGCGACAGCGACGAGAACGGGTCTTGAAACACCACCTGCACCACGCGGCGTATGCCCGTGTTGTGCGCCGCGTTCACACCCCAGGCCTTGCCCACCACCTGCAGCGTGCCGCGGCTGGGCATCAAGCCCAGTGCGGCCAACGCCAGGGTGGATTTGCCGGAGCCGGATTCACCCACCACGCCCAGCGTCTGGCCGGGGCCAATGCGGAAATCGGCAGCCTGCACTGCGATGAATTCGCCCTTGCTGAACCAGCCGGCGATACCGGGCTTTTTCACCGGGTAGCCCACGCGCAAGGCACTGGCCTGCATGACGGGTACGCCGGCAGCGTCGGGCAGTTTCTCGGCCACGTCACGCACCGGCCGGCTGTCGATGAGCTTTTTTGTGTACCCATGCTGCGGGTCGGCAAACACCGGCGCCACCACGCCATGCTCGACGATATGGCCGTTCTCCATCACCGCCACGCGGTCGGCAAAACGGCGCACCAGGTTCAGGTCGTGGGTGATCATCAGCACCGCCATGCCGGTCTGGCGCTGCAGGTCGTCGAGCAGATCCAGAATCTGCACCCGCAGCGTCACGTCCAGCGCGGTGGTGGGCTCGTCGGCCAGCAGCAGTTGCGGCTTGCAGGCCAGTGCCATGGCAATCATCGCGCGCTGGCGCTGCCCGCCCGAGAGCTGGTGCGGAAAAGAATGCGCGCGGCGCTGCGGCTCGGGCACGCCGGTACTCGCTAGCAATTCAATAGCGCTGCGCATAGCCTGCGCGCCGGACAAGCCCTGTTTGAGCTGCAAAACTTCGGCAATCTGGTCACCCACGCTGAAGAGCGGGTTCAGCGCCGTCATCGGCTCCTGGAAGATCATCGCGATCTCGGAACCACGGATGCCGCGCAGTTCGCGCTCGGACAGCGCCAGCAAGTCGCGCCCACCAAACAGCGCATGGCCTGTAATGTCGGCATTGAGCACCAGCCGCAGAAGACTCAACGCAGTGACGGTTTTGCCGGAACCCGATTCGCCGACCAGCGCGAGTTTTTCGCCGGGGGCAATCGAGAAGTTGATGCCGTGTACGACTTCTTTGCCACTGAAGGCGATGCGCAGGTTTTTGACGTTGAGCAGCGGAGCAGTCACTTGTCGGCCTTTCTGGGGTCAAGCGCATCTCTTAATGCGTCGCCCATAAAAGTCAGCAGCAACAAGGTCGTCACCAGCACCGCAAAGGTCGACAGCGATATCCACCAGGCGTCAATGTTGTTCTTGCCCTGCGACAGCAACTCGCCCAGCGACGGTGTGCCAGGCGGCACACCCAGGCCCAGAAAATCGAGCGAGGTCAGCGCGAGGATGGCGCCGCTCATGCGGAACGGTAGAAAGGTCACTACGGGTGTCAGGCTGTTGGGCAGGACATGGCGGCGAATGATCTGCCAGTTCCCCACGCCCAGCGCACGGGCGGCGCGCACATAGTCAAGCTGGCGGTTGCGCAAGAACTCGGCGCGTACATAGTCGCTCAGCCCCATCCAGCCAAACAGGCTCAGCAACACCAGCAGCAGGGCGATACTGGGCGCGAACACCGCGCTGAAGATGATGAGCAGGTACAGCTCGGGCATCGAGCTCCAGATTTCAATAAAACGCTGAAACGCCAGGTCGGTCTTGCCACCGAAAAAACCCTGAATCGCGCCGGTGACCACGCCCAGAAACACGCCCGCCGCCGTGAGCGCCAGCGCAAACAGCACACTGACGCGAAAGCCATAGATCAGTTGCGCCAGCAGGTCGCGGCCACGATCGTCGGTACCGAACAGGTTGGCGCGTGCAGGCCCTGAAGGATTGGGCTCGGTGGCAAAGTAGTTCAGCGTCTTGGGGCCATAGGGGTTGGGCGCGTAGATGGCCCAGTTGCTGCCCTGGGCGAGTTTGTCGCGGATAAAGGGATCGAGAAAGTCGGTGGTGGTGTCGAAGTCGCCGCCAAAGGTTTTCTCGGGGTAGTCTTTCACCATCGGAAAGTAAAAGCTGTTTTCGTAACGCACCAGCAGAGGCCGGTCGTTGGAGATGAGTTCGGCGCACAGGCTCAGCAGAACCATGGCGCAAAAAATCAGCAGGCTGCGGTAGCCCAACTTGTTGCGCTTGAAGCGCAGCCAGGCGCGCTTGCCAGGGGACAGTGACACGCTACTCATACTCAGTCAAACTTCACGCGGGGATCGACCCACACGTAGCAGAGGTCAGAAATCAGCTTGGTCACCAGCCCGATCAGCGTGAACAGGTACAGCGTGCCCAGCACCACCGGGTAGTCGCGCCGGATCACGCTCTCAAAGCTGAGCAGACCCATGCCGTCGAGCGAGAACAAGGTTTCTATCAGCAACGCGCCGGTGAAGAAGGCGCTGATGAAAGCCGCCGGAAACCCGGTGACGATGGGGATCAATGCATTGCGGAACACATGCTTCCACAGCACCTGCCGCTCACCCAGCCCCTTGGCGCGGGCTGTCACCACGTACTGCTTGCGAATCTCTTCAAGAAAAGCATTTTTGGTCAGCATGGCGGTGACTGCAAAGCTGCCCAGCACCATTGCGGTAACGGGTAGCGCGATATGCCAGAGGTAATCGGTAATGCGCGCAGCCCAACTCAGTTCTTCCCAGTTGCTCGATGTCAGGCCGCGCAGCGGAAACCACTGGAGCTGGCCGCCAAAAATCACCAGCAGTGCCACGCCCAGCACAAAGCCGGGAATGGCATAGCCCACCAAAACCAGTAACGTAGTCACCAGATCAAAACGCGAGCCGGCGCGCACGGCCTTGGCTACGCCCAGCGGCACTGCAATGAGATAGCTGATGAAAAAGGTCCACAACCCCAGGCTGATCGAGACTGGGAGCTTCTCCCAGATCAGTTGTGAGACATCCTTGTTCTGGAAAAAGCTCTTGCCCAGATCGAAGCGTGCAAACTGCCCCAGCATCTGAAAAAAGCGCTCGTGCGCCGGCTTGTCAAAACCGTACAGCGCCTTGATTTGCTCCACGCGTTTGGGGTCTACGCCCTGCGC
The DNA here is from genome assembly GCA_040387875.1 of Pseudomonadota bacterium. GTDB lineage: Bacteria > Pseudomonadota > Gammaproteobacteria > Burkholderiales > Burkholderiaceae_C > PCRC01. The sequence goes on along the minus strand of JAZKCX010000062.1, from coordinate 3,581 downwards.
ACCGCGGTAGCTCAGGCCACCGCCCTCGGCGCCGGTGCCCGAGCCTGCTTTGGCCTCGGCCATGTACTGCTCGACCGGCCCGCCCGGCACAAACTGGACCACCGCAAAGGTAATCAGCAGCACGCCCAGCAGCGTGGGCACCATCAAGAGCAGGCGTTTGAGGATGTAGACAAACATATTACCGGGCCCACCAGGTTTCAATCGCCCAGATCTCACCACTGGCGTAAGGGGGCATGCTGGGCGGGCTGGCCAGGCGCCGGGTGTTGTAGGCCATACGGTGGGTGCCGGCCGTCCATTGCGGCACCAGCAGATGGCTGTGTGCAATCACCCGCTCCAGCGCGCGGCAAGCGGGCAGCAGCTCGGCCTTGGTTTTAGCGGCGGTGATTTTGCCAATCAACGCATCGATTGCCGGGCTCTTGATGCCGGTGTGGTTGCCCGAGTCCTCAGTATCAGCGGCCTTGCTGCCAAACATGTCGGCCAGCTCCTGGCCGGGGCTGTGGGTACCCTGGTAGGCCAGCGAGGTGATGTCGAACTCGAATTTCTGCAGGCGTTGCTGGTACAGCGCAAAGTCCACTGGCCGGAAACGCAGCGTGATGCCCAGCTTCTCCAGATTGCGCGACCAGGGCGTGACCACGCGGGCGCCGGTTTCGTTGCTGTCAAGGTACTCAATGACGAAGGGCTCATTCTTTGCATTGCGCAACACGCCGTCGCGCACCTGCCAGCCGGCCTCGGTCAGCAGCGCCTGCGCACGACGCAGGTTGCCGCGCAGCGACGACTCGCCGTCGGTGCGCGGTGGCGTGGTCATGGGGCCGAAAGCGGCAGCGGGAATGTCTTTGCGCCAGGGCTCCAGCAGCGCCAGTTCTTCGGCGCCGGGCAGGCCGCTGGCCTGGCAGTCGGTGTTGCCAAACAGGCCGTTCACGCGTTGGTAGGCGTTGTAGAACATCTGCCGGTTCATCCACTCGTAGTCCAGCGCCAGGCCCAGGGCTTGGCGCACCCGCACGTCCTTGAACTGGGCGCGCCGGGTGTTGAGCACATAGCTCTGAAAGCCCGAGGGCAGGCGGTGCCGGAACTCGCCTTTGACGAGTTCGCCCGAGTCAAAACGTTTGCCATTGACGCGCCGGGCCCAGTCGCCCGCCGAGAAAAAGCGCATCAAATCAAACTCGCCAGCCTTCAGCGCTTCGAGCTTTGCGGTGTTGTCCTTGTAGATTTTTACGGTGACGCGGTCGAAGTTGTCGCTGCCGCGTTTCACCGCCAGGTCTTTGGCCCAATAAGCGGCATCGCGCACATAGGTAATGTCCTTGCCGAAGCGCACTGGGCCGATTTTGTAGGGGCCGCTGCCAATCGGAATGTCCGTCACCACCTTGTCAAAGGTCTTGGCCTTGCCGTTCTCCACGCCCCATTTCCGGCTGAACACTGGCAGGCCACCCACAGTGAGGGGCAGCTCACGGTTGGGTTTCTTGAACCGGTAGCGCACCGTGCGCTCGTCAATCACGTCGATGCCAGCGACGTCTTCCAGCAGGGTCTTGTAGGCAGGCGAGGTGAACGGGCCAATGAGCGTGTCGTAGCTGTGCTTCACATCGGCTGCCAGCACCGCATCGCCATTGTGAAAGCGGGCCTGCGGCCGCAGCCGGAAGGTGGCGCTCAGGCCGTCGGCTGCCACTTCCACGTCTTCGGCCAGCAGGCCGTAGCCAGAACCGGTTTCATCGAGCGCGCCGGTCAGCAGCGAGTCGAACATCAGGTTGGCCAGATAGGCCGGAGCCGCACCCTTGATGGTGAAGGGGTTGTACTTGTCAAAGGTAGAGGTGCGCAGGTTGCTGACCAGGCGAATCTCGCCGCCCTTGGGTGCGGCCGGGTTGACGTAGTCGAAATGGGTGAAACCGGCGGGGTATTTCAGGTCGCCCCAGAGCGCGTAGCCATGCGCGGCCCAGGCCGGCAAGCAGCCCAGCCACAAGCAACAAAACACAAAACCTCGCATGCGACAATTCTGCACAGTTTTTCTCTAGGACAGATCCATGGGTTTTCTCACCGGCAAAAAATTGTTGATCACCGGCGTGCTGAGCAACCGCTCCATCGCCTACGGCATTGCCAAGGCCTGCCACGCACAGGGCGCCGAACTGGCTTTCAGCTACGTCGGCGAACGCTTCAAGGACCGCATTACCGAATTCGCGGCCGACTTCAACTCCACGCTGATCTTCGACTGCGATGTCGGCGACGACGCGCAGATTGAAAAACTCTTTACCGACCTCTCTGCCCACTGGCCGAAATTCGACGGCTTTGTGCACAGCATAGGCTATGCGCCGCGCGAAGCCATTGCCGGGGACTTTCTGGACGGTCTGAGCCGCGAGGGCTTCAAGATTGCGCACGACATCAGCGCGTACAGTTTTCCGGCGATGGCCAAGGCCGCCCTGCCCTATTTGAACGACAAATCGGCCCTGCTCACGCTGACCTACCTGGGCGCGATCCGCACCGTGCCCAACTACAACACCATGGGCCTGGCCAAGGCATCACTGGAAGCGTCGGTGCGCTACCTGGCCGAATCGCTGGGGCCCAAGGGCATGCGTGTGAACGGTATCAGCGCCGGTCCGATCAAGACACTGGCGGCCAGCGGCATCAAGGGTTTTGGCAAGATACTGAGCGTGGTGGCCGATGCATCTCCGATCCGCCGCAACGTGACGATTGAAGACGTGGGCAACGTCGCTGCGTTTTTGCTGAGCGACCTGGCCGGCGGCGTCACCGCCGAGATCACCTATGTGGACGGCGGCTTCAGCCATGTGGTGGGCGGCATTGCGGAGCCGTCCGCCGCCTGACGCCTACGTGTAACAGCGCGGACTTTTACACCTTTCCTCACCCTTCGCCGCACGATAGTCGCTAGGATGTTTTCTCCACCAGGAGACAACATGAGAACGATTTATTGGACTACTGCCTTGGCAGGTGCGGCTGCTGCAATGGGCTGCTCGTCGAACAGCACCCAGTACGAGCCCGCCAACACCCGACCCGCCTTTGTTGCGGGGAGCGTCAGCAAGACCACCTACGACGGTGTCAGCAATGATCTTCTGACCGGTGGGCTGGGCAGAACCGGCCTGCAGGCCGCAGCCGCGCCGGCATTTGCAGACGCCAACAACCCCACGGCGGCCGAGCTGCGCATACGCGCCATTTACAACAACTACCGTGCGGTGATCGACCCCACACCCAATGGCGGCTTTGGCACGCTGTACGGCCCCAATGTGGACAGCAACGGGGTGGTCGGCACCGGCGAGGGCCGGATTGCGGGCGAAGAAACCATCGCCTATGCCGACGACGGTACCGGCCGGCTCAACGTGACAATGATGGTGCAGGTGCCAGCCAGCTTTGACCCGGCCAAGGCCTGCATCATTACCGCCACCTCCAGCGGTTCACGCGGGGTGTACGGCGCCATCGGCACCTCAGGCGAATGGGGCCTGAAAAAAGGCTGCGCCGTGGCCTACACCGACAAAGGCTCGGGCAACGGCGCGCACGATCTTGCGGGTAACCTGGTGACACGCATTGACGGCCTGCTGGTGCCGGCCGCCACAGCGGCCAGTGCATCGCACTTCACCGCGCCG
>JAZKCX010000061.1:0-4445 GCA_040387875.1 Pseudomonadota bacterium | reverse complement strand
CGGTGCGCACCAAAAAACTGCTGCTGCACAAGGCCGAGATCAAGCGGCTGATCGGGAAAGTGGAGCAAAAGGGCTACACGCTGGTGCCGCTGAACCTGCACTGGAAAGCCGGCAAGGTGAAGTGCGACATTGCGCTGGCCAAGGGCAAGGCCGAACACGACAAACGCGACACCATCAAGGACCGCGAAGGCAAGCGCGAAGTGGAACGCGCGATGAAGTCGCGGAATCGGTAGCCCCCACGCTCGCGCACTGCGTATAGCTCGCTGCCCCCGAGGGGGTACGGCCTTGCTTGGGGCGGCCCGGCGCGGCGGCCAGGCCTAACCCAGCGCCCGCAGCGGGTGCGTTTCAGCCGTCCACGGGCTGTCGAAAAACGCATTCACCATGGCTGGCGTCACGTCTTCAATGCGTGCCGGATTCCACTTCGGCTGGTGATCCTTGTCGATGGCCAGGGCGCGTATGCCCTCCACCGTTTCGCTGGCGGCGCCGGGCCGCAGATGGAAACTGCGGTAAACCATGACCCGCTCCATCCGCAGGCAATCGGCCAGGCCCATCGCCCGGCCACGGCGGACTTGCTCCAGCACCACATGCAGCATCAGGGGCGAGCGTTTGCGCAGCACGGCGGCGGTGTCGCGCGCCCAGTCGGATGCGTCGGCATCCAGTGCAGCCAGAATGTCCGTCACGCTGGGCAGGCCAAAAATCTTGTCGATCAGCGGGTGCTTGCGCACCACCACCTTGGCCGCAAAACGGCTCTGCACCCAGTGCTCTACCGCGTTGGCGCTTTCAAAGGGCGTAGCGGCCAGCGTTTCCCAGAGCACCGGCAGTTGCACAGCGTCGATATGGCCATCGGCCAGGCCCCAGGCGATGGCATCGGGGCTGGCGATGGTATTGCCAGTCAGCGCCAGGTATTCGCCGGCAGCGCCGGGGCAGCGGCTTAAAAAATAGCTGCCGCCGACGTCCGGGAACAGGCCAATGCCGGTTTCGGGCATGGCCATCTTGGTGCGGTCGGTCACCACCCGCAGGCTGGCGCCCTGGCTGATGCCCATGCCGCCGCCCATCACCACGCCGTCCATGAAAGCGATGTAGGGCTTGGGGTAGGTAGCGATCAGGTGGTTAAGGGTGTACTCCTCGGTAAAGAAATCTTCCAGCGCGGAATCACCGGCCAGGGCGGCCTTGTGGAAAAAGCGGATGTCGCCGCCAGCGCAGAAGCTACCGAAGGCTTCGCCATCCTTGCCCGCGCCGCGCACGGTAACGGCCAGCACCGCCGGGTCGTCGCGCCAGGCCTGCAGGGTGGCGGTGAGCGTGCGGATCATGCCCAGCGACAGCGCATTCAGCGCCTTTGGCCGGTTCAGCGTGACCATGCCGATCTGGCCCCGTACCTCGGTGAGGACGTCGTTCTGTTGCTCGCTGGCGCTCATGTCAAAACCCTGGAAACGATAAATTCTGCAAGCTAATCATGCGCCACGCCGGGCTGAACGCCCGACGGGCAGCAGATTTAACCTTCGCGACCAGCGCGCTTGCGCTCGTGCTCTTTCAGGTGGCGTTTGCGCAGGCGAATGCTCTTGGGCGTGATTTCCACCAGCTCGTCTTCTTCGATGAATTCCACGCCGTATTCCAGCGTGAGTTCCACCGGCGGCGTGATCTTGATCGCGTCTTCCTTGCCGGAAACACGGAAGTTGGTGAGCTGCTTGGTGCGGGTGGCATTGACCACCAGGTCGTTGTCGCGGCTGTGGATGCCGACAATCATGCCCTCGTATACCGGGTCGTTGGCGCGCACAAACATGCGGCCGCGGTCGTCCAGCTTGCCCAGGGCGTAGGTGAAGATTTCACCATCGTCCATGGAAATCAACACGCCGTTCTTGCGGCCGCCGATATCGCCCTTGTGCGGCTCGTAGCTGTCGAAGATGTTGGAGATCAGGCCCGAACCGCGCGTCAGGTTCAGGAATTCATTGGAGAAACCGATCAGGCCACGCGCCGGAATGCGGTACTCGAGTCGGACCCGGCCGCGACCGTCGGGGTCCATGTTGAACAGTTCGCCCTTGCGTTCCCCCAGCGCCTGCATCACCGCACCCTGGTGCTGGTCTTCAATATCGGCGGTGACCAGCTCAATGGGTTCGTGGCGCTCGCCATTGACATCGCGGAACACCACGCGCGGCTTGGACACCGCCAGCTCGTAGCCTTCGCGGCGCATGTTCTCCAGCAGGATGGTCAGGTGCAGTTCGCCCCGGCCCATGACTTCAAAAATGCCTTCTTCGCCGGTTTCCTTCACCCGCAGCGCCACGTTGTGCTGCAGCTCTTTCTGCAGGCGGTCCCAGATCTGGCGGCTGGTGACGTACTTGCCTTCGCGGCCGGCCAGCGGGCTGGTGTTGACGCAGAAATTCATCGTCAGCGTGGGCTCATCCACCTTGAGCATGGGCAGCGGCGCAGGGTTCACCGGGTCTGTGATGGTCACGCCAATGCCGATGTCGGTCAGGCCGTTGATCAGCACGATTTCGCCGGGGCCGGCTTTGGTGGCCTGGACCCGCTCCAGACCCTGGAAGGTCAGCACCTGGTTGATGCGGCCCTTCACGGCCTTGCCGTCAGGCCCCTCCATCACCACCACGTCCATCATGGGCTTGATGGTGCCGGCGCTGATGCGGCCAACGCCAATGCGGCCCACAAAGGTGGAGAAATCGAGCGCGGAAATCTGCAGTTGCAGCGGTGCATCGGGATCGCCCTTTTGCGCCGGCACATGCTTGAGAATGGTGTTGAACAGCGCCGACATGTCGGGGCCCCACTGCTCGTTGGGTGCACCTTCTTCCAGCGATGACCAGCCGTTGATGCCCGAGGCATAGACCACCGGGAAATCGAGCTGCTCATCGGTTGCGCCGAGCTTGTCGAACAAATCAAACGCGGCGTTCACCACGTAGTCGGGGCGGGCACCGGGTTTGTCGACCTTGTTGACTACCAGAATGGGTTTGAGGCCCAGCGCCAGCGCCTTCTTGGTCACGAAGCGGGTCTGGGGCATCGGGCCTTCCTGGGCGTCGATCAGCAGCACCACGCCGTCGACCATGGACAGCGCGCGCTCCACCTCGCCGCCAAAGTCGGCGTGGCCAGGGGTGTCAACGATATTGATGTGGGTGCCTTCCCAGGTCACAGCGCAGTTCTTGGCCAGGATGGTGATGCCACGCTCTTTTTCAATCGCGTTGTTGTCCATCACGGTATCGACCATTTTTTCGTGTTCGGCAAAGGTGCCGGACTGGCGCAGCAGCTGGTCCACCATGGTGGTCTTGCCGTGGTCAACGTGGGCGATGATGGCGATATTGCGTATTTGCTTGGTGCTCATGGTTTTTTCCTGAAGTCTGTCACGCGCTAGCGTGTGCCTGGTTTTCCAAAATCTGCTGGATGTCGATCGGGCTCAGCAATCGCCCGGGAATGAGTTCACCGCCAGTAACGTGGGCAGTGCCCAGCAAGGCGGTAGGGTCGGTGCCAAAAACGGCTACCTGCGGCTGGTCGGCCAGCGTGACGCGGCGGCGCAGACCGCTGAGAAAGCGCCCTGCATTGTCGGAATCGAGCATGACGCGGGCATGACCCTCGAGCAGCGATTCGACTGGCAGCAGACAGGCCAGCCGCGCTTCTTCGTCCATGGCTTCGAGTTCGGCCAGCGTGACGCACTGCGGCTCGTCAAAGTTACCGGTGGCGATGCGGCGCAGTGCGCTCAAATGGCCACCGCAGCCCAGCGCCTCGGCAATGTCTTCGCCCAGCGTACGGATGTAGGTGCCTTTGCTGCAGGTCACGCGCAGGCGCAGAAAGGGCGCGTCGCCCTGGAGCTGGACGCCCAGCATTTCCAGTTCGTGAATCACCACATTGCGCGGCGCGCGCTCCACGGTTTCGCCGTTGCGGGCGTATTCGTAGAGTGCCTTGCCGTCTTTTTTCAGTGCGCTGTACATGGGCGGCACCTGCGCGATGGCGCCCATGAAACTATCCAGCACCTCAACCACCTGGCCCAAAGTGCAGGTCACCGGGCGGGTATCAATCACCTCGCCCTCGGCATCGGCCGTGCTGGTGCGCACGCCCAGCCGCACCGTGGTCTCGTAAGTCTTGTCGGCGTCCAGATGCAACTGGCTGAACTTGGTGGCTGCGCCAAAACACAGGGGCAGCACACCGGTAGCCAAAGGGTCGAGTGTGCCGGTGTGGCCAGCTTTTTCGGCGCGCAGCAGCCACTTGGCTTTTTGCAGCGCATCGTTGCTGGAGAATCCCAGCGGTTTATCGAGCAACAACACCCCATGCACAGGGCGCCGCTGCACCCGTGTGCGTGGCGCGTTCATGCTCAGTCTTCCTTGGCGCGCGAAGAAACAGCCTTGGCGATCAAGGCGTTCATGTCGGCCGCTTTTTCAGAAGTGCGGTCGAAGATGAAGTGCAGCGTCGGCACGGTGTGGATGTGCAGGCGCTTGAACAGGCCGTTGCGC
>JAZKCX010000060.1:13836-24491 GCA_040387875.1 Pseudomonadota bacterium | reverse complement strand
CCTGCTCCAGCGCAAAACCGTCACCGGGCAGCAGGTGCTGGGTCTTTCCGTCTACCGTGAGCCACATCTCGCCCTGCACCACGGTGGCGCGGGCGGCGAAGGGGTGGCTGTGCAGGTCGAGCACCTGGAGCGGTTCCCAGCGGCGCTCCAGCGCTTCGTCAAAACCGTCGGCTTTGGCGTTGGCTTCAAACTGGGCAAAAGTGGTGGCTGGCATGGCGGCGAAGAAGGTAGATGCGGAAGTTTTTACTCTAGCAGCATCAGCGAAATTTTTCAGCGCTGCTCTTTCAGCCACTGGTCAATCACATCGATGGCCGCGTCAGTCGCTGCGGTGAGCGCGCGCACGCCGCCCTGCGCATCCGGGCTGGGGGCGGGGCGCTGCACGCTGATGTTGCGCTGGGCCAGCAGCCGTTCGCCGGTGGTGGATGTCTCCAGCAAGGTGGCGCGCAGGCGTACCACGCCGCTGCTGGCGTTGGGGCTGTCAAACACCTGGTGAAACTCTTCCAGATCGACCCGCAGGGTGCGCAGCACGCCGGCCTCGCCGGGCTGCAGTACCGGGCGGCTTTGGCTCAGGCGCTCGCGCAGGCGCACCCGCAGCAGGCTGGCCGGTGCCATGCTCCAGCGGGCCTGGGCATAGGGGCGCGGCTGCTGCGCGTCGGCATAGGCCAGGCGGTACATCACGGCGGGGGCGTCCAGCGCAAAGGGCGCGTCGACCTCGCCCAGCGCAATCGGCTGGCCGGGCGCGATATCGGGCGCCGTTGTGCGGGCGCTGCTGCCAAAGTCGTAGACGTTGGGGCGTACTGGGGGCGCGCCTCCACCGAGTACGCCGCAGCCGCCCATTGCCAGTGTGGCGGCTACAGCGGCCACCAGCAGGCCTTTTCGCCTTGTTTTTGAATAAAAAATGCCTATAGCCGGCGTTTTTGCTGAATAGTTTGCTATAAAAATCATTGTTCTCACCTTGCGGAAGGTTGTTCGGCACCGCCGCTGGGAGCGGTAAATCCGGGCTCGCCGGGCCCAGGGGTGGCGGCAGTGTTGCCGAACAGCAGCGAGCGCGGGTTGTCGCCCAGCGCGTTGGCGGTGCGGTTGACCTGGCGCGCGCCGCGGGTGACTTCGTCGGTGGCGCGGTTGATGCGCGGCAGGGTGATGGCATTGAAGTTCTGCGCGCTGCGGGCCAGCGCATCGCTGCCGGCGCTCAGGCGGTCGATGGCGCCGTCCTTGTCGCCCAGCCGCTGCGCCACCTTGCCCACTTCCGATGCCGCCTTGCTGATCTCGGCGGTGCTGCCTTCCAGACCTTTCAGTGCGGGGTCGACCCGGCGCGTGATGGTGCTGTCCAGCCGCAGCGCCAGCTTGTTGATATTGCCGGCGGCATCGCCCATCTGCTGCACTGCGCCCAGCATGGCTTTCTGGTTGTCGTCGCTGAGCAGGCTGTTCAGGCGTTTGCTGGCCGAGTCAAGCTGGTCAAAGATGATTTCGCTCTGGCTTTTCAGCTTGTCCAGAAAGCCGGGTTTGAGCGGAATGCGTGGTGGGTCGCGGTCGTTGGGCACCAGCGGTGTGGCGGCTTCGCCGTTGTCGTCGAGCTGCACAAAACCCAGGCCAGTGATGCCCTGCGACGCAATGGTGGCAAAGGTGGCGGTAGTGACCGGCGCGCCGCGTTCCACCGCAATGCGCACCAGCACGTTGCCGCGCACCTTGGTATCAAAACCGATGTACTCCACCTTGCCCACCGGCACGCCGCGGTAGCGCACGGCGGCCTGCACCTGCAGCCCGCTGAGGGGTTCGCTGGTGCTCAGCTCAAACAGGTTGTGCTCGGTGTTGTCGCGGGTGAGCCAGACCGTCAGCCCGGCCAACAGCAGGGTGATGACCAGCACAAACGCGCCCGCCGCCAGGGCGTGGGCTTTATTTTCCATGGAAGGACCTTTCAGTGTGGCGGGGCGGGCCACTGCGTACGGGCGCCAGCGCGCGCCGGCCCCGCTCACCCAGAAAAAATGTTTCGATGAAGGGGTGTTTGAAGTGAATCACCTCGCCCGGCGGCGCCTTGATGATGACCCGCTGCTCGGCCAGCACCGCCACGGTGGTGCTGAGTTCGAGCAGTGTGTCGAGGTCGTGCGTGACCATCACCACCGTAAGCTCCATGTCGCGGTGCAGCGAGGCCAGCAGCGCACAAAAACTGTCGGCGCTTTCGGGGTCGAGCCCGGCGGTGGGCTCGTCGAGCAGCAACAGCGGCGGGTCCATGATGAGGGCCCGCGCCAGTGCCACCCGCTTGACCATGCCGCCCGACAGGTCGCTGGGCATCTTGTGTGCATGCTCCGGCCCCAGGCCCACCATCTGCAGCTTGACCATGGCCGCCTCGCGCACCAGCTCTTTGGGCAGCGTGCCGATTTCGCGCAGCGGAAACGCAATGTTCTCCAGCACGGTAAAGGCCGAGAACAGCGCGCCCTGCTGGAACAGCATGCCCACCCGGCTGGCCGCGCCGCGCCGGCCGAGTTGCGCGGCCGGCTGGCCCTGCACGGTGATTTCGCCTTTGGCGGGTGTTTCCAGCCCCAGAATCTGCCGCAGCAGCACCGTTTTGCCGGTGCCCGAGCCACCCACCAGGCTGACAATTTCGCCAGCGTCTATGACCAGGTCGAGGTCTTTATGGATGACGGTTTGCCGGCCGGGCGGGCCGAAGGCCGTCCACAGCTTTTGGATCGCGACCATGGGTTCGCTCATATCGCCGCCTCCGACCGGCCGCGCGCTGGCGGCTGCCGTATTGTCGGCGTCCGGGCCTCTTCGCGCTGTGTCGATCCCCACGGTGTGGGGCCCCTCGCCAGGTGCGCTCATATGCCCACACCCTTGAACAACACGGCAAACAGCGCATCCACCAGAATCACCACGGTTATGGATGTCACCACCGATGCGGTGGTGCCCTCGCCCAGACTCTGTGTATTGGGTTTCACACGCAGGCCGAAGTGGCAGGCCACCAGCGCAATCAGCACGCCAAACACCACCGACTTGGCGCTCGCCAGCCAGAGGTTGCTGACCTGCACCGCTTTGGGCAGCGCGTCGATGAAATAAGCCGGGCCCACGTCCATGGTGAGCTGGGCTGCCAGCATGCCGCCAACCAGCGCGGCCAGTGTGGTCCAGACGCTGATGAGCGGCATCACAATGGCGAGCGCAATCGCGCGCGGCATCACCAGCCGAAAGCCCGGCGCAATGCCCAGCACCCGCATGGCGTCCAACTCTTCGGTCACGCGCATCACACCAATCTGCGCGGTGATGGCCGAGCCGGATCGGCCGGCCAGCAAAATAGCGGCCAGCACCGGCCCCAGCTCGCGAATCAGCGACAGGCCCAGGATGTTGACGATGAAAGCGTCGGCACCAAACTGGCGTAACTGCTGCGAAATCAGGTAGGCCAGCACCACACCAATCAAGAACCCCACCAGCGCCGTGATGGGCAGTGCAGTGGCGCCTATGTGGTACAGATGGCCCGAAATATCGCGCCACGGCCCGCTACGTGGCCGCCGCGCAAAACGCAGCACATTGAGCAGCAGCTCGCCCACCAGAATCAACAGGTCGCGGCCATGTTCTGCCGCCGTAAAAAGCCAGCGGCCCAGCGCCGCAAAACGCGCAAGCCAACCGGGCGCGGGACGTTCGGCCGGGCAATCGCTGAACTCGGCCACCCGCTCCAGCACGGCACGCTGTGCATCGTGCGCCAGCAGCTCTGCGGGCCATTGCCGGCCCCAGTGGTCCCACAGGTGCTGCGCGCCTACGTGGTCGATTTGCGCCATCTCGCGCAGGTCCCAGGCGGTGGTATTTTTGCCGGCGTTTGCCAGCGCCTGCTGCACCGATTGCCATACCGTAGCTTGCGCCAGCTGCGCCACTGTCCAGGCCCCGTGCAGTGCTACCCCCGACGCGCTGTCAGGCGCGCCGTTGGAGCTTTCGGCAGCAAGGATGCGGGGAGTCAACTCACCCATACACGCAGAGGGTTCATAAGAATCGGCAGCCTATCGTAGGCAGGCCAACCCCCCGCGTATGTAGGAAAACGCTGCGATCTGCGCGTAGGACGCCAGCGGCTTGTCATCAAACCGCCACATGCCGCAGCAAGAATCAAAAGTTGACTTCATTTTCCGAAAGCAACCCGATGCGCGCCCCTACTTCCCGACTGCTCCCGCTGCTGCTGGCGGGCATTCTTGCCACTGTTCTCGGCGCTTGTGGCGGCGGTGGCAGCGACCCTGCCCCCACCCCACCCGCACCGCCCACCGGTACACCTTTTGTGGTGCCCACGCTGGGCTTTACCGCCAACGGCCGAACCCTGGAGCTGGCCAACTACACCCAGACCGGCCGCCACAGCCTGCCAGTGGGAACCGGCACCAACCTGCTGGCCGAAGAAGCCTCGGGCGTGACCTACAACCGCGACACCGACACGCTGTTTGTGGTGGGCGACGGCGGTACCTCCATCACGCAAGTCACCAAGCGCGGTGTGCTGGTTGACTCCATGACGATTGCCCCCGACGCCTCGCAGCCCCAGGGCACCTTTTTGTACGACCCCGAAGGCATTGCCTACATTGGCAGCGGCAAGTTTGTGCTGATCGAAGAGCGCTACCGCCAGGCCAACGAATTCACCTACCGCGCCGGCATGACGCTGGGCCCGGCCGACGTGCGCACTGTGAAGCTCGGCACCACCATTGGCAACACCGGCATCGAGGGCATTGCGTTCGATCCTTCCACCAGCGGCTATGTGGCGGTGAAGGAATCGGGACCGATTGGCGTATTCCAGACCACCATCAACTTCTCGGGCCTGAGCGCATCGAACGGCTCGCCCACCACGGTGGACTCGACCAATCTGTTCGACCCTGCGCGTCTCGGCGTGACCGCCGTGAACGACGTTGCCGCGCTCTCTACCGTGCTGCCGGCAAGCGCCGCCGACTACAGCCATTTGCTGATTCTGAGCGCCCCCAACGGCCGGCTGATCCACGTAGACCGCGCCGGCAACATCCAGGGCACGCTGGACGTCGGCATTGCGCCGCAAAACGAAGGCCTCGCAATTGACCTGGACCGCAACATCTATGTGGTGAGCGAAATTGGTGGCGGCGCCGGCCGGCCCGAAATGCTGGTCTATTCGCCCACCACCAGCAGCGCTGCGGTAGGCATTCGCAGCAACCTCTACCTCACCTTCAACCAGGCCATCGTGGCGGGTACCGGCAATCTCACGCTGAGCAATGGCGCCGGCGACACCCGCAGCATTGCCGTGACCGACGCAACGCAGGTCACCGTGAGCGGCAGCACCGTCACCATCAATCCCACCGCCGACCTGATGGCTGGCAGCACCTACAGCATCACCTACGCCGCCGGCCTGGTGCGCGACAGCCTGGGCAACAACGCACCCGCAGTCACCAGCACCAGCGCCCTGAGCTTCAAGGCCGTGGGCACCACCGACACCGCCGGCCCCACGCTGCTGAGCAGCACGCCCACCGACGACGCCACCGGCATTACCAGCAGCCGCATTCTGCTGAACTTCAACGAGCCTGTGGTGGCCGGCACCGGCAACATCGTCATCACCAACGGCATGGGCGATACCCGCACGCTGAACGTCACCGACACCACCCAGGTCACCTTCAGCGGCAACACCGCCAACATCAACCCCAGTGCCGACTTTCTGCGTGGCTTCACCTACAACGTGCAGCTCGCCAGCGGCGTGATCCGCGACGCATCGGGCAATGCCTACGCCGGTATCACCAACGCCACCACGCTGAACTTCACCACGGCAGCCGCTGCCTCCACGGTGCTGAACGCCGGCGATGTGCTGTTCATGGCGGCCAATGCCGACGCGGTAGACGCCGTGGCCTTTGTGCTGATGAGGCCGGTGGTGGCTGGCACGCAGATCGGCTTTACCGACCGCGACTATTCTTCCAGCACCGCGTTTGTCGGCATCACCAACGAAGCCGCCTTCATCTGGACGGCCGACGTGAACTACCCGGCTGGCACCATCGTCACCCTGCGGGTCGATGCCAACCCGCCGCTGGTGGACAAGGGAACCACCATGGGCGCAGGCGGCGGCATCAGCGGCACGGCCGAGGTGTACTACGCCTTCCAGGGCAGCATCACTGGCCTCACGGCCACCACTGCAGGCCAGGTCAATGCCGACCGCTTTCTCGCCGCCATCCAGATGGGCACCGCCGCCGGCGCCATTCCGCCCGAGCTGCCGGCCGCCAACGCGTTTATCTCTTTCGCGCTGGACAACGCCCGCTACAACGGCTCGCTCGACCGCAGCGACCTGGCCGCCTTCCGCGCGCTGGTGATCAACGCCGCCAACTGGGTGACCGACGACGCCACCGCCTACCCCATCATGCCGAACAACAGCCTGTTCCCCTGATGTGCGTGCCCGCTCAGCGGGTAAGCCTCAAAACAAAAGCCCGGCCGCCGCAAGGTGGTCGGGCTTCTTTCACGGGAAAACAAAAACTAGAACGTTACCCGGTACCGGTAACCCTTGTACTTCAGCACCGCTGCGCCCTGGCGGATCTGGTCGAGCTGCACATTGGGGAAAGGCTGCTCGCGCTCCTGGTACATCTTGCCGTTGATCATCAGCATGCGCAGCGCGGGGTTGCTGGAATAGCTGGAGCCGCCAATCACCAGGTTGGGCAGCTCCTGGCGGATATCGCTGGGCAGCTCATTGAGCGCATAGATGCGGCCTTCGGGCGTTTTGGGCACGGCTGGAATCGGCGGCTCTTCGGTGGCGCGTCTCTGGGCGGCCATGCGGCGTTCGGCTGCGCCGCTGCTGCCGGGCTCGGCCGCGGCCTTGCGGCTGGGGCGGGATGGCGCCGCGACGGGTTCGGGCACCGGTTCTTCTATTACCGGGCGCTGGATGCTGGCCACGGCCGTAATCGGCGTGATCTGCGGCGCCGGCAAGGCGCTGGGGGCGGGTGGTGTGGGCCGCAGGTCGGCGGTGGAGATCGCACTCAGCCGTACCGTGAAAGGCGCATACCAAAACAGCGCCAGCGCGCCCAGGGCTACCACGCTCAGACCCAGCGCAGGCCACAGGTAGGGGCGGGCGGCGTCGCTGGCACGCGCGCTGCCCGAGCTGGCCAGCACCTGCTGCGAATGGATGCCCGGAATGCTGCCACGCTCGCGCTCCGACTCGGCGCGTTTGAGGGCGTCAAGAATATAGGACATGGTTCAGCAGCCCGCCAGGCGGGCCGGTGCAAAACCGGAAAAGGGCGCGTGCATAGTCCCAAAGCATACATCGGCTGCGCCCCGGATTGTCCGCCGCCCCCACAGGATTTTCCAAGCCGGCATACTTCGGCTCGCAGCCCGCCTGCCCCCAAAAATCACCCCATCCCAGGAGAAACATCCATGTCCAGCCCCCATTTCCTGCGTGCCACCGCGTTTGCCGTTCTTGCCGCCTGCACCGGCCTGTCTGCGCTGGTCACCGCGCCCGCCTATGCCGCCGCGCCCATGGTCAAGGCCTCGGCGCCGGGCTACTACCGCATGATGCTGGGCGAGTTCGAGGTCACCGCGCTGTCGGACGGCACGGTGGACCTGCCGGTCAACAAACTTCTGACCGGCACCACGCCGGCCAAGGTGGATGCGGCGCTGGCTAAGGCCTATCTGAAAAGCCCGCTGGAAACGTCGGTTAACGGCTACCTCATCAACACCGGCGCCAAACTGGTGCTGGTCGATGCCGGCGCGGCCGGCCTGTTTGGCCCCACCCTGGGCAAGCTGCTGGCCAACCTCAAGGCCGCCGGCTACCAGCCCGAGCAGGTCGACGAGATCTACATCACCCACATGCACCCCGACCATGTGGGTGGGCTGGCAACCGGCGACAAGCCGGCCTTCCCCAACGCGCTCGTACGGGCCGACAAACACGATGCCGACTTCTGGCTGAGCCAGGCCAACCTCGACAAGGCGCCCGACGCCTCGAAAGACTTTTTCAAGGGCGCGATGGCCTCGCTCAACCCTTATGTGAAAGCCGGCAAGTTCAAACCCTTTGATGGCGACACCGACCTGGTTCCCGGCGTGCGTGCCATTGCCAGCCGCGGCCATACCGCCGGCCACAGCATCTACGTGGTGGAGAGCAAGGGCGAAAAGCTGGTGTTGTGGGGCGACCTGATGCATGTGGCCGCCGTGCAGTTCAACGACCCGGCCGTCACCATCCAGTTCGATACCGACAGCAAGGCCGCCGCCGCCCAGCGCAAAAAAGCCTATGCCGAAGCCGCCAAACAGGGCTACCTGGTGGCCGGAGCGCATCTGTCCTTCCCCGGCATCGGCCGGGTGCGGGCCGACGGCAAGGGCTACCGCTGGATTCCGGTCAACTACTCGGTGGTGCGCTGAGTGGGTAGCGCCTGCGCCCGGGCCCGCAGCAGGGCCTGCTCGCGTGCATTGCGGGTGAGTCCGGCGGCCTGGTGAAAAGCGGCCTGGGCCTCGGCATGGCGCCCCAGCTTGGCCAGCAGATCGCCGCGCACGCTGGGCAGCAGGTGGTAGTTTTTCATCAGGGGCTCGGACTGCAAGGTATCGGCAATTTCCAGACCTGCTGCCGGGCCCCAAGCCATGCCCACGGCTACGGCGCGGTTCAGCTCCACCAACGGTGACGGTGCCACCTGTGCCAGCGCGCCGTACAGCGCGGCAATGCGTGGCCAGTCGGTCTGGTCGGCCGTGCGGGCGCGCGCATGGCAGGCGGCAATGGCGGCCTGCAGCGCATAGCGGCCGCGCGCGCCGCCCAGCGCTTCGGCGCGCTCCAGCGCGGCCAGGCCACGGCGAATCAGCAGTGCGTCCCAGCGGGCGCGGTTTTGTTCCAGCAGCAAAATGGGGGTGCCGTCTGGCGCGGTGCGGGCAGGGGCGCGCGAGGCCTGAATTTCCATCAGCGCCACCAGGCCGTGCACCTCGGGTTCGGCCGGCACCAGGCCAGCCACCACCCGGCCCAGCCGCAGCGCTTCGTCGCACAGCGCGGGGCGCATCCAGTCGTCGCCCGCCGTGGCGGAATAGCCTTCATTGAAGACCAGGTAGACCACTTCCAGCACCGACGCCAGCCTTGCCGCCAGCTCGTCGGCGCGCGGCGCCTCGAAGGGCACCTGCGCCTCGCTGAGCGTGCGCTTGGCGCGCACAATGCGCTGCGCGATGGTGGCTTCGGGCAGCAGAAAGGCGCGGGCAATCTCGTCGGTGGTGAGGCCGCCCAGGAGCCGCAGCGTCAGCGCCACCCGCGCGTCGGTGGACAGCACCGGATGGCAGGCAATGAACACCAGCCTCAGCATGTCGTCGCCAATATCGTCGTCCATCGCGGCCTCCTGCTGCAGCGCGGCGTCGCCATGCCGGTCGTCGAGTTCGCGGCCGATCTCGCCCTCTTTGGCCGCATGGAGCTGCTGCTGGCGCAAGCGGTCGATGGCGCGGTTTTTGGCGGTGGCCATCAGCCAGGCGCCGGGGTTGTCGGGCATGCCCTTGTGCGGCCATTGCTCCAGCGCGGCAACCAGCGCGTCCTGCGCCAGCTCTTCGGCCAGCCCCACGTCGCGCAGCATGCGGCTGAGCTTGGCAATGACCTTGGCCTGCTCGATACGCCAGACCGCCTCGATGGTGCGGTGGGTGTCGCTCACCGCGCGTGCTCAGGCATCCACAAAAGTCTTGAAGCCACCCCAGAACATGCGTTTGCCGTCAAACGGCATGGATTTCGGGTCCATCATGCAGGTGATGCGCGGGTCTTTCATCACCTTGGCATTGACCTTGTCGCGGTGCGCGCGCGACTTGAAAACGATAAAGGCAAACACTACCGTTTCGCCCGCCTTGAGCTTGACGCTTTGCGGAAACGAGGTGTGTTTGCCCGGCTTCACGTCATCGGCCACGCTTTCGATGTACTGCAGCGCGCCGTGTTCGCGCCAGACCTTGCCGGCAGTGCGCGCCATGCGGCGGTAGGCTGCAATGTTGTCGGTAGGTACCGGCAGAACAAAACCATCAACATAGCTCATGGAGTCTCCTTGGCTGTGGAAAAAAATCATGGCCTCTCGGCAATCGCTTTCATGCTGTCCAGACCGGCCTGAAAGTCATTGCCAATCATCTTGTCAAAGCTGAAAAACACCTGCATCAGCTTGGAGATAAAAGGCGTGGGGCCGTACATGTCCCAGGTCACCGTGGTGCCGCTGCCCTGGGGCTGCAGGGTGAATTCAGCGGTGTTGTGGCCCTCAAAGGGCGTGATGAAATCGAGCTGTATCAGCACCCTGGAAGGCGGCACCGAATCAATGATTTCCATCCGACCCGAGCCTACATTTTTGTTGCCGCTCCAAGCGTAAGCCGCGCCCTTGCCACTGGTCGCGCCGCTGTGGGTGCGCTGCATCGCAGGGTCTTTCCTTTCCCACGGCGACCAGGCCTGCCACTGGTGCAGGTCGTTGATGAGGGCAAACACCTTGTCGGGCGGCGCCGCGATGGTGGCCTGGCGCTCGACGCGAAAGCTGTCGGGCTTGGTCAGGGCCAGCACCAGCACGGTGAGCAGCGCAATAGCCAAAATGGCGGCAATGGTTTTCAGCATGGTCGACTCCGGTGGCGAGATATTCAGGCAAAGTCTTCCATCTCGAAAAGCTGGCGCACCTCAATCTCTCCCTGCCCGCCTTCCTCGGCCGGGCTGGGGTAGCGGCGAATCCACGCCATCGCCTCGTCGCGCGACTTCACCTGGATCAGGGTGTAGCCGGCCACGAGTTCCC
>JAZKCX010000060.1:12355-13736 GCA_040387875.1 Pseudomonadota bacterium | reverse complement strand
GGCCTGCGGTTTTTCGTGCAGCAGCAGGCCCAGCAGCGCCGCCAGCACCGCAAACACCGCGCCCACCACAAAAGCCCACTGGTAACCGCCGTTCAGCGCGGCCGGCAGCGCAGTACCACCCGTCTGCAGGGCGGCCGTGCGCGCAGCCGCCAGGCTGGCCAGTACCGCCAGCCCCAGCGCGCCGCCCATCATGAAGGCGGTATTGACTACGCCGGATGCCAGGCCGGATTCTTCGGGCCCCACATCGCTCATCGCGGCCAGCAGCACCGGGTTCAGCGCCATGCCCGCGCCCAGGCCCAGCAGCAGCATGCCGGGCAGCACGTCGATGACAAAAGAGCCGTCCACCGGCGCCCGTGCAAACAGTGCCAGCCCGATGCCGGCCAGCAGCAGCCCCACCGAAATCGGCGCCCGGAGCCCAAAACGCAGCACGATGCTGGCCGACAGCCCCAGCGAGAAGCCCGCCATGATGAGGTTGGACGGCAAAAACGCCAGCCCCACCTGCATGGGCGTGTAGCCCAGCACCAGTTGCATGTAGAGCGCCGAAATAAAGAACCAGGCAAACATGGCTGCGGCCCACAACACGCCCACCACGTTGGAAATGGCCACACTGCGCAGTTTGAAAAGGCCCAGCGGCACCAGCGGCTGCGCTACCCGCGATTCGATCACCAGAAATGCCACAAACAGTGCCAGTGCTGCGCCCAGCAGGCCCAGCGTCTGCAGCGACAGCCAGCCGGCCTCGTTGCCGCCCACAATGGCATAGACCGCCAGCATCAGCGCCAGCGTGATGGTGAGGGCGCCGCCCACATCCAGCTTCTGGCCGCTGGCTTGCGGCCGGGTGTCGGGCAGCAAGGCCACACTCAGCGCATAGACCGCCACGCCAATCGGCAGGTTTACCAGAAAAATCCAGTGCCAGCTGAGGGCGTCGGTCAGCACACCGCCCAGCAGCACGCCGATGCTGCCACCGCCGGCACAGACAAAGCCATACACCCCCATGGCCTTGGCCCGGTCCGCCGGCTCGGTGAACAGGTTCATGGTGAGCGACAGCGCCACCGCCGACACCACCGCGCCGCCCAACCCCTGCACCGCCCGCGCCACCACCAGCAGCGCCTGGCTGTTGGCCAGCCCGCAGGCCAGCGAGGCCACAGTGAACAACACGATGCCCAGCAAAAACAGGCGCCGGTGGCCAAACAGATCGCCCAGCCGGCCGCCCAGCAGCAGAAAGCCGCCGAAGGTCAGCATGTAGGCATTCACCACCCAGACCAGCGCGGTGTCGCTGAAGCCCAGATCGGCCTGGATGGACGGCAGCGCCACGTTGACGATGGTGGTGTCGAGCACGATCATCAGCTCGCCCATGCAGAGCACGAGCAACGCAAACCACCGG
>JAZKCX010000060.1:8092-12255 GCA_040387875.1 Pseudomonadota bacterium | reverse complement strand
CCCCCACGCGCGCGTCGCTCATTCCTCCACGCCCACCATCCAGCCAATACCAAACTTGTCGGTCAGCATGCCAAAACACGGCGACCAGAAGGTTTTGCCCAGCGGCATTTGCACCTGGCCGCCCGCGCCCAGCGCGGCAAAGGCTTGTTGGGCAGCGGCTTCGTCGGCCACGCTGAGCGACAGCGAAAAGCCCTTGAAACCTTCGCCGTTGCTGTTGCAGCCGTCCGACGCCATGACCGAGGTGCTGCCCACCCTGAAGGCGCAGTGCATGACCTTGTTGCCCCAGTCGGCCTGCACCATGTCGGGCGGCGGTGGGTCGGGCGCTTCGGAAAACCGCATCAGCATTTCTACCTGCGCGCCGAGGGCCTGCTGGTAGAAATCAAGCGCTTCTTCGCAGCGGCCGTTGAAGAAGAGGTAGGACTGGATCAGCATGGCATCACTCCTTGCGAGGCGGGCCGGCCACCATGGCCGCATTTCTTTCCGCTCTTGGGGTACGACGAATGGCGCGGCGGCAAATCGACACGCCGGCAAAACTTTTCCAGCGCAAATTTCAGCGCAAACTTCAACGCAGAAAGCAGGGCCCGGTTTCGCGCACTTCCACCGTGGCCCATTCGGCTGCCGGGCATTCGGCGGCCAGCGCCAGCGCGGCGTCGCGGCTGGTGCAGTTGACCAGGAAGAAGCCGCCCACCATTTCCTTGGCCTCGGCAAAAGGGCCGTCGGTCAGGCTGGCTTTGCCGTTGCGCTTTTGTACCCGCACGCCGTCGGAGTCGGGCCGCAGCGACTCTACCGCGAGCAGCAGCCCGCGCGCCTGCAGGTCTTCGCCAAACTCCACCATGCTCTGGTAGGCGGCGCGGCCCTCGGCGTCGGTGCGCGCCTCGCGCTGGCCGCGCGGCTCGGCAATCAGCAGCATGTAGGGCATGGCGATCTCCTGGGTGGCTGGGCGTTTTATCTTAGCGGCAACAACGCGCAGGCCCGTGACACCGGGTGTGGTGCGGTGCTAGCGCCGGTGGCTGCCGCAGCGGGCGTTGGCGTCGGCCGACGACATGCGGTCGAGCGCGGCATTCATGCAGGCCCAGTAGCGCTTCTCGCCTTCGTTTTTGCGCTCCTCGTTCTGCAACTGGTATTCCTTGCTGCGCCGCTCCTGCGCCTGCTTCATGTCCTCGCGCCGCTGGGCATCCTGGACGGCGCGATTTTCCATTTCCACCCGGCGCCGGTGTTCGGCGCTCATCTGCAAATCCAGCGAGCGGTTGGCCAGTTGCGAGCCAACCTCCACCCGCCGTTCACTGTTGCGCACCACGCCGTCCACCAGCGCCCGTTCGGTGACGGTGCGGGTGGCGTCGTTGTCGGCCGCGCGGTTGATCTTGAGCGCCTGCGCTTCAATCTCCGCCTTTTTTGCGGCAATGGCGCCGCGCTCCTTGTAAAAACTGAACCCCAGAAACACCAGTACCAGCGCAATGCCGGTGGCGGCCACTGCAACCATCTTGCCCGACAGCCAGAACGGCTGCACTGTCAAGGGTGGCGGGGTGTTGCTGCGCTGGCGGCTGCGTGGCTCACGCGGTGGTGCGACCACTTCGTCTTCGAGCTGCGCCTGCAGCCGCCGGTCGTAGGCAGCACGGGCTGCCGGATTTCCCAGCGTCTCGCGGGCAAAGGTGAATGCATCGTTGGCCTTGGCCTGACCAGCGTCGATTTTTTCCTCGTAGGCTTCAATCGCGTCGCGCACGTCGGCGTCGCTGGCCTCGGGGGTGAGTTGCAGCACGGTGTAAAAGCTGGACTTGCGCAGCCGCAGCAGCGCTGCCGCAAGCTCGGCCCGCACACTGGAGATGCTGGAAAAACCGCCGGAAGTGGATGACGCCGAACTGTCGGCCGCAGCCGGCGCAGGGTCTTCCACCAGCCGCAGCGATTCGGCGGCCGCTGCGGCCTGTTTGCGCTTCAGGTCGGCCAGCCGCAGCCGGATGTAGACCGCCTTGGTTTTGTCGGCGTTGCCGTCGGAATCGGCCGTGGCCCGGGTCCAGAGGGCCCTGTCCGGCGTACCGAGTTCCAGTTCGTCGGCGATCTGTGCATAAATTGATTCATCGGCCATAGGCTCCCCCGCCCCTGCTTTCGCGAAAGTGTAGCTTTACAAAGCCGCCGCACGAAACCATCCTGCCGTGTCGGGCGCGGAGTTTGGGTTTTTTCGGGTAGCGGACAGATTGTCAATTTTCATAGCAAACTATTAATATGCAACGCAGGCCCGAGGCGTATTTCGTTCATAAATTTGGTAAAAAGCGGTTCTGGTGGCTCCAGAGTCCCGGGGCGTCCGGGTTGGCGGTGAGCCGCTTGTGCCGATAGCCTCGGCCGCTTTTGCGCAAACCCCGCCACATCCCGTAAGGGCACCATAAAGTTTTGTTTTTCACCAAACGCGCAGAGCGCGGACTTATTTAACGCGGCCCCCAATATGCGGGGTGATTCACCCCCATCTTTGCCGATAGGCGGGCACAACAACGGTCAGACTCGCGCAACCCCTTCAACGCCGGCCTTGCGCCCACCCCGCCATGAACGCCCCGACCCTTGCCATGGTGGCTTTGCCGCTGCCAGCGGCCCAGCCGCTTCCGCCCCGGCGGCTCCAGCGCAGCTACCAGGCGGGCATCCGCACCTGGCTGGTACTGGTGGGCGGCCTGGTACTGGCGCCCATGGTGGCGCTGGCAATTTTTCTGGTGTTTCAGGTGCATTCGGCCGCGCAGTCCGCCACCGAGCGCGAACTGGCGCAGCGCACCGAGGCCGCCAGCCATGCGGTGCGGGAGCGGCTGGAGTCGGCCATTGGCTACCTCAATGCGCTGGCAGTGAGCGATGCCGCCCTGCACGGTGATTTGCCCACGCTGTACGCGCAGGCCAGGCGGGTCGCCGACATCTATCCCGGCGTGAGTGGCATTGGGCTGGTGGGGCCCGATCTGAAAACCCAGTTCATCACGGTCCGCCCGTTTGGCGCGCCGCTGACCAACCTGCCCGACACCAGCACCCCGCAGCGGGTATTTGCCACCGGCGCGCCGGCGGTCTCGGGCCAGTTCAAGGGGCCGTACACCGGCAAATCGGTCGTCTCGGTGGGCGTGCCGGTGTTTCGCAAAGACGAAGTAGCCTATGTGCTGTTCATGGTGCTCACCAGCGAATCGCTGTCGGATTTGCTGCTGGCGCAAAGCCTGCCCACCGACTGGACCGCTGGCATTGTGGACCGGCGCGGCAACCTGGTGGCGCGCTCGCGCGCCGCAGAAAAATACGTGGGCAGCCAGGCTTCGCCGGAACTGCTGACGTTTTTGCGGGAGAGCAAGCTGGGTTTTCTGGACGCCGTCACCAAGGATGGCATACCCGTACTGGGCTATGTGTCGCCGGTTTCGCCCTACCACTGGCATGTGGCCATTGGTGTGCCCAAGGACATGATGGCCGCGCCGCTGCGGCGCAACCTGCTGAACCTCACGCTCGCGGTGCTGGTTATTTTTGCGCTGGGGCTGGCCGGTGCCGCGTTGGCCGGCAAGGCGCTGGAGCGCTGGACCCTGCGGCTGCTGGTGGTGGTGCGCGCCATGAAAACCGGGCAGTCGGTGGAGCTCAATGCCAGCGGCGTGCGCGAGCTCGACCAGATGGCCCGCTCGCTGACCGAGGTCAACAACAGCACCCGCATCGTCCGCGAAGACCTGCGCAACGCGCAGACCGCACGCGCCCAGGCCAACCGGGCGCTGGAGCTGGCCCGCATGGACGGGCTGACCGGCCTGCGCGCCCGCGGCCAGTTCCGCGACGACGCCAGCGCAGTCCAGGCCGCGCTGGCACCCGATGCGGTGCTGGCCCTGCTGTTCATCGACCTTGACCGCTTCAAGTCCATCAACGACCGTTTTGGCCACGAGATCGGCGACCAGGTCTTGATGGCAGTAGCCACCGCGCTGCAAACTGCCGCGGGCAGCCAGGGGATTCCGGCCCGTTGGGGCGGCGACGAGTTCGTGCTGGCCTTTACCGCCAGCGTGCAGGACATGGACGCCCGCGTGGCCGACCTGTGCCGAACCGTAGGCCGTTGTGTTGGCACCGTTGGCTACGACCTCGGCTGCAGCATCGGTGTGGCCTTCTGGGACGCCACCTGCCTGAGCCTGGACGAGCTGGTGCGGCGGGCCGACGCGTCGATGTACCGGCAAAAGGCCCTGGCG
>JAZKCX010000060.1:0-7992 GCA_040387875.1 Pseudomonadota bacterium | reverse complement strand
CGCCTTAGACACCCTCGCGAACAATGTCGGTTTTGGACAGTATCGGGAGCTGTACCGCGCCATTAAAAAAGGCTGCGGGTGCGAACAGGTCTTTCGAGAAGGTAGTGGCGTACTGCGCATGGAAGGCGTAGATCAGCAGGCCGAGCTGGTCGCCTTCTTTCAGCCGGGTGCTGATGCCGGCCAGGTCTACCGCATGCGGGCCAAAACCACGCAGCGGTGTGAGGTTGCCGTTGACCAGGGTCCAGGTGGACGCGCCGGCCAGTTTTTTGCCGATGCCGATGAAAAAGCGCGGATCGCAGCCGCCCAGCGGTACGGGCGTGGGGCAGCTGGCCATCTGCAGCGCGGGCTGCAGGGCGGTTAAATCCAGGGTTGTGGTGGGAATGCCGGCCACCACGGTGTTGTCTTCGCCGGCGGTGTAGAGCGGCTGCACCGACAGCAGTTGTTCGCGCACTGCGCTGCCCAACAGCGAGCCCGCTACACCTGCCGGGCCGCTGAATTGCGGCGTGGCCTGGCTGACTTTGAAGCTGGCGCCGCCGCGCGGGATGTCGCGCAACTGCACCGCATCGCCGTCGGCAATGCTCATGCAGAAGTCCTTGCCGGTCGTCACCACGTTTTTGATGGCGTTGGTTTTGCCCTGCAGTTTTTCTTCCATCCAAGCAAACACCGCGTCCTGCATCTTGATACTGCCGCAGGCGGTCGTGCCGCCAGGGCCCTGGAACTCGGGCGGGTTGATGGCGGCGTACAGCGGGTCCAGCCCGGCCGCGCCCGGCACGGTGGCCAGGCTCACAGGCAGGATGTGGCCGCTCTGGTGGGTGAGCAGGCGCACATCGCCGCCGCCGCGCTTCAAACACTGGTGGTTGTTGTAGCCGTTGTTGAAGTTGAAGAGTGTGTCGCTCATGCCGATGGTGATGAGCGCATCGAGCTTGGGAAAAGGTTTGGGCGCAACCAGTGCCGGAAACGCATCGGGCACCGCCCCCGGCAGCGTGAATGTCTGCTGCTTGGCGGGCAAGCCGTCGCAGAAATACGAGACGCTGTGGTACTTGAGCGCATTGACGTCGGTCTCGGTCATGAAGCCGGTCAGCGACGAAATACCCATGGTCTCGATGATGGTGGTATCAGCGCGGGTGGGTTCGCCCCTGGACGCGCGGGCCACCAGGGTTTGCACCGCCAGCATCGGGTCGGTGGGCGTAGAGGCCGAGTTGCTGAGAGGGTTCAGGCTGGGCGGTGCTTCGGCCAGTGCCAGCAGACCGGTCAGGTAGGTGGACTTGGGTACGTTGTTCTGGTTGAGCGAATAGGCCAGGTCGTGCGGCGCAATGTCGGGCGCGATCACGCGCAGCCGCTGCTTGGGGTCGGCGCCAGCCAGCAAAAACTGGAACATACCGCCGTAGGAGCCGCCGTAGCTGCCCAGCACCATCTTGCCGTCGGTCTTGCGGCGCAGGCCAGGCAGTTTTTCGGCCCAGTCCAGAATGCCAATCAGGCTTTTGCCGTCGTATTCGGGGTCCATCGCGCGCACCTTGCCGCCCGACTCGCCAAAGCCGCGCTGATCGAACGAAATCACGTAGTAGCCGGCATCGCGGAACTGCGCCGTGATGCTGCCGGCCGGCGCCGCCACGTTGCGCATGCCGCTCCAGCCGTGGCCGTTGATGATGAGCGGGTAGGTCTTGCCGGCCAACAGCCGGGTGGGCTCGAACACCTGAAACACGTGGGTCTCGCCGTTCACCTCAATGGTCTGGCGGTAGATGGTGCCATCGCGGTCCTGGGTGATGGGCGTGTCGGTTTTGGTCATGTCGCCGCTGGACGCCACTTCAGGCACTTCCACTGCAGCGTTGCCGTTGGCCGACCCGGCCGGCGTGTTGGCGTTGACGCGAATGCCAAAAATGGTTTTCTCGCTGGCGCCCGAGGCGCTGTCGCCGCCGCCGCAGGCCGAGAGTGCAAGGGCACTGGCCACGGCCAGCGCTGTCAGGATGTTGTGGTGGTGCATGAAGTCTCCCGTACGTAATAAATGCTGAGCGAATGGCCGGGCAGATCAGCGCGGCGTGAAGGTGACACGGCGTATCTGTGCGTCGTTGGTGCTGCCCAGCGTGTACTGCTGGCTGGCATTGGCCGGACCCAGATCGACCGCGAAAACCACACGGCCCGCGCTGTCGGGCCGTACGCTGGTGACCGCTCCTTCGATGTGGATGTCCACCGCACTGCGGCCCCGGAAAAAGCCCGGCGTGGTGATGGTGGTCAAACCGCTGCCAATCACCGTGAGGCCGGTCGCGCTGACATCGCGCAGGTCCATGAATTCCAGCGCGCGCGCCGGGTCGGCTTGTACGGACCAGCCGTAGACCGCGAACTGCGGCTCGACTGCGCGGAAGTCAAACTGTGTGGGTGCGGTCGGGGCCGCAGCAAACACTTTCTCAAAACGCGCTACCGCCCGTTTGATCTCGTAGCGGAACAGCGACTTGCTGTGGCAGCCCCAGGGCAGTGGCTCCCAGGCGTGGGCAATGCCCAAAGATGTGAGCTGGTTGTGCAGGTTCACGCTTTCCGGATAGATGGCGCCGGCTTCGAGCACGCAGCCGGCGGGGTCGGTGCCGCCTTCGCCATCGGCCAATCCCAAAATGCCGTTGCCGGTAATCACCAGCAAATCCATCCCGGCCAGGTTGCGGGCCAGATCCCAGGGGTTGTGGCCACGCCAGCGCACCTCTTGTGTGAGGCGCGGGCCGTAAATGGAATCGGGTAGGCCCATTTGCAGAGCGGGGCTTGCCGACACCGCCGCCATGCCGGTGGGGAAATTGGTGTCCACCGTGCCCGACAGGCTGGCCGCCGCCGCAAACTTGTCGGGGTGGCGCGCGGCAATCATCAGCGCGCCGTAGCCGCCCATCGAGTCGCCCATGATGGCGCGGTGCGCGCGGTCGCCAACAGTGCGAAAGTTCGCGTCGATCAGCGGCAGCAACTGGTCCATCACAAAGGTTTCGTACTTGGGCGGGCCGCCGGCACCGTTGTTGAACCAGTCGCTCCAGTAGCCCGAATCGCCGCTCGGCGAAACCACCAGCGAGGGATAGTTTTCGACCAGGTCGTAGGCGCTGTAGTCGTTGCGGAAAGTCGTCTGGTTATGGTTGGTGCCACCCAGGTAATAGGTGAAGGCCCAGCGGCGCTTTGTGTCGGTCAGGTAGCCGGCGGGCAGGAAAACCTCGACCTTGACCGGTGCTGCAAAAGCGTCGGACGCAATGGTCAGCTCCAGCGTGCGGCTGTCGATCCACGCCATGGCCGTGACCTTGGCGCCCTGCACCGGCGTCATTTGCTCCAGCGTGGGCAGCGGTGGCGGGGTGCTGGTGTCTACCGATGCGTCGGCCGAGCTGCCGCCGCCGCGTACCGACACCCCGGCCTTGCTGCTGAGCGAAAACTCCGAGCCCCCACCTCCGCCGCATGCCGCCAGAACGGCCGCAGCAACAAGGGGCAGCGCCCGGGAAAAACAGCTTGCAAAAATGGTCATGGTGTCTCTTGGGTGGTGGCCGACGGCAGGGGGTCGCGCGAAGCAACCGGCGTTTTTCAGTTTAGAAAAAACGCGCACCAAAGAAAAATACGGAATGCAGATGTGACCATCTGCAGTTTTGAAAATATGTGAACTTTTTGGCTAAAAAGCCAGTGTTTCCGGGTGCTGTGCCACCTGGGCGGCGGTTTCCAGAAAGTCTGCAATGAGTGGAACCTGCCGGCGCTCGCTGCGGCAGACAAAATGCACATGGGTTTTCATGTCGCTGTCGGTCAGGCGGAGCTTGACCAGCCGGGCATCGGCCACGTAGGCGGTCTCGGCCACCACCCCCAAACCCATGCCCTGGGCCACGGCCTCACGCACCGATTCGCGGCTGCCCATCTCTATGCTCACCCGGATCTGGATGCCGCGCGCAGCCAGCGCCTGCTCAAAAACGGTGCGGGTGGTGGAGCCTTCTTCGCGAATCACAAACTCCTCGTTCTGCAGGTCGGCCATGCAGATCTGCGGCTGTTGCGCCAGCCGGTGCCGGGTGCTGGCAAAAACCACCAGGGGCTGCTGGCGGAACGGCATGTTGTGCAGGTCGGCGTGCTCCACCCGGTTCAGCACCACCCCCACATCGCCCTGGTAGTCCAGAATCCGCGCCGCAATCGAGCGGGAGTCACCCACACCCACCACCAGCCGCACCCGCGGGTATTTGCGCCGAAAGGCCTTGAGCACCGGCGTGAGGTTGTAAGGCCCGATGGCATGAACGGTCAGACAGCCCTGGTAACGGGTTTTGGCCGCCACCAGCAGGGCGTGGGCGTCTTCCTCGGCGCTGAAGGCGCGCCGGGTGTGCTCCAGCAGGGTCCGGCCAAAATCGGTCAGGTCCAGCCGGCGGCCCCGCCGGTAGAACAGCTCCACCCCAAAGTCCTGCTCCAGGCGGCTGATGTGGGCCGACAGCGTGGGTTGCTGCAAGCCCAGCGTTTTGGCGGCCAGCGTCATGCTGCCGGCGCGGGCCGTAGCGTCAAAAGCCTTCAGCGCGGCAAGAAGTGTGAGTCCTGACATAGATGCCATCTATCCATGGCCCCAGTGTTGGCCCTGAAAGTTTCACTTTCGTGACACTTTTGGTCAGCAGACTCGGGGACTGGTACGCATGGCAGCCCCTGCCGTTGTACCCACCCATTCGAGGCCGCTGCCATGCAAGACCCTGCTCCTCCCCCGCTGCTGCGCATTGCAGACCTGTCGGTCACCTACCCCGGCGGGCAGCGCGCCTTGCACAGCACCTCGCTGGCAGTGCAGCGCGGCGAATTCCTGGTGCTGCTGGGCGCGTCGGGCGCCGGCAAATCCACACTGCTGCGCAGCATCAACGGGCTGGTCAGCCCGTCGGGCGGCGACATTCATGTGGCCGATCTGGACGGCCCGCTGTCCCAGCCGCGTGCCATGCGCGAGCACCGCCGACGTACCGGCATGGTGTTTCAGCAGCACCACCTGATTGGCCGGCAATCGGTGCTCTCCAATGTTTTGATGGGCTGTGTCGCCAGCCGCCGGGGGCTGGGGGTGCTGATGCCCTGGAGCGCTGCCGACAAACGCAAGGCGCTGGCGGCCATTGAGCGTGTGGGGCTGATCGACAAGGCGCTGGTGCGTGCCGACACGCTTTCCGGCGGCCAGCAGCAGCGCGTAGGCATTGCCCGCGCGCTGGTGCAGGCGCCACGGCTGTTGCTGGCCGATGAGCCGGTGGCCAGCCTCGACCCCGCCACCGCCGAAAACGTGCTGGGTTTGCTGCACGCGATCTGCAAAAGCGACCAGCTCACCGCCATCGTCAGCCTGCACCAGGTCAACCTCGCCCGCAAGTTTGCCGACCGCATTGTGGGCCTGAGCAACGGGCGGGTGGTTTTTACCGGAGCGGCCGACAACCTCAACCAGGCCAGCGAAGACCGTCTGTACGGCGCGCCCGCCACCGGTGCCATACCACCGCCCGAAACCGCGTCCCTTCCTGCTTTCAACCCTCCCAAGGAACTCCAGCCATGCTGAACCGCCGAACCCTCGCCTGCCTGCTGGCCAGCACTGCACTGCTTGCCACCGCCCCCGTGTCTGCCCTGGCCCAGGGCAAAGACCCGGCAAAACTGCGGGTGGCCCTGCTGCCCGACGAGAACGCCGGCAACATCATTCAAAACGCCCAGCCGCTCAAAAAGTACCTGGAGCAGACGCTGAAAAAAGAGATCGAGATTGCGGTCACCACCGACTACTCGTCGATGATTGAAGCCATGCGTTTTGGCCGGATTGAGGTGGCCTACTTCGGCCCCTTCTCGTACGTGCTGGCCAAATCCAAGGCGCCCGCCATCGAGCCGTTTGCGGTGGGCGTGGAGCGCGGCGCGCCCACCTACCAGTCGGTGCTTATTGCCACCGCCGGCGGGCCGGTAAAAACACTGGAAGACGTGCGCGGCAAGGCCTTTGCCTTTGGTGACCAGGCCTCCACTTCCAGCCACCTTGCGCCACGCGCGCACCTGCTGAAAAAAGCCGGGCTGGACGGCGAAAAAGACTACCGCCCGGTGCACCTTGGCGCGCACGACGCGGTAGCGCGTGCGGTGCAGGTCGGGCAGGCGCCGGCCGGTGCCTTGTCCAAACCCATTCTGGACAGCCTGATTGCGCGCGGCATTGTCGATGCCACCAAGATCGTGCAGCTCGACCTGAGTGCGCCCATCCCCAACTACCCCATCGTGATGCAGGCCGACCTGGCGCCTGCCTTGAAACAGGCCATCCGTTCGGCGTTTCTGGACATGAAGGACAAGGACGTGCTCAAGTCGTTCCGGGTGGAAGCTTTTGCGCCCACCAACGACGGCGCCTACGACGTGCTGCGTGAAACCGCCGCAGTGCTCAAGCTGGACATCGGGAAAATGAAGTGAGCGCGCTGGCCTACGAACCCCTTCTTGCCGCCGACCGCGCCCGGCAGTTGCGGCTGCTGACGCTGGTGGGCATGGTGCTGGCGGTCTGTGTGCTGGCGCTGTGGGTTACCGGCTTTTTTGACGCGCAGCGTTTTGCAGAAGGCGGGCCGGCCATTGCCACGCTGGCCTCTGAAATGGTGCCGCCCAATTTTGCACGGCTGCAGCACTGGCTGGTTCCGCTGCGCGACACCCTGGCCATGTCGGTGGCCGGCACCGCCTTGACGATTGTGCTGTCGCTGCCACTGGCCTTGCTGGCAGCCCCCAACACCACGCCGCACCCGGCGCTGGGCCGGGCGGTGCGTACCCTGCTGGCGGCCTTTCGCTCGGTACCCGAAATCATTCTGGGTGTGCTGTTTGTGGCGGCGGTGGGTTTTGGCGCCCTGCCAGGTGTGCTGGCACTGGCCCTGCACTCCACCGGCATGGTGGGCAAGTTTTATGCAGAGGCGATAGAGCATGTCGACCCCAAACCACTGGAGGCCGCCACTGCCGCCGGCGCCAGCCGCCTGCAGACCATCCTGCATGCCGTGCTGCCGCAGGTGTTGCCCCAACTGGCGGACATCACCATCTACCGCTGGGAATACCACTTCCGCGCGTCTGCCGTGCTGGGCATTGTGGGCGCCGGCGGCATTGGTTTTGAGCTGATGGCCGCGCTGCGGCTGATTAACTACGACGAAGTCTCTGCCATCCTGATTTCCATTCTGGCCTGCGTGCTGGTGGTGGACAGCATTGGCGCCAGCCTGCGCAAACGCCTGAAATGAACACAACAAAAACAATGCCCAAAATTGTGGTGACACAGCCCATCCACCCCCAGGTGCTGCGCACATTGCAGGCGCATGGCGAGGTGGTGGTGAACCCCGGCCCCGAGCCTTGGCCCGCAGCGGTTTTGTTGCAGCACCTGGCCGATGCCGACGCCATGATGGCCTTCATGCCCGACAAGGTAGACCGCGAGACCCTGGCGCATGCGCCCCGCCTGAAAACCATCGCCTGTGCGCTCAAGGGCTACGACAACTTTGACCTGGCCGCCTGTGCCGATGCCGGTGTGGTGGTGAGTTTTGTGCCCGACCTGTTGACCGAACCCACCGCCGAGCTGGCGATTGGTCTGGCCATTGCCACCGCCCGCAACCTGCTGCAGGGCGACCGGCTGATGCGCCAGGGCCGCTACGCCGGCTGGCGGCCCATTCTTTACGGTGTGGGTCTGCGCGGCGCCACGGTGGCCGTGGTGGGCTTGGGCGCCGTGGGCCGCGCGATTGTCGACCGCCTGCAGGGCTTTGACTGCGCCGAGATTCTGGGGGTGGACCCGCTCGCCACCGACGCCCGCGTGGTGCAAACCTCGCTGCGCGATGCGGTAGCCCGTGCCGACTTTGTGCTGCTGGCCGTTCCGCTCGTCAACACCAGTGTGCATCTGGTCAACGGCGCCCTGCTGCAGCAGGCTAAACCCGGGCAGATTGTTGTCAACGTGGGCCGGGGCTCGGTGGTGGACGAGGCCGCCATGGCCCAGGCCCTGCGCGCTGGCCAGATTGCCGGCTACGCCGCCGATGTGTATGAAATGGAAGACTGGTTGCTGAGTGCCCGGCCCGCGCAGGTGCACCCCGACCT
>JAZKCX010000059.1:0-3595 GCA_040387875.1 Pseudomonadota bacterium | reverse complement strand
CGCGCACCAGCCGCACCGACTTCTTTTGATCCCCGAGGAAGAACTCCACCGCGCCGCCCTGCACCACCGGAATCTCGAACTGGCTGATCTGGTAGCCCTTGGGCAGGTCGGGGTAGAAGTAGTTCTTGCGGGCAAAAATGCTGCGCGGCGCCACATGCGCGCCAATGGCCAGGCCGAACTGGATGGCGCGTTCGACCGCGCCCTTGTTCATCACCGGCAGCGTGCCGGGCAGCGCCAGATCGACCGCGCAGGCCTGCGTGTTGGGCTCGGCACCGAAAGCGGTGGAAGCGCGACTGAAAATTTTGCTCTGGGTGGAGAGCTGCGCGTGCGTCTCAAAGCCGATGATGACTTCATAACCCTGCACCAGCGGGCCGGTGGGACGGCCCTGTTGTTGCGCTTCAAAGGTGTTCACTACTGCGCTCATTTCAGATTCCCTCCGGCTTGGCGGCATGCCAGTCGGTCGCCTGCTGCAGGCGGTGCGCCACGTTCAGCAGCTTGGCTTCCTGCAGGTAGTTGCCAATGAGCTGCAGGCCCACCGGCATGCCGCCCGCGCCAAAACCGGCCGGCACGCTCATGCCGGGCAGGCCAGCGAGCGAGGCGGGCAGGGTGAAGATGTCGGCCAGGTAGTTGGCCACCGGGTCGTCGGATTTTTCGCCGAGTTTCCACGCCACCGTGGGCGCCACCGGGCCGGCAATCACGTCGCATTGCGTGAACGCCTGCTGAAAATCGTCGGCAATCATGCGGCGGATTTTTTGCGCCTGCAGGTAGTAGGCGTCGTAGTAGCCGTGGCTCAGCACATAGGCGCCGATCATGATTCGGCGTTTGACCTCGTCGCCGAAACCTTCGGCGCGGGTTTTTTTGTACATGTCGAGCAGGTCGGTGTAGTTCGCTGCGCGGTGGCCAAATTTCACACCATCAAACCGGCTCAGGTTCGAGCTCGCCTCGGCCGGCGCGATGATGTAGTAGACCGGGATGGACAGCTCGGTGCGCGGCAGCGAGATGGGCACCAGCGTGGCGCCCAGCTTCTGGTATTCCTTCAGCGCAGCATCCACAGCGGTGCGCACATCGGCCGACAGCCCTTCAGCAAAAAATTCTTTCGGAATGCCGATGCGCAGGCCAGCCAGCGAGTCGTTCAGCGAGCGGCTGAAGTCCTCATTCGGTACGTCGAGCGAGGTCGAGTCGCGGTCGAGGTCGGGGCCACACATGGCGGACAGCAGGAGCGCACAGTCTTCGGCGCTGCGGGCCATGGGGCCGGCCTGGTCCAGGCTGGAGGCAAAGGCCACCATGCCGTAGCGCGAGGCGCGGCCGTAGGTGGGTTTGATACCGGTGATGCCACAGAACGAGGCGGGCTGGCGGATGGAGCCGCCCGTGTCGGTGCCGGTTGCGGCGGGCGCAATGCGGGCCGCCACGGCCGCTGCGCTGCCGCCGGACGAGCCACCGGGCACGCGCGAAAGATCCCAGGGGTTTTGCACCACGCCAAAAGCCGAGTTTTCGTTGGAAGAACCCATCGCAAACTCGTCGCAATTCAATTTTCCAAGGCAAACCGCCCCCTGGCCGGCGAATTTGCTCACCACCGTGCTATCGAAAGAGGAGTTGTAGCCGGCCAGCATTTTTGAGCCGGCGGTGCTGGGAAAGTCGGTGGTGACGAAGATGTCCTTGTGCGCAATCGGTACGCCCAGCAGCGGCGCGGCGTCGCCGGCCGCTATCCGGGCATCGGCAGCGCGGGCCTGGGCCAGCGTGGCGTCGGCGTTGGTAGCGAGGAAGGCGCCGAGCGATGCCTGGGCCTGGGCGCGCCGCAGGAAATGCTGGGCCGCTTCGACTGCGGACACTTTTTTACTGCGCAACTGCGTGGCCAGTTGCACCACGCTCAAATCATGGAGTTCGGTGGTCATAACTGCACTCACTCGATGACTTTAGGGACCAAAAACAGCCCACGCTCCACGGCCGGAGCGCTTTTCTGGTTGGCTTCGCGGTTGTTCGGCTCGCTCGCCACATCTTCGCGCAAGCGCAGGGCCATGGGTTGCATCACATCCACCGGATGGGCCAGCGGCTCCACGCCGGTGGTATCGACCGCGCGCATCTGCTCGACGATGTCAAAAAACTGGTTGAGCTGCGTCAGCAAGCGCTCGCTTTCTGCCGGCTGCAGCTCAAGCCGGGCCAGATTGGCAATGCGGTCCAGTTCAGGGGAAGTGAGGGACATAGGTCAAAAATGTTCGATAAATCGCGTGCAAAGACGGGGATCTGGCCGCAAATGGGGTGTTTCGGGACAGGTTACATCGGGGTGATGCGGTATTATCCCGCCTTTGATGCATCGGCTGGAAAGCCGTCTGCATTTGCGCGATACAGCCCCTATTGACCGATAAAAGTGTGGCGACGGCAGGCCGAAGTGCGTGCTGTGCCTGAGAGGATTTGCGATGTTCGGAGCATTCAGTCGGTACTTCTCCACCGACCTGGCGATTGACCTTGGCACGGCCAACACCCTGATTTACGTACGCGGCAAGGGCATCGTCCTGGACGAGCCTTCCGTTGTTGCCATTCGCCACGAAGGCGGCCCCCAGGGTAAAAAGACCATCCAGGCGGTCGGCAAGGAAGCCAAGGCCATGCTGGGCAAGGTGCCGGGCAACATCGAGGCGATCCGCCCGATGAAAGACGGCGTGATTGCCGACTTCACCGTTACCGAGCAGATGCTCAAGCAGTTCATCAAGATGGTGCACCCGCGCAGCATGTTCCGCCCCAGCCCGCGCATCATCATCTGCGTGCCCTGCGGCTCGACCCAGGTGGAGCGCCGCGCCATCCGCGAATCGGCGCTGGGCGCCGGTGCATCGGATGTGTACCTGATTGAAGAACCCATGGCCGCCGCGATTGGCGCCGGCCTGCCGGTGGCCGAGGCCAGCGGCTCCATGGTGGTCGACATCGGCGGCGGTACCACCGAAGTCGGCGTCATCAGCCTGGGCGGCATGGTCTACAAGGGCAGTGTGCGGGTCGGTGGTGACCGCTTTGACGAAGCCATCATCAACTACATCCGCCGCAACTACGGCATGCTGATTGGCGAGCCCACAGCAGAAGCGATCAAGAAAAAGATCGGCTCGGCTTTCCCTGGCTCGGAAGTCAAGGAAATGGAAGTCAAGGGCCGCAACCTGTCCGAAGGCGTGCCGCGCAGCTTCACCATCAGCAGCAATGAAATTCTGGAAGCGCTGACCGACCCGATCAACAACATCGTCAGCGCCGTGAAAAATGCGCTGGAGTACACGCCGCCCGAACTGGGCGCCGACATTGCCGAGCGCGGCATGATGCTGACCGGCGGCGGCGCGCTGCTGCGCGACCTGGACCGCCTGCTGGCCGAAGAAACCGGCCTGCCGGTGCTGGTGGCCGAAGACCCGCTGACCTGTGTGGTGCGCGGTTGCGGCATTGCGCTGGAGAAGATGGACCAACTCGGAAGCATCTTCACAAGCGAGTGATGAAGACCACGACAAAAGAGCCGGCGCGCAGTACCATGTGCCCGGCTTTTTACATTCTGGGCTGCAGGGCCTGTTCACACTGTTTTTGCCAGATGCGTTGCGAGTCAAAAAGGCCTGATGCAAGGCGCAAAACGCCG
>JAZKCX010000058.1:5090-8012 GCA_040387875.1 Pseudomonadota bacterium | reverse complement strand
GGCGCCACCGGCCGCAGCAAACTCATCAAATTTGAAGGCTGCTACCACGGCCATGCCGACGCGCTGCTGGTCAAGGCCGGCTCGGGCCTGGCCACCTTTGGCAACCCCACCAGTGCCGGTGTGCCGCCCGAGGTGGTGCAGCACACGCTGGTGCTGGAGTACAACAACGTGGCGCAGCTCGAAGAAGCCTTTGCGCTGCACGGCAGCGAGATTGCCTGTTTGATGATCGAGCCGATTGCCGGCAACATGAATTTTGTGCGCGCGTCGGTGCCCTTCATGACCCGTTGCCGCGAACTCTGCACACAACACGGCGCGCTGCTGGCGTTTGATGAAGTGATGACGGGTTTCCGCGTGGCGCTGGGCGGCGCGCAAAGCGTCTACGCCCAACTCATCCCCGGCTTCGAGCCCGACATGACGGTGATGGGCAAGGTGATTGGCGGCGGCATGCCACTGGCAGCCTTTGGCGCCAAGCGCGCCGTGATGCAGCAGCTCGCACCGCTGGGGGCGGTTTACCAGGCCGGCACGCTGAGCGGCAACCCGGTGGCTACAGCCTGTGGCTTGGCTACGCTGCGTGAGGTGGCCAAGCCGGGTTTTTACGAGACGCTGGCCAAGCGCACGCAAAGCCTGGTGGCGGGTCTGATTGGCGCGGCACGTGATGCCGGTGTCACCCTCACCGGCGACAGCCAGGGCGGCATGTTCGGCTTCTTTTTGCTCGATCCGCTGCCGCAGAACTACGCCACCGTGATGACCACCGACGGCCCGCGTTTCAACCGCTTTTTCCACGGCATGCTGGACCGCGGGGTGTATTTCGCGCCGGCGCTCTACGAAGCGGGTTTTGTGAGTGCGGCGCATACCGATGCGGACATTGCGGCCACCGTGGCGGCGGCGCGTGAAGTGTTTGCGGCCGGCTGAAACCCAATCAGCAGCGGCTAGACTGCTTCGGTATTCATAGCAATAAAGCGATATTCCACGCCGGCTAGCGGCATAAAAAGCTTTAAATTCGGGCTAGAACGGGGGTTTTTGCCGGCTGGCATGCCAGTAAGGCCACAACACGTTGATGAGCAGGCCCGCCAGCACCAGTGCGGCGGCGCCCAGCTTCCAGCCCGGCAGTGCCTCACCCAGCCACCAGGCCGACGCGCCCATGCCAAATACCGGCACCAAAAGCGCCAGCGGCGTGACCGATGCGGCGGCGTAGCGGCTGAGCAGCCAGGCCCATGCGCCGTAGCCAAAAATCGTGTTGCCCCAGGACTGCCAGGCCACCACCGCCCAGGTCGTCCAGCCCGCTCCGGCCAGCCCTTCGCTGATACGCGGCCAGCCTTCAAACACTAGCGATAACGCGGCCAGCGGCGGCACCGCAAACAGGCTGGACCAGGCCACATAAGCCAGCATGTCCACCCGCCCCGCAGCCCGGCCCACGATGTTGCCGGCAGCCCAGGCCAGCGCCGCGCAGGCAATCATCAATAGGCCCAGTGGCGTGGCGCTGCCGTCGCTGTACAGCGCAATCACCGCAATGCCGGTGGCGGCAATCGCGGTGGCTACCCACTGAAAGCGCTGCGGCCGGTCTCCAGTGAGCAGCATGGCCAGACCCACGGTAAAAAAAACCTGCATCTGGATCACCAGCGAGGCCAGCCCGGGCGTGATGTCGGCGCGCATGGCCAGGAACAGCAGACCGAACTGGCCTGCGCCAATCAGCACGCCGTAAGCTGCAATATTGCGCCAGGGTGCGGCAGGGCGGCGCAGCAGAAAAATGGCGGGCACGGCCGCCAGCGCAAAACGCAGCGCGGCAAACAAGAGCGGCGGCAGCTGCTCCAACCCGAGCTTGATGACCACAAAGTTGGTGCCCCACACCGCCACCACCGCCAGGCCCAGCAGCAGGTGGCGTGGTGCGAGGACGGTGTTCAAAGAGAGCGATCAGTGGCGGAAGTGCCGCACACCGGTAAACACCATGGCCACACCGCGCTCGTTGGCGGCGTCTATCACTTCCTGGTCGCGCATCGAGCCGCCCGGCTGGGCCACGCAGGTTGCACCGGCATCGACCACCACATCCAGCCCGTCACGGAACGGAAAGAAGGCATCGCTGGCCACCACCGTGCCGGCCAGCGACAGGTTCGCGTGCTGGGCCTTGATGCTGGCAATGCGGGCCGAATCGAGCCGGCTCATCTGGCCCGCGCCCACGCCCATGGTCATGCCGTTCTTGCAGAACACAATGGCGTTGCTCTTCACGTATTTGGCGACTTTCCAGGCGAACAGCAGATCCTGCAGTTCGGCTTCGGTCGGCGATTTTTTGGTCACCACTTTCAGGTCAGCCAGCGAGAGTTCCTTGTTGTCGGCGGTCTGCATCAACAGGCCCGAGCCGACACGTTTGACGTCCATCAGGTTGCGGCCGTTGTCCCAGTCGGTGCTGCCCCCCGGCGGCAAGGCGATCTGCAATATGCGCACATTGACTTTGGTCTTGAACACCTCCAGCGCCTCGGGCGTAAAGCCCGGCGCCATCAGCACCTCGACAAACTGCTTGCTGATGGCCTGCGCTGCGTCGCCATCCAGCGGGCGGTTGAGTGCAATGATGCCGCCAAAGGCCGAGGTCGGGTCGGTCTGGAAGGCCTTGCTGTAGGCCTCCAAAGGGTTGGCGCCCACGGCCACACCGCAGGGGTTGGCGTGTTTGACGATCACGCAGGCGGGGGTGGTGAAGCTCTTCACACATTCCCAGGCCGCGTCGGCGTCGGCAATGTTGTTGTAGCTCAGCTCCTTGCCGTGCAACTGCGTGGCGGTGACCAGCGAGCCGGGCGCGGGGTAGAGGTCGCGGTAAAACGCCGCCTGCTGGTGCGGGTTCTCGCCATAACGCAGGTCCTGCAGCTTCACAAAGCGGCCGTTGGCCTGGCCGCCGAACAGGCTGTGCGAGCCGTCGTCCTGAATGCGCGAGAG
>JAZKCX010000058.1:0-4990 GCA_040387875.1 Pseudomonadota bacterium | reverse complement strand
GTCTGGATGCTGTGCTTTTGCAGCGCAGCCATGTGCTCGGGCACATCGCGCCGGGCCAGCAGGCCGCCGTGCACCATGGGGTGCAGGGTCTTGACGCGGCCATCCAGCATCTCGGGAAAACCGGTGAGTTCGGCCGCTTCGGTGACCGGCAGGCCCGCGTCGGCCAGCAGCTTGGCGGTGCCGCCGGTGGAAATGAGTCGGATGCCCAGGCCGTGCAGGGCTTGCGCAAATTCAACAATGCCGGTTTTGTCGGAGACGGAGATGAGTGCGTTCATGGGGATATTCTGATCAGTTGAGGACAGAGCAAAAAAGCTGCGCTTTTCTGGGTCTGCCCCCAAAATTATTTAATAAGCTTGTGCTCAACCAGCTTCTTGCGCAGGGTGTTGCGGTTCAGACCCAGCCATTCGGCGGCCTTGGACTGGTTGCCTTCGGCATGGCGCAGCACCACCTCGAGCAGTGGTTTTTCCATGGCCTTGACCATCATGTCGTACATGCCGTCGGGCTCGGTCCCGCACAAATCGCGGAAGTAGCCTTCCAGACTGCTCTTCACGCATTCCTCAATTTGCTTCTTGCTCATGCACTCCACTCCATGTCTCGTTCTTCTTGTGTGTCTTGAATTGCCACCGGCAACCGTTCGCCCAGTGCTTCCAGCTCCGTGAAATAGTCTTGCACCGCCAGCCACTGCTGTTCGCAGTCTTCTATTGCGTTGATACGGTTGCGAAAGGCTTCGCCGCCGGGCAAGGCTTTCACATACCAGGCAATGTGTTTGCGTGCGGTGCGCATGCCGGTGAGTTCGCCGTACAGGCTGTAGTGGTCGCGCAGGTGCTCCAGCAGCAACTGCCGCACCTCGGCTACCAGCGGCTGCGCCAGATGGGTGCCGGTGGCCAGAAAATGTGCGATTTCGCGGAAGATCCAGGGTCGGCCCTGCGCCGCGCGGCCAACCATCACCGCGTCGGCCTTGGTATACGCCAAAACGTCGCGCGCCTTTTCGGGCGTAGTGATGTCGCCATTGGCCACCACCGGAATATTCAGCGCGGCCTTCACCGCAGCAATCGTGTCGTATTCAGCATGGCCTTTGTAGCCCTGTTCGCGGGTGCGGCCGTGCACGGTGAGCATTTGCACCCCGGCACTTTCGGCAGCGCGGGCAATGCGCACCGCGTTGCGGTGTTCCATGCGCCAGCCGGTGCGCATTTTCAAGGTGACTGGTACGCCGTGCGGCGCAGCGGCTGCCACTACGGCTTCAATGATTTCTAGCGCCAGCGGCTCGTCCTGCATCAGCGCCGAGCCGGCCCACTTATTGCAGACTTTCTTGGCTGGGCAGCCCATGTTGATGTCGATGATCTGCGCGCCACGGTCGATGTTGAACAGCGTGGCCTCGGCCATCATCTGCGCGTCGGTGCCGGCAATCTGCACGGCGATGGGCGCAGCTTCACCGTCGTGGTTGGCGCGGCGCGAGGTCTTCAGGCTGGTCCACAAATCACGCCGTGAGGTCACCATCTCGCTCACTGCGTAACCGGCGCCCAGCCGCTTGCACAGCATGCGGAACGGCCGGTCGGTCACGCCCGCCATCGGGGCCGCGAACAGGTTGTTCGCAAGAGCGTAGGGGCCGATGTGCATGAAAGACGTGGGGGAGCAGTTGCCGAAAAATGAGGCACGATTGTAGCTGCCCAAAAATTCAGCAGCCAAAACGGCGGCCCGCAATTTGCTCCCCCTATACTGCCCCACCGATGGAAGCCTGGACCCGTTACCTGCTGCAAGCCCTGGCCCTGCCCGAGCTGGGCCTGAGCACGGTCTTTGTGGTTGCCTTTATTTCGGCCACGCTGCTGCCGCTGGGCTCGGAGCCGGCGGTGTTTGGCCTGATCAAGCTCAACCCGTCGTTGTTCTGGCCCACCATTCTGGTGGCCACGGCGGGCAACACCCTGGGCGGCGCGCTGGACTGGTGGCTGGGCTATGGCGCACACAAGGTGGCCGACAAGTATTCGCACTCGACCACCCATTTGCGGGTGCTGGACTGGCTGCAGCGTTTTGGCCCGCGCACCTGTTTGCTGGCCTGGCTGCCGGTGGTGGGCGACCCGCTGTGTGCGGTGGCCGGCTGGCTGCGTTTTCCGTTCTGGCCCTGTTTGTTCTACATGGCCATTGGCAAGTTTTTGCGCTACCTGACCATGACCACGCTGCTGCTCTACGTGTTTCCCGGCACCTTCACGCCTTAACGTTCAGGAGCCTTCCCGCGCAAAGGTCACCACATGGTCGACCTCGGGGCGGATGCCAATCCATTCGCCGAGCTTGTGGTCGTGGTGCGAGGGCACATGGGCCAGCACCGTCTCGCCGGTGGACAGCCGCAGCGTGTACAAAAACTCCGAACCCCGAAACGCCTTGCGCACAATCTGCGCCTTCACCGGCGCGTCGTCGTCGTGCACGATGTCGTCGGCCCGCAGCAAAATATCGCAGGTGTCGCCAATCTGCGCGCCCGGCAGCATCTTGCTGGCCAGGTCGCTCAGCTCCCCCAGCGGCGTGCGCACCACCATGCTGTCGCCGCTGCCATGCAGTGTTGCCTTGGCAAACACGCCATGGCCAATGAAGTCGGCCACAAAACGGGTGGCCGGCCGGTGGTACAGCGCATAGGCATCGTCCCACTGGTGCAGATCGCCGTGGTGCATCACACCAATCGCGTCGCCAATCGCAAAGGCCTCGAGCTGGTCGTGGGTGACGAACAGCGCCGTGGTGTTGGCCTGTTTCAAGATTCCGCGCACCTCGTGCGCCAGCCGCTCGCGCAGCTCTACATCGAGGTTGGAAAAAGGCTCGTCCAGCAACAGCAGCCGGGGTTTGGGCGCCAGCGCACGCGCCAGCGCCACCCGCTGCTGCTGGCCACCCGAGAGTTCGTGCGGAAAACGCTGCTGCGAACCCGTCAGGCCCACCAGCTCCAGCACCTCGGCCACCCGCGCGGCGCGTTCGGCCTTGGGCAGTTTGGCAATGCCAAAAGCCACATTGCGCTCCACATCGAGGTGCGGAAACAGCGCGTAGTCCTGAAACACCATGCCAATGCGGCGGTCTTCCGGCGCCATGCTGCGCCCGGCGCTGCCCACCACTTCGCCGGCGAGCCGAATGGTGCCGTCGGCCACCGGCTCCAGCCCGGCCACCGCGCGCAGCAGTGTGGTTTTGCCGCAGCCCGAGGGGCCAATCAGCACGCCGATGTCGCCGGCGCGCAGCGCCAACGAAACCTGGTTCACGGCCGGGCGGTCGCGGCCAGGGTACTGCACCGAAAGCTGACTTACTTCAAGAAACATACGGTATTCTAGATGCTTACAATTCTCATTCACACCGCGCGGCAGCTGCTGTCCGGCTTTGCCCCTACAGGTTGCCTTTTTGTTCATGCTGCGCCGCTGGTTGCCCCCTTCGTTTTTGCTGCTCACCGCCATGCTGCTGGCCCTGCCGGTGCTGGCGGTGCTGGTGTCGTGGCTGCAGTGGACGCCAGTGGCCCAGCAAATCCTGGGCGAGATGGCGTCTACCGTACTGCCGCAGTACAGCCTGACCACCGTGCTGCTGTGTGTGAGCGTGGCGCTGGGCGTGGCGGTGGTGGGCACTTCTACTGCGGTGGCCGTCACGCTGTTTGAATTTCCCGGCCGCAAAACACTGGAGTGGGCGCTGTTGCTGCCGCTGGCCATTCCCGCCTATGTGGTGGCCTATGCCAGCACCGATTTTTTGCAATACAGCGGGCCGCTGCAGGTCTGGCTGCGCGAAAGTTTTGGCCTGCAGGGCCGGGTGTTTCCGGAAGTGCGCAGCCTGGGCGGCGCGGCCTGGGTTTTTACCTTTGCGCTCTATCCCTATGTGTACCTGCTGGCGCGCACCGCGCTGGCCGAGCGCGGCAGCCATTTGATGGAAGCCGCCCGCCTGCTGGGTGCACCGCTGGGCCGGCGCATCCGCGAGGTGGCGCTGCCGCTGGCCCGGCCGGCCGTGGCAGCCGGCGTGGCGCTGGCGCTGATGGAAACCCTGGCCGACTTCGGCGTGGCGAGCTATTTTGGTATCCAGACCTTTACCGCCGGCATTTACAAGGCCTGGCTGTCGATGGACAACCGGCTTGCCGCCGCCCAGTTGGCCACCGTGCTGCTGGCGGTGGTGGCGCTGCTGCTGTGGCTGGAGCAGCATGCGCAAAAACGCATGCGTTTTGCGGTGGGGCGCGGCGCCCGGCCCGGCTCGGCCGAGTCGCAACCAATTCGGCTGCGCGGCAGCAAAGCCGCGTGGGCAGTAGTGGTCTGCACGCTGCCGGTGCTGTTGGGTTTTGTGCTGCCGGTGTTGTTCATGCTGCGTCCGCTTTTGGGCGCCGTGGCCGCGGGCGACACCCTGCCCTGGAACAAGTTTCTGGAATGGTCGCGCAACAGCATTCTGCTGGGCGGCGGCAGCGCGCTGCTGGCGGTGCTGGTGGCGCTGGTGCTGGCCTTCGCGGTGCGGCGTTCAGCCAACGTACTCACGCGCAGCGCAGTGCGGCTGGTGAGCCTGGGCTATGCCGTACCCGGCGCGGTGATTGTGGTGGGCCTGCTGCTGCCGGTGGGCTGGCTGCAGGCGGCGTTTCCGCAAAGCGGTGTGGGCTACTTGGTGACCGCCACCGTGCTGGGCATTGTCTGGGCCTACCTGGTGCGGTTTTGTGCGGTGGCGCTGCAGAGCGTGCAAAGCGGCTATGCGCGCATTCCCGGCAGCTTTGATGATTCGGCCCGCATGCTGGGAATCGGTGGCACTGGCCTGATGCTGCGGGTGCACTGGCCGTTGCTGAAACGCTCCACCGCCGCTGCGGCGCTCTTGGTGTTTGTGGACGTGATGAAAGAGCTGCCCGCCACCCTGGTGCTGCGCCCCTTCAACATGGACACACTGGCGGTGGTGACCTACCAGCTCGCCCGCGACGAACGCCTGGGCGAAGCCGCACTGCCGTCGCTGGCGCTGGTGCTGGTGGGCTTGTTGCCGGTGCTGCTGCTGAGCCGGACTTCGAGTCGGGCTTGTT
>JAZKCX010000057.1:0-5267 GCA_040387875.1 Pseudomonadota bacterium | reverse complement strand
AGCAGCGTGGCGCGCGGCGCCACCTCGATCTTCATCGCCCGTGCGCTGGTGTTGCGCAGCGTGAACTGCGCGCGGAACTGGTCGTCCTCGCGCACCAGCGGCGGCAGGCCGCTGATGATCTGCAAATCCTGCGTGCTGCGGATGCTGGTCTGGCCGGTGCCGAACAGGCCCGCCTCG
The DNA here is from genome assembly GCA_040387875.1 of Pseudomonadota bacterium. Taxonomy (GTDB): domain Bacteria; phylum Pseudomonadota; class Gammaproteobacteria; order Burkholderiales; family Burkholderiaceae_C; genus PCRC01. The sequence goes on along the minus strand of JAZKCX010000057.1, from coordinate 5,090 downwards.
GCATCGGCCACAGCCACGATCTTGAAGCTGGTGAGCGCGTCGTTCAGCGGCACGGTGATGCTGGCCTGGCCCTGGGCATCGAGCTGCACGCGCGGGTTCCACAGCAGCAGCGTGTCGAGCAGTTCGCGCGTGGGGCTGCGGCCGCCGCCACCGCCAGCCGCCACCGCCTTGCGGCCGTAGTGGCGCCGGCCAATGATCTCCATCTGCGCGGTCGATGTTTCCACGCCCCACGATCTGCGCTGCAGCATGGCCTCCAGTAAATTCCATGAGGTGTTGGGCGACAGCTCCAGCAGCGCCTGATCGACCGCGGCCAGCGCCACTTCGGCATTGGCGGCCGGTTTGCCGTCGGGCCGGGTTGCGCTGATCGTCACTTTGGCCTGGCCGCGCACCGGGTAACTTTCCTTGTCGGCCTTCACGGTCACGTTGAGCTGGTGCGCCTGCGCACCCACACGAATTTCGGCCATGCCCAGCCGGTAGGCCGGCTTGCTCAAATCAACCAGCGCGGTGGGCGCTACGTATTCGCGGCCCTCGTACCAGAAGGCAGTCCACCATTCGCGCGGCGCCTTGAAGCCCCAGGTGAAGAACGAATACCAGGGCACGTCGCGCAGCCGGCCGCGCAGCGCCAGCACACTCACATACACGTTGGGCGCCCAGCCGGGTTTGATTTCGACATCAATCGTCGGGTCCTTGCCATTGAGTTCCACCACCCGCGTTTCAATCACGCCCTCGCGCTCGATGGCTAGCAGCGCCGTGGCATAACGAAACGGCATGCGCACCTGAAAGCGCGCAGTCTCGCCGGGCTGGTAGCTTTTTCTCTCGGCCAGCAAGTCCATGCGGTCGTGGTTCTCGCCGCCAAACCACAACTCACCGGCTTTGGTGATGTAGATGGAGCTCGCGGCCTGGATGCTGCGCTGGTCCTTGTCGCGCGCGGTGACTACCAGCTCAATCTCGCCGGGCTGGTCGATCTGCGCCGCGCACTGCAGCAGGCCGCGGGTGTCGCTCTGGCCCGAGCAGACCGTGCCCAGGTCTTTGGTAGTGGTCTGGTTGTCGTAGCTGTAGAAGCCGCCCACCATGCGTTTGCGGCTGCTGGTAACAATGCGCGCAATCGCCTTCACGTCCAACGGCACGCCGGCCACCGGCTTGCCCGATAAATCGAGCGCCAGCGTCTGGAACACCGCCTTTTGTTTGACCGAGGCCCAGCTCTCGGCCTTGATGCCCACCATCACTGCAGCCGGCCACAACACCGTGCTGCTGCGCAGGGTCTGCACCTCGCCGCTGGGGTCGGCATAGGTGGCTTCCAGTATCAGGTCCTGCGGCTGTTTCGAGGGTTTCAGATCGGCAATCGTCAGCTTGCCGGTACCGTTTTTGTCGAGCGTGAGCGGCATCTTGTTGGCCACCACCCGCTGGTCCTGGCTGGCGGTGGCTTCTTCCTCGCCGTCGTAGTCGTCACCGCGGTCGGTTCGGGCGACCCGCTCGGGGCGGGGCGGCGAAAAACTGAAGTTGTCGTAGTCTTTCAGCACAATGCCGCGCTCGCGCACCAGTGCCGACACCCGTACCGGCAGATTGGCAGCCGGTCCACCCGAGACGAAGTTGAGCTGCACGTCGGTGGCCACCGAGCGCACATCCACCAGCGGGCCTTTGCCGGCAGTGGCAATACGGCCCTGCAACACCGGCAGCCGGAACTCTTCCACACGAAACTGGCCACTGCCGTAGCTGCGGCCACCTTCGGCTTTGCCCTGCTGCAGGTTGATGTCGTAGACCCCCAGCTTGCCGGCGGGCGGTGCCTGCCAGGTGCTTTCGGCGCTCAGGCCCCCGGTGGCCGTTTTGCGCCAGGCCAGCGGCTGGCTGAAGGTCTGGCCACTGCCAGTGTGGGTGATGACCAGCGTGTCCGGCCCGTCGGCGGGTGTGGCAAAACCTTCGCGGGTCTCAAAGCGCATCAAATGTTTCATCGACAGCGTTTCGCCAGCCCGCAGCAGGTTGCGGTCCAGTACGGTGTGCACCCGCGTATCGGGCTGGGCGGCGCGGCTGGTGGGTACATCAAAGCGCCAGGGCTCAATGCCGCGTTGCCAGTCGCTCCAGGTGAAAGCCAGCTCCTGCACACCGTCGGTGCCCGCGGCGCGGGCGCTGACAAACCAGGCGTTGCGGTAGTCATCGCCTTCTCCGTCCAGTGCGCGGCAGTTGGGCGCCTCGGCTGCGATGCCGGAAAAACGCGCAATGCCCTGCCCATCGGTGGTGGCGCTGGCCACCGGCTTGCCAGCGCAATCCGACACCCGCACCACCGCGCCGGCCACCGGCTTGCCCTTGTCGAGCGAGGTGACCCAGGCCACCGAATTTTCGCGGCCGTGTTTGAAGTGCACCCCCATGTTGGTGACCAGCGTAGAAGTGCGCACAAAAAATTTGCGCTCTGCGCCAAATTTTTCGTCGAGCAGCGCGGTGCCGAGCCGGGCCGATTCAATCTCAAGCACATGAAAGCCGGGCGATAGCGGAATGCCCACTACCTCAAAGGGGCGCGGGTCGTCGGCCTGCGCCACCGGCATGTCCAGCGTCTTGACGCCGTTTCTGCCCTTCAATAGCGACACCATGCGCGACTGCACATAGTTGCGGTCGCTGTCGGTCACCGACGGCGGCAGCGGGCCGTTCACGTCCTGCGCCGCGCCCTTGCGCGAGACGAAAAACTGGTCGTAGCGCTTGACCTTGCGCATCCACGCAATGATCTCGGCGTCGGTCTGTGGCTGCAGGTCGCTGACCTTGCCGTTACCAGGCGCCGAAGCGGGTTGTGTTGCGCCCACCGGCAGGCTTTGGGCCAACAACTTCGCCTCGACCTTGCGCAGCGTCACCGGCAACAGCGGCGGCATGCCGGGTTCGGCAAAACGCTCCACGATACCAAACGGTGCGGCGGCAAACTTGGCCAGCGGCGGCATGGGGCCGGTGGCGACCTTCAGCGGAAAGTTGTCGGCATTGCGCAGGCTGCGGCCCGCGTCGTCGCGCAGGTCTTTTGGCAGCTCCAGCACAAAGCTGGTGGACTCCGGAAAAAGCATGGTGAAGCGCACGCTGCCCACAAAGGCGGCGCTGTCGTCGCCGTCTTCGCTGAGGTCGGGTGCGTAGCTTTTGTCGCCAGCTTTCAGCCGGATATCTTTGGCCAGTTTGCGGGGCACCGACGCGTTGAATTCCAGCCGCATCGGGCGGATCGGGAGGCAGGCCGCCTGCGCGTTCTCGCGCTCGCAGCTAAAGCTGGCCGAGAACGGCTCGCGCACCTGGAAATCAAAACGTTTTTCCACCTTGTTCGGCAGTCCGCTGGGCGTGGCCACACCCTGGCCATAAACCAGTTGCCCCCGGGACGCAGGGCTCAGCGTGCGGTTGCAGGCCAGCGTGGCGTAGCGCAGGGGTTCATTGGCCGCAGGCCCGGCCAGCCCCCGGCTGGCCAGCAGTTCGTCGCGCGGCTTGCCGGTGATCAGCCGGACAGGAATACGCTCGCCCAGCGTGTCGCTGGTGCACCAGACATGGTCTTGCAGACTTTGCAGTGTGGCCGGGCCATTGAGCTGCAGAATAAAAAACTGGTCTTCGTCGATGCGGCCGTAGCTGGGCTGGATGCGGGTGACAAAGGGCCCGCCGGTGGCAAATTCAAAGCGGCTGTTGCCTTTGAGCGCATCCCCGTTGACGGCAGCCAGGCCGCTGCGGGCCTGCGCGGTGCAACGCACACCGGGCGGCAGGTCGCGGGCGAATTCAAAAATCCATTCTTTATCGCTGTTCCAGCGGCCCTGGCCTTTGCTGGCGCCGGCGTCGTTGCAGCTCAGGGTGAGCGGGTCGGCGGCCTTGGCATCGCCAAAACGGATGGCGGGTGCGTCGAACTTGGCGACCACCTGGCGCACCTGCGCCACTTCGCCCTGGGGCGTGAGCTGGACGATCTGGAAAGCACTGGCGGCCGTGGTGGCCAGCAGCAGGGTGAAAGACGCCGCGAGTTGTCCCGCTGTGGAATACCGGTCCATGCCTGCCTCCAAACAAAGCCAGCGTGAACCATAGCAGAGGCGGGAGACAGCAGGGGCGCAAGCGGCCCCGGCCCGGAGAAATTTTTAGGCGCAGGCCTTTTGCGTGCCGCAGCCGCCGTGCGGATTGAGCTGGGCGTTGGCCGGGTCGGCCAGCTTTTCGGCGCTGGTGTCAAAACCAACTTCCTGCAGGTACTGGGTGAGGCCCGCGTCTTTGGTTTTGGCGTGGTCAGGAAACCACTGGGCCAGGGCCTGGTTCATTACCGGGATAAAACTCAGGTCGCCACCAAGCGCGCGCTTCTCGACTTCGCGCATGGTCTCCAGAATCATCGTGTGGTCCTTGCTGTGGCAGTTGCCGTCTTCCATGCCGGTAGCCAGCATCCAGCGGTCTTCCTGCGCGAAATGCTCCACCGTGTGCTCCAGCAGGGTCTGGAAACGCTGCAAGCGGTTGCTGTCGGTGGCCATAAAGGACGAGCGCAGCAGTTTCATGAACTCGCGGTGCGTTTCATCGGTACGGTCGTCGTTGAGCAACAGGTCGTCAGACCAGACGGGGATGTTCATCGAGGCGTTCATAACGGGAAGTGTGCCAGATTGGGGATGGGCGGATTATGGGGTTTGCGTGAAGCCGGGGACGGCGTTGCGGGCTTTTATCACGGTCCAGTCACGGTCCCGTCAGGCCGCCAGCCGCGCCCGGTGCCGGGCAATCTGGGCCCGTACCTGCGCCGGCGCCGTACCGCCCAGGGTGTTGCGGGCGTTCAGCGAGCCACGCAGGCTGAGCACTTCGAAGACGTCCTGCGTTATCGCCGGGTGGAACTGCTGCAGCGTGGCCAAGGGCAGTTCCGACAAATCCACGCCCTGCGCGATGGCCGTTTTAACGGCATGGGCCACGGTTTCGTGCGCATCGCGGAAAGGCAGGCCTTTTTTCACCAGGTAGTCGGCCAAATCCGTGGCGGTGGCGTAGCCGCGTTTGGCGGCGGCTTCCATGGCTTGCGGTTTCACGGTAATGCCGCCCACCATTTCGGCAAAGATGCGCAGGGTGTCGCACAGGGTATCCACCGTGTCGAACAGCGGTTCCTTGTCTTCCTGGTTGTCCTTGTTGTAGGCCAG
>JAZKCX010000056.1:2660-4268 GCA_040387875.1 Pseudomonadota bacterium | reverse complement strand
ACCTCGCGCAGGATGGATTCGAAAGACAAGAGGGGAACCTGAAAACGCTATTGTAAAAATAGCAAACTAGTGAATATTGAAGCCGGCTACAGGCCTATTTTGTTCATAAAACAGGCCAAAACTGCCTTGCAGGCACCCGCAGGCATGGCACACATTGTCCCGGGAAATCCCGCACTTTCTACAATCAGCAGCATGAAGCCCCTTGCCTACACCCGTGCCCAGCAACTGCCGGCCCTCCTTGGCCAGCGCATCGCCATTCTCGACGGCGCGATGGGTACCATGATTCAGCGGTTCAAGCTGGGCGAGGCGCAGTACCGCGGAGCCGGGTACGCTGGACCTGGCAGTCAAGCTCAGCGGTTCAAAGACTTCCACAAAGACGTGAAGGGCAACAACGAGTTGCTGAGCCTGACCCGGCCCGATGTCATCCGCGACATCCACGAAGGCTACCTCGCCGCCGGTGCCGATTTGATCGAGACCAACACCTTTGGCGCCACCACCGTGGCCCAGGCCGACTACGACATGGCGCACCTGGCGCGCGAAATGAATTTGCAGTCGGCCAAACTCGCCCGCGCCGCCTGCGACAAGTTCAGCACGCCCGACAAGCCGCGTTTTGTGGCCGGCGCCCTCGGCCCCACGCCCAAAACTGCCAGCATCAGCCCCGACGTGAACGACCCCGGCGCCCGCAACACCAGCTTCGAGGAACTGCGCGCCGCCTACTACGAGCAGACCGAGGCGCTGGTCGAAGGCGGCAGCGACGTGCTGCTGGTCGAGACGATTTTTGACACGCTCAACGCCAAGGCGGCGCTGTTCGCCATCGACGAATTTTTTGCCAACAGCGGCGAGCGCCTGCCGCTCATCATCAGCGGCACCGTGACCGACGCTTCGGGCCGCATCCTGAGCGGCCAGACCGTCACCGCGTTCTGGCACAGCGTGCGCCACGCGCAACCGCTGGCGGTGGGCCTGAACTGCGCGCTGGGTGCGGCGCTGATGCGCCCCTACATCCAGGAGCTGGCGCGTGTCGCGCCCGACACCTTTATCAGCTGCTACCCCAATGCCGGCCTGCCCAACCCCATGAGCGACACCGGCTTTGACGAAACGCCCGACGTGACCTCGCGCCTGTTGCGCGAATTTGCGGCCGAGGGCCTGGTGAACATTGTGGGCGGCTGCTGCGGCACCACGCCGGAGCACATTGGCGCCATCGCGCATGCGGTGTCGCCGCTGGCAACGCGCTCCCTGCAGAAATCGTTTTTCTACAAAGAAGCGGCCTGAAAGTCTGGGGCTGGCCTAACGCTGCAGACCGCCGCTGCGCGTGACCAGCGCCAGTTCCACAAACTTGCTGCCGTGGTGGGCGTCGGGGCCAAAACTTACCTTGAAGCCGCCCAGGTCGTAGGTGCCCAGCGTGCTGAGCGACTTTTGCAGGCTTTGCGCCGTTACCGGCTTCTGCGCACGGCGCAAACCTTCGGTCAGGATCTTGGCGCCAAAACAGGCTTCGAGTTGTGTGGAGTTCATCGGTTCTGTCACGCCGGCCGCGCGCAGGGCCGTGGCGCATTCCTGCACGGCCGGCAGGGTCGATACCGGGCTGGGCACCACCTGCGCAATCGACACGCC
>JAZKCX010000056.1:0-2560 GCA_040387875.1 Pseudomonadota bacterium | reverse complement strand
AGGTACTGGGTTACCAGCTCCAGGTTTTGCCTGCCCACCTCGTCGTCGTAGTGCAGCACCGTGACCTGTTTGAAGCCCAGGCTGGTCCAGAAGTTGAGGATTTTTTCCATCTCCTCGCCATAAGACGCACGGGTGGTGAACAGGGTTTTGCTGTTGGTGCGGACCGGGTTGGCGCCGGAAAAAGGCGCAAAAAACGGCACGCGGGCGGCCTCTGCCTGTGGCATGGCGTCCAGGCTCAGCGTGGCCGAGCCGTAGCCAAACAGCGCCACCAGGGCCTTGTTCTGCAACAGCGTTTTGGTGTTGGCGCCGGCGGTGGCGCGGTCGTTGCGGTCGTCGACTGACACCAGCTCGATGTTTTTGCCCTGCACGCCGCCCTTGGCGTTGACCATCGCAAAGTAGGCACTGGCGCCGGTGCGAATGTCGGTGCCAAACTTGGCATTGCTGCCCGTCAGCGGTGCCGACTGGCCTATGACCCAGGCGTCTTGCGCCTGCGCCCCCACAACCGTTGCTGCACATGCCAGCGCAACGGACAAGTCCCTGTACTTCATACGCATACGCACTCTCCCACCTGCTGTCGGTTTGAAAAACATTGTGGGGCCTGCAGCGGTATTGCGGAACCCCCACCTGTCACCTTGGCGAGTGCAGGTTGCAGTGCAGCAATCTGGCGGCGTAGCGCGTCAGTTCGGTAGCAGCCGGTCAATCTCGGTTTGCATGGCCTGCGTCAACATGGCGTAGCGGCTGAGCTTTTCGCTGGTGTCGCGCACCCGCTGGGCCAGCCGCATCGAGACGGCCAGCAGCAGTTTGGCGCTGGTCTGCGGCTCCTCGCGCATCAGCTCGGCCAGCGCGTGGCGCGTGAGAATCGCGCAGCGCAGCGGGGTGGCGGCGGTACACGACGCGGCGCGGGGCTCGCCGTCCAAGAGGCCCATCTCGCCAATCAGGCTGCCGGGCCCCAGCACACACATGGTCAGCGGATCGGTCCGGCTGACCACCACAGCCTCTACCGTGACATCGCCTTCCAGCACCAGCAGCATGTAGTCGGTGCTGCCGCTGTCGCCCTGGCGGATGAAGGTGTTGCCCTCGGCAATGTGCATGGGCAACATGTAGCTCACCACAATGCGGGCCTCAACGGGCGTGAGCTGCATCAGCGCCGTGGGCGCGCGCAGCATCTCGGCTGCCAGATCCGCGCTGGCCGATCCCTCCATGGCCTGCAGCCGGTTGCGCTGTGCGGCGGTCAGGGCCGGCGCGCGGCTGAAGGGGTTGGTAAACATGGTGGTTAAAATACATTCTCACCCAAGGAGCGTTGCAGCGACACCACCACGTGGTTCGTCAGGCTTGGGATGACGTTTTCCGGCAACGACGCTCACCTGTCTTCCAGCACAAGGTGAGCATGTCCGCATCCCCCGCAGTTTTTTCGTCGTCCGAAACCCCGTCGCCGGTGCCGGCCATGCTGTTGTCTGGCCTGGAGCCGGTGGCGATTGATTCGTCCAGCCTGTTCATCAACATCGGCGAACGCACCAACGTGACGGGCTCCAAAGCCTTCGCCCGGATGATCCTGAACGGCGACTTCGAGCAGGCCCTCGCGGTGGCACGCCAGCAGGTGGAAAACGGCGCGCAGGTGATCGACATCAACATGGACGAAGCCATGCTCGACAGCAAGGCCGCCATGGTGCGTTTTCTGAATCTGATCGCCAGCGAGCCCGACATCGCCCGCGTGCCCATCATGATTGACAGCTCCAAATGGGACGTGATCGAGGCCGGTCTGCGCTGCGTGCAGGGCAAGGGCATCGTCAATTCGATTTCGATGAAAGAGGGCCTGGACGAATTCAAGCGCCAGGCCACGCTGGTACGGCGCTACGGCGCAGCCGCGGTGGTGATGGCGTTTGACGAAAAAGGCCAGGCCGACACCTACGAACGCAAGACCGAGATCTGCGAGCGCGCCTACCGGGTGCTGGTCGACGAGGTGGGCTTTCCGCCGGAAGACATCATCTTCGATCCCAACATCTTTGCGATTGCCACCGGCATCGAAGAGCACAACAACTACGCGGTCGACTTCATCGAGGCGACCAAGTGGATCAAGGCCAACCTGCCGGGTGCGAAGGTGTCGGGCGGTGTGTCCAACGTCAGCTTTTCCTTCCGCGGCAACGACCCGGTGCGCGAGGCCATCCACACCGTGTTTCTGTACCACGCCATCCAGGCGGGCATGGACATGGGCATCGTCAACGCAGGCATGGTGGGCGTCTACGACGACCTCGAACCTGAGTTGCGCGAACGCGTTGAAGACGTGGTGCTGAACCGCCGGCCCGATTCAGGCGAGCGCTTGGTGGAGATTGCCGACAGCGCCAAGAGCGGCGCCAAGGACGAGAGCAAAAAGAACGAATGGCGTGTCGGTACCACCGTGGGCCAGCGGCTGAGCCATGCGCTGGTGCACGGCATCACCGACCACATCGTGCCGGACACAGAAGAGGCCTACCAGGCCATTCTGGCCAAGGGTGGGCGGCCGCTGCATGTGATCGAAGGCCCGCTGATGGACGGCATGAACGTGGTCGGCGACCTGTTCGGC
>JAZKCX010000055.1:0-6103 GCA_040387875.1 Pseudomonadota bacterium | reverse complement strand
AGCGGCGCCCAAAGGCAAAAAAACTGCAGGCAAGGCCGCTGCTCCGGCGGGCGGCAAACGCTTGGTACTCGATGTGATTGCCGACCGCTTTCGTCTGGTCGGCACGGAACGGGCGCGGGTGGTCGAGGCGATTGAGGTCGCGCTGAAGCGCGGGAGTGGCCGGCTCAATGTCTACGTGCTGCCCGAGCCATCGAACGACCCTAAATTGGAATCTGACCCCCATTTGATTTGGCGGTTTTCTACTGGGCTGCATTGCCCGGACAGCGACCTGCGTTACGCCCAGCCTATCCCGTCGATGTTCTCGTTCAACTCGGCGGTTGGCGCCTGCGAGACCTGCCGCGGCTTTGGCCGCGTGATCGGCGTCGACTACGGCCTGGTGATTCCCAACGACAAGCTCACCCTGCGGGCCGGCGCCATCAAGACAATTCAGACGCCCGCCTGGCAGGAAGCGCAGGACGACCTGATGCGCCATGCCGAGGCCGCTGGCATTCCGCGCGACACGCCCTGGTACAAGCTCACGCCCGAACACCAGCACTGGGTGATAGACGGCTCGCCCAACTGGAACGGCAAATGGAACCAGCACTGGTTTGGCGTGCGCCGCTTCTTTGAGTACCTGGAAACCAAGGCCTACAAGATGCACATCCGGGTGCTGCTGTCCAAGTACCGCAGCTACACCCCGTGCCCGAGCTGCGCCGGTGCGCGCCTGAAAACCGACAGCCTGCTCTGGCGCGTTGGCAGCAAGGAGACCGCCGATACGGTGCTGGAGCCGGGCAAGCGTTTTCTGCCGCAGGGCACCCAATGGAGCCGCGCGCAGCTTGAAGCCTTGCCCGGCCTGTGTCTGCACGACTTAATGCAGTTGCCCATCGACCGTCTGCGCCGCTTTTTCGACCAGGTGCGGGCCGATGCGCCAGCGGCGGGCGAGGTCGGCGGCAACGACGCCAAGGCGCTGGAAATGCTGTTCGAGGAAATCAGCACCCGGCTCAAATACCTGGTCGATGTCGGCATTGGCTACCTCACGCTCGACAGGCAGAGCCGCACGCTGAGCGGCGGCGAGGTGCAGCGCATCAACCTCACCACCGCACTCGGCACCTCGCTGGTGAATACGCTGTTTGTGCTGGACGAGCCCAGCATCGGCCTGCACCCGCGCGACATGCAGCGCATCAACACCGCAATGCTGCGGCTGCGCGACGCCGGCAACACGCTGGTGGTGGTGGAGCATGATCCGGCGGTAATGATGGCCGCCGACCGCATCATCGATATGGGCCCTGGCCCCGGTGAGCGCGGCGGGCAGATTGTGTTTGACGGCACGACCGACGACCTGCGCCATGCCGACACGCTCACCGGCGCCTACCTGGGCGCGCGCAAGCACATCGGCATGGGCTTCAAGCGCATGGTCACCGACAGCACGCCGCGCCTCATTCTGGAAGGCGTGCGCGAGCACAACCTGAAGAACATCACGGTGGAGTTTCCGCTGCACAAGCTGGTGTGTGTGACCGGCGTCAGCGGCTCTGGAAAGTCGTCGCTGATTCAGGACGTGCTGGCCCCCGCGCTGCTGCGGCACTTCGGCAAGGCCACCGAAACACCGGGCGCGCACGACCGTATGCTGGGTGCCGATTGGTTGAGCGAAATCGTGTTCGTCGACCAGTCGCCCATTGGCAAAACCGCACGCTCCAATCCGGCGAGCTACGTCGGTGCGTGGGATGCACTGCGCGAGATTTTTGCCAATGCACCGCAATCGCGCCAGCGCAGCTACACCGCCGCCAAGTTCAGCTTCAACAGTGGCGATGGCCGTTGCCCTACCTGCGGCGGCTCGGGCTTCGAGCATGTGGAAATGCAGTTTCTCAGCGATGTCTACCTGCGCTGCCCCGACTGCGACGGCAAACGCTACCGCCCCGAGATTCTGGAAGTGAAGGTCGAGCGCGGCGCCCGTTTTCTGAACGTGGCCGATGTGCTCGACCTCACCGTGAACGAAGCTGTTACGCTGTTCGCCAAAGACCGCGAGGTGGTACGTACGCTGCAGCCCATCGTGGAAGTAGGGCTGGACTACGTGAAGCTGGGCCAGCCGGTGCCCACGCTATCAGGCGGTGAAGCGCAGCGGCTCAAGCTCGCGGGCTACCTGGCCGAGGCCGCAAAGAGCGCCACCGCCAGCCGCCAGCCCACCAGCAAAAAGGGCACGCTGTTTCTGTTCGACGAGCCGACCACTGGCCTGCATTTCGACGACATCGCCAAACTGATGCGGGCGCTGCGCCGGCTGCTTGACGTTGGCCATTCGCTGATCGTCATTGAGCACAACCTCGACGTGATCCGCGCTAGCGACTGGCTGATCGACCTCGGGCCCGAGGGCGGCGATGCCGGCGGTTTTCTGGTGGCCGATGGCACGCCCGAAGACCTGCGGGCACACCCCACATCGCACACCGGGCTGGCGCTGCGCGACTACGACGGCACGCTGGGCCTGGGCGCACACACGGCGCGCGAAAAGATGGGTTGGACCGAACGGCCCGAGGCCACGGAAATGCTGGATGCAATCCAGATCGTCAACGCCAAGGAGCACAACCTCAAAAGCCTGTCGGTCAACATCCCACGCGGCAAATTCAATGTGGTCACGGGCGTCAGCGGTTCCGGCAAATCGACGCTGGCGTTCGACATTCTGTTCAACGAAGGCCAGCGCCGTTACCTCGAATCGCTCAACGCTTATGCCCGCAGCATCGTGCAGCCCGCAGGCCGGCCCGAGGTCGATGCGGTCTACGGCATTCCGCCCACGGTAGCCATTGAGCAGCGGCTGTCGCGCGGCGGACGCAAGAGCACGGTGGGCACCACCACCGAGACTTGGCATTTTCTGCGTCTGCTCTACGTGAAGCTCGGCGTGCAGCACTGCCCCAAAGACGGGGCAGCGGTGATGCCGCAAACGCCCGACAGCATTGCCGCCGCAATCCTGCAGCGCTACAACGGCCAGCATGTGGGACTGCTCGCGCCGCTGGTAGTGAACCGCAAGGGCGTCTATACCGAGCTGGCCGACTGGGCCCGGCCGCGTGGCTACACCCACCTGCGGGTAGACGGCGAGTTTCTGCCGACCACCGGCTTTCCGCGCATCGACCGTTTCAAGGAACACACTATCGAGCTGCCGGTGGCTGACATCGTGATCAGCCCCGCGCGCGAGGCCGAGCTGCGGGCCGCACTGGCACTGGCGCTTGAACACGGCAAGGGCGTGCTGCATCTGCTGGCACCGCTCGATGGCCTGCGTGAAGCCATGGACGAGGGCGATTCCACCGCGCAAATTGGCCGTGTGCAGGTGTTCTCGACCAAGCGTGCCTGCCCGGTCTGCGGCACCAGCTACGCCGAGCTCGATCCGCGGCTGTTTAGCTACAACAGCAAACACGGCTGGTGTACCGACTGCGTGGGGACCGGCGTGGCGCTGACGCGCGAGCAGCGTAAGGCCTTTGACGACTCGGTGCGCGATGACGACAACAAGGGACGCGAGCAGACCTTCGCCGAGCCCGAGGTGGAAGACGTTGTGGATGCCGAATGCGCCAGCTGCAGCGGCACCCGCCTCAATGGCCAGGCGCGGGCGGTGCAGTTTGCGGGCGTGGGCATTACCGATATCGCGCGGCTGTCGGTGGTCGAGGTGCGGCGCTGGGTTGAAAGCCTGCATGCGGTCGGCCAGATGAGTGGCCGCGAAGCCGAGATTGCGCGTGACCTGCTGCCCGAAATTCAGGGCCGACTGGAGTTTCTGGAGGAGGTTGGGCTGGGCTATCTGACGCTGGACCGCGGTGCACCCACGCTCAGCGGTGGCGAGGCCCAGCGCATCCGGCTGGCGGCGCAACTCGGCAGCAATCTGCAGGGCGTCTGCTATGTGCTGGACGAGCCCACCATTGGCCTGCATGCCCGCGACAACCAGATTCTGCTGAACGCGCTGCACAAGCTGGGCAACAAGGGCAATACGCTGGTGGTGGTGGAGCACGACGAGGACACGATTCGCCGCGCCGACCACATCATCGACATCGGCCCCGGTGCGGGTGTGCGCGGCGGCCGTCTGGTGGCCGAAGGCAGCGTGGCCGATATTTCAGCGGCCAGCGATTCGGTTACCGGCCGCTATTTGCTGCACGCAATGCGGCACCCACTGCAACTGCGCCGGTCCATGGCGTCGGAGCAGGAGGCGGCAGCGCCGCTGCCGGGGCAGATCACGCCGGTGCCCACAGTCAAACAACGCAAGGCCGCCAAGGCCCTGGCTGCACCGCCAGCTCCGCCCGCCGGGCCAGAGCTGCTGCAATGGCTCACCGTGACCGGCGCGCACCTGCACAACCTGCAGGACGTGAATGCCGCGATTCCGCTCAAACGGCTGGTGGCAGTGACCGGTGTTTCCGGCTCCGGCAAATCGACACTGGCGCGCGACGTGCTGCTGGCCAACGTGCAGAGCGCGGTAGCGCGTCAGGGCACGCGCGCCACCCGCGACCTGCCTAATACGTGGACGGGCTGCGCGTCGGTGGACGGCTGGAAAAGCATAGACCGGGTGCTGGAAGTGGACCAGACACCCATTGGCAAAACGCCGCGCAGCTGCCCCGCCACCTACATCGGTTTTTGGGACGTGATCCGTAAACTTTTTGCCGACACACTGGAAGCGCGGGCACGCGGCTACGCCGCCAACCGCTTCAGTTTCAACACCGGCGAGGGCCGCTGCCCTACGTGCGAAGGCCAGGGCGTGCGCACCATCGAGATGAGCTTTCTGCCCGACGTGAAGGTGCTGTGTGAAAGCTGCCACGGCGCCCGCTTCAATGCCGAAACACTGGCCGTGACATGGCGCGGCAAAAGTATTGGCGATGTTCTGCAGATGGAGGTGGATGAAGCGGTCGATTTCTTTGCCGCCATGCCCAACATCAGCCACCCGCTGCAGTTACTCAAAGACGTGGGGCTGGGCTACCTCACCCTGGGCCAGCCGTCGCCCACGCTGTCGGGCGGCGAGGCGCAGCGTATCAAGCTGGTGACCGAACTGAGCAAGGTGCGCGACGACATCACCCGGCGCGGCCAGAAGCCGCCGCACACGCTGTACGTGCTGGACGAGCCCACGGTGGGACTGCATATGGCCGATGTGGAAAAACTCATCCGCGTGCTGCACCGGCTGGTGGACGGCGGCCAGAGCGTGGTGGTGATCGAGCACGACCTCGACGTGATTGCCGAGGCCGACTGGGTGATTGACCTGGGACCGGATGGCGGCAATGCGGGTGGCCGTATTGTGGCGGCCAATACACCGGAAGAGGTGGTGCGGCTGGCCACGCCCACCGGGCGCGTGCTGGGGCCGGTGCTGGCGCGTTAGCGGGGCCATGCCGCCTTGGCGACTGCACCCCGGTAGTTTCCGCATTGCAGGCGTTGGCCGCGTCCCTTCCAATTGCGGCATCTTGTTTTTTGCAGGGAGTTCTGATGCAACGTCGCCATCTGGTTCAACTCGCCGGCGCCGCGCTGGTCGCGCCGGCCTTCACCACCCACGCGCAGGCCTTTCCGACCAAGCCGATCAAGCTGGTGATTGCCTTTCCCGCAGGCGGGCCGACCGACATCACCATGCGGGCATTAGCCGACAACGCTTCCAAAATTCTGGGCCAGCCGGTGGTGGTGGAAAACAAACCCGGCGCTGGCGGCACCTTGCCCGCCCAAGGCCTGCAAACCGCGCAGGCCGACGGCTACACCTTGGCGCAAATTCCGCTCGGCGTGTTCCGCCTGCCCTACACCACCAAGATCACCTGGGACCCGGTGAAGGACATCAGCTACGTGCTCAACGTCACCGGCTACGCCTTCGGGCTGGTGGTGCCGGCCGATTCGCAGCTGCGCACCTGGACCCACTTTGTCGCCTGGGCGAAGGCCAACCCGGGCAAGCTGAGCTACGGCTCCACCGGCACCCTGACCAGCCCGCATCTGACGATGGAGCTGATCGCGCAAAAGCTGGGCCTGGAGCTCTTGCACGTGCCGTACAAAGGCAGCGCCGATTTGATGCAGGCGATTCTGGGCGGCCACATCATGGCAGCATCGGATTCCACCGGCTTTGCGCCGCAGGTCGAGGCCGGCAAGCTGCGCGTGCTCACCACCTGGGGCGCCGAGCGGCTGGGCAAGTTTCCCG
>JAZKCX010000054.1:0-3817 GCA_040387875.1 Pseudomonadota bacterium | reverse complement strand
AAGTCTTCGCCGCCCAGGAAGGTGTCGCCGTTGGTGGAGAGCACCTCGAACTGCTTTTCGCCGTCCACGTCGGCAATCTCGATGATGGAAACGTCAAAGGTGCCGCCGCCCAGGTCATACACCGCAATCTTGCGGTCGCCCTTTTCCTGCTTGTCCAGGCCAAAGGCCAGGGCCGCAGCGGTGGGCTCGTTGATGATGCGCTTGACTTCCAGCCCGGCAATGCGGCCGGCGTCCTTGGTGGCCTGGCGCTGGGCGTCGTTGAAGTAGGCCGGCACCGTGATGACGGCTTCGGTGACCGGCTCGCCGAGGTAGTCTTCAGCGGTTTTCTTCATCTTGCGCAGGATGTCGGCCGAGACCTGCTGGGCCGAGATCTGTTTGCCGCGCACTTCGACCCAGGCGTCGCCGTTGTCGGCCGCCACGATGCGGTAGGGCATCAGGTCAATGTCTTTTTGTACTTCTTTTTCGGCAAACTTGCGGCCGATCAGGCGCTTGACGGCGTACAGCGTGTTCTTGGGGTTGGTCACGGCCTGGCGTTTGGCAGAGGCGCCGACCAGCACTTCACCGTCTTCCTGGTAGGCCACGATGGAGGGCGTGGTGCGCGCGCCTTCAGAGTTCTCGATCACGCGGGGCGTGTTGCCTTCCATGATCGAAACACAGCTGTTGGTGGTGCCGAGGTCGATACCGATGATTCTTCCCATGATTTTTTCCTGATGTATGTTGGTGGAGAGGGCGGCCGCCGGGGCCGGCCCGTTCAAAAAATTAACCCTGTTGCGAACGTGTGGACTGATTCGCCGAATTCAAGCCTTATTTGGGGGCGGAAACCGTGACCAGAGCCGGGCGCAGCACCCGCTCGGAGATCAGGTAGCCCTTTTGCAGCACGCTGACGATGGTGTTGGCGTCCTGGGTCGAGCCCTCGGGGGCCGGCACCACGCTGATGGCCTGGTGCTGGTGGGGGTCGAACTTGGCGCCAGAGGCGGGGTCGATGGCCAGCACCTTGTTGCGCTCCAGCGCGGCCTTGAGCTGGCGCAGCGTGGCCTCGGCCCCTTCACGAATCTGCTCGGGCGAGGCGTCCTTGAACGCGAGGCCGGCTTCCAGGCTGTCGAGCACCGGCAGCAGGCTGTCGGCAAAACCTTCCACCGCAAATTTTCGCGCCTTGGAGACTTCCTCGTCGGCGCGGCGGCGGGCGTTGTCCACCTCGGCCTTGGCGCGCAGGTACTGGTCGGCCAGCTCGGCGCTTTTGGCCTGGAGTTGGGCCAGCTCCTCGGTTTTGGCCTGCAGCGCGCTGGCGTCTACCTGGGCCTGGACGATCGAGTCGGCCATGTCGGCAAACACCGGGTCGGGCGTGGGCGCTGCATGGGCCGCGTAGGCGGCAGTCATGGCCTGCGCCTGCTCGGCGGTGGGCGTGGGCGCAACCGGGGGCGCAGAAAACGCGCTCTCGTCAAAGCTGGGTTCGCGTTTACGGAACTGGCTGGGGTCGGTGGGAGAGTGGTCAGACATGCTTGGACTAAAAGAGTTGGTTCACGACGCCCAGCACCTGCGGGCGTGGCGTCGTTTTTCAAGGCGGCCGGTGCGCCGGCCAGGCTGGTTACCGGCCCGGGCGCTGGCCGCCGGCGATCAGGCGGTGCCGAGCAGCTCGACGTCGAATTTCAGTGTGGCATTGGGCGGAATCACGCCACCGGCGCCGCGCGGGCCATAACCCAGGTCCGACGGGATGATGAGGGTGCGCTGGCCACCCACCTTCATGCCGGCCACGCCTTCGTCCCAGCCGCGGATCACCATGCCGGCGCCGAGCGAGAACTTGAACGGGTCGTTGCGGTCCTTGCTGGAGTCGAACTTGGCGCCCTGCTGGCCGTCGTTGAAGAGCCAGCCGGTGTAGTGCACGGTAACGCGCTGGCCGGCAGCGGCCTCGGCGCCATCGCCAGTGACGGTGTCTTCGTATTGCAGGCCCGAGGGGGTGGTGATCATGGCAGTTCCTGGAGGTTGGAGAGGGCGGCGCAGGGCACAAGAATGCCTCGGTCCGCAGGACAACCCGGAATTATGCCAGCCGGTGGCCAGCGCGCGGCGCTGGCGGGGTGCGGCTTATTTGGTCTTTTTGGCCTGGCCAGCCACCCATTTGGTGGCAAAGGCCTGCACGTCGTTCAGGCGCTTGAGCAGATCGGCACCGCTGGAGGTGACGATGTAGCCATCGCTGCCGTGGTTCATCAGGCCGGCTTCGCGCAGTTCCTTGATGCGGGTGTTCAGGGTGTTGGGGGTGATACCCCCCACGCTGTCCTGCAGCAGCCGGAAAGTCTGGGCATGCCCGTCCCGCAGCGCCCACAGCACACGCATGGCGTAGCGCGATTCCAGCAGCGCGAGCAACTGGCTCACGGCGGCGTTTTCTTTTGAGCTCATGGGACGGTCTCCTCGATAGATCTGGGCAGCTGGCGTTACATTTCCAACGCGCTACATAAACTATAGCACACAAGCCTGCAAGCTCCCGTTTTTGTAGCTGTCAGGCGCCAGCTGGTGTGCAATTCAGTGTACTTTAGTTCGCAGCGCTTGCGCCAGACCCCGTCACCCTGGCGTTGGACGCCAGCCACACTTTGAGCTTTTCTGTAACTTCAGGACGCCGCAGCAGGGCCAGGTGTCCCATGCCAAAAGCTATCCAGCGGCGCCGCGCCGGAAAGTTCAGCTGCAGCGCGGGGTTGTCGTGTTCGCCCAGGGCGCTGCGCAGCGGCACCAGGCCATCACCGACCAGCCGGTCGGACACCGCGCTGCGCTGGGCTGCGGTGGTGGCGGCCACGGTGTAGCAGGCCACGCCAGCGGGCAGCGGCAGCGGGTGGCGGGCGTCGGGGCCGGGCTCAAAACGGTCGCGGCCCGCCCAATCGGCCGCCAGCACGTTGCCGTGGCGCAGATCGGTAATGCCGGCGCTGCGGATTTTGCCCAGCCGGGCAAAGGGCGCGGCGTAGCGGTTGCTGCCCAACAGCACGTCAATCCAGTTGCCGGCGCGTTCCAGCGGCGCGCCGTGGTGCGGCGTGCCAAGGAATACTATTTTCTTAAGATGCATTGGCCAGTCCAGATCCGCCTGGGCGGCGTAGTGGCAGGCGCTGCGCATCACCAAGCCACCCATGCTGTGCGCCACCACCACCAGTTCTTCTACCGGTTGTGGCCATTCCGCCAGCCAGCGCTGGAGCAGGCGGGCCAGCTCCTCGCCGTTTTCCGAGACATGGCGGCCAGTGTTGTAGCGCAAATACACCGGGGTATAGCCCAGTTCGGCCAGGGCCTCACCGTGGTTGTGGCCGGTTTTGCTGTCGTGCCACTGGAGGTCGTTCATGCACAGGCCGTGAATCAGCAGCAGCACCTTGCCGGTGGGTTGGGTCACGGTAGCGGGCTGGACAGCCTGGCCGTGGCGGTACAGACCCATGGGGGTGGCCAGCGGGTTGGCGCGGGCCGCCAACTGGTCGCCAAGCACGCCGTTGAGCACTGCCAGCCCGATTTCGCGCTGGGCCGAAGAAACACCGTCGCCTGCATCCAGCACCGGCAGTAGCCGGGCCAGCGTGGCATCCAGCCCCTGGCCCACCAGGCTGGTGACGCCGCGCACGCTGTTGTAGATCAGGCCCGTCAGGCCACCCGCACCGGCGTCGGGCTGTGCCGGGGCCAGCCCCAGGTTGCGCAGCACTGAGGTGTGCACGCCTTCGGCAATGCGGGTGACGCCGTGAATGCCATCGGTGGCCAGCCGCGCCAGACCCTGCAGGTCAGACGCACGGAAATGCTGTAGTTTGGAAGCGCTACGGAGCTTGGGCAGAGCCATGAAAGGCAGGCGGCAAGGCCTGTGGTT
>JAZKCX010000053.1:0-3380 GCA_040387875.1 Pseudomonadota bacterium | reverse complement strand
CCACCGGGCGGGACGACTTGCGAAAACGCGGTGTCGTCGGATTTCGCAACGGGGAGTTTGATGTCCCGCATTGCTACGAAGGCAAGGGATTGCCTCCATAAATTGCCGGGGCTGAAACCCAGCGTGCCGCCCGTTGTTCACGGGCATTTCCACTTTAGGCGGATGTTTGTGCAATTACAAATCGGCTTTTAAATTGCGAGCCTGCGGGCGATTGCGAAAATTGGCTTGACAGGGTACTCGAGCCCTAACTGGTAGCTGCACCTAATTTACTTCGCCAAAAACACGGTCTACCAACCGATAATCACATATGCAGTCACTTTGATATACTTGACTGTGTATTTGAATCCTTTCAGAATCGATTTCTGAGCCCACCCAGAGTCCGCCGCCGCTTCAGGCCCAGTCGAGTAACTGCACATCCCGCAGGAGTTTGATGGCGTACCTCACCTAACGAAGCCTGCGTTCCACGTCTGTATTGACAGTGGCACAGGTTTTCGCGAGATAAGGAATTGCTATGACAGCTTTCGCAAGTTTTACCAGCCGCGCCAAGGCGGCCAGCACCAAGGCGGTAAACGCCTTTTTCAAGATCAGCCACAACGGTTTTGCGCTGCTCGGGCTGGCATTGGCCTTCTGTGTTATCGCGCTGGCCACACAGCCCCAGTTAAGCCAGAGCCTAGAAACAAAGATCACAGCCTGGCTGCAGGGTCGCCAGTTTGACCTGCTCGGCATGGAGGTACGGCCCGATGCCGTAGAGCGCGCTACCGCGATCAACCCCAAGGACCTGCCCCAACAACAGGCCGCGGTGACCTACTGGCTCAGCCAGAAGTACCGTATTGCCCCCGAACCGCTGGGCGCGCTGGTGTCCGAGGCCTACCAGATCGGCCTGAAAACCACGGTAGAGCCCACGCTGGTGCTGGCCATCATGGCCATTGAGTCGGGGTTTAACCCATTTGCCCAAAGCCCGGTGGGTGCCCAGGGTTTGATGCAAGTCATGACCCGGGTGCATACCGAAAAATACGAGAGTTTTGGCGGCATTCACGCGGCGTTTGACCCCCTGACCAACCTGCGGGTAGGCGTGCGCGTGCTGCAGGACTGCATCAAACGCGCCGGCTCCATCGAAGGCGGCTTGCGCCAGTATGTGGGCGCTACCGCAACCATCAGCGATGGCGGCTATGTCAATAAGGTGATGGCCGAATTCAACCGCCTGCAGCAGGTGGCGGCGGGCAAGTCTGTTCCGGTTTTTGCGCCGCAGCAAGTGGCAGCCGCCGGCCCTGCCGCCGCACCCGTTACATCGGTTTCGGTGCAAGCCGGCCCGGCTCTGGAAAATGCCCCTCCCGCAAAGCTGGATGCTCCTGCCAAACTGCAGCCCACACTTCCCCAGTCCACCCCCTCCAAGACCTCTGTGGGCGAGAAAGTCGCCGCCGCGTATTAAATAAGCAGGCCCATTCAGTAGGAGTAAGGGCATCTGCCAGCGCCAACCGGTGGCGCTGCGATACACTTGGCAGGTACGCAACTGGCGATAGGTCGCAAAGCCCCAAGGCTTCTGCGGTCGACGTGGATTACCACTGGGAAGCGTACCGCCAGGCTGCTTTGACGCTCACGCGGGACAGCAGCCGCGTTCAGCCGTTCGCCTGGGCAGCCCTTGTTTTTACACAGGGACCACGTTCTTGAGGACTGCCACATGTACCACCGCAATATTCTTGTCGAACAAACCGACCCGGATGTCTGGGCTGCGATTCAGGCCGAACACGCACGCCAGGAACACCACATTGAGCTGATCGCCAGCGAAAACTACGCCTCCCCCGCCGTGCTGGCGGCCCAAGGCTCGCAACTTACCAACAAATACGCCGAAGGCTATCCCGGCCGCCGCTACTACGGCGGCTGCGAACATGTTGATGTGGTCGAGCAGCTGGCGATTGACCGGATCAAGCAGATTTTTGGTGCCGATGCTGCCAACGTGCAGCCCCACTGCGGCGCCTCGGCCAACGAAGCGGTTTTTCTGGCTTTCCTGAAACCCGGCGACACCATCATGGGCATGTCGCTGGCCGAAGGCGGCCACCTGACGCACGGCATGGCGCTGAACATGAGCGGCAAGTGGTTCAACGTGGTGAGCTACGGCCTGAACGAGAAAGAAGAGATTGACTACGACGCAATGGAGCGCAAAGCCCACGAATCCAAGCCAAAACTGCTGATAGCCGGCGCCAGTGCTTATTCTCTCGCTATTGATTTTGAAAGATTTGCCAAAGTCGCCAAAGACGTCGGTGCGATTTTCATGGTCGACATGGCGCACTACGCCGGGCTGATTGCCGCTGGCGTCTACCCCAACCCTGTGCCTTATGCCGACGTGGTGACCTCCACCACCCACAAGAGCCTGCGCGGCCCACGTGGCGGCATTATCCTGATGAAGGCACAGCACGAAAAAGCCATCAACAGCGCCATCTTCCCTGGCCTGCAGGGTGGCCCGCTGATGCACGTGATTGCTGCAAAAGCCGTGGCATTCAAGGAAGCGCTGCAGCCGGGCTTCAAGGCCTACCAGCAGCAAGTGGTGAAAAACGCCCAAATCGTGGCTGAAACACTGACCCAGCGCGGCCTGCGCATTGTCAGCGGGCGGACCGAAAGCCACGTCATGCTGGTGGACCTGCGCGCCAAGGGCATTACCGGCAAGGAAGCCGAAGCGGTGCTGGGCAGCGCCCACATGACCATCAACAAGAACGCCATTCCCAATGACCCGGAAAAGCCCATGGTCACCAGCGGCGTGCGCATTGGTACCCCCGCCATGACGACCCGCGGGTTTGCCGACGAAGAAGCGCGTCTGACGGCCAACCTGATTGCCGACGTGCTCGACAACCCCCGCGACGAAGCCAATCTGCAGGCTGTGCGCGCCAAGGTGCACGCCTTGACCAGCCGCTTCCCGGTCTATTCCTGAGCCGCCAGCCGATGAAGTGCCCCTTCTGCAGCCATGCCGAAACCCAGGTGGTCGAAACACGGGTGTCGGAAGACGGCGACTTCATCCGGCGCCGCCGCCAGTGCGGCGCCTGCGACAAACGGTTTACCACGTACGAGCGGCCGGAAGTCAACTTTCCGGTCATCGTGAAAAAAGACGGCCGGCGCATTGAGTACGAGCGCGCCAAGTTGAGCGCATCCATGAATCTGGCGCTGCGCAAGCGGCCGGTGAGCATAGAGCAGGTGGATGGCGCGATTGAGCGCATCGAGGAAAAACTGCTGACCCTGGGGCTGCGCGAAATTGCCTCCAGCCGAATTGGCGAGCTGGTCATGCGCGAGCTGAAAAAGCTCGACAAGGTGGCTTACGTTCGGTTTGCTTCGGTCTACCGCAGTTTTGCGGATATCGACGAATTCAAGACGCTGGTGGACGAGGTGCGCAA
>JAZKCX010000052.1:0-4109 GCA_040387875.1 Pseudomonadota bacterium | reverse complement strand
GGCCCGGCGGCGCGCAGCATCAAGCTGGATTTACAGCCCTTCACGCTGGTGGGCGCCACCACCCGCGCCGGCATGCTCACCAACCCGTTGCGCGACCGTTTTGGCATTGTTGCGCGGCTGGAGTTTTACACCGCGCAGGAGCTGGCGCTGATTGTGGCGCGCAGCGCGCGGCTGCTGAACGCACCCATCGACTACGAAGGCGGCATGGAGATTGCCCGCCGCTCGCGCGGTACGCCGCGCATTGCGAACCGGCTGCTGCGCCGGGTGCGCGACTACGCCGACGTCAAAGGCACGGGCGACATCACCATCGACATTGCCAACCGCGCGCTGGCCATGCTGGACGTTGACCCGCAGGGCTTTGACGTGATGGACCGCAAGCTGCTGGAGGCTGTCATCCACCGCTTCGATGGCGGGCCGGTGGGCCTGGACAACATTGCCGCCAGCATTGGCGAAGAGCGCGACACGATTGAAGACGTGATCGAGCCCTACCTGATTCAACAAGGCTATCTGCAGCGCACACCGCGCGGCCGCATCGCCACGCTGGCGGCCTACAAACACCTGGGCGTGACACCGCCGGGCAACGCCGGCGAGCTGTTTGGCTGACATGCGGGAGGACGACCAGGACATCTTGGTCCTCGAAGCGACCGAGCCCACCCGCCACTTCACGCCCAGCCGGGGCGCCAGCCGCTGGGTGGTGCCGGCGCTGGTGGGGCTGGTGGCCGGTGTGATGGCGCTTGCCTTCGCCGGCAGCCTGCGCGGCGGCAAACCGGGCGGCATCTGGGTGGTGGGTGCGCTGCTGCTGTTTTTTCTGGGGCTCACGGTGTGGCTGGTTCGCGCGGTCAGCGGCAAAGGGCCGGTGTTGTCGATTTCCGAGAGCGGCATACGATCACCACAACTCGCGCAGCCGCTGGCCTGGGACGAGATAGACGATGCCGAGCTGCTGCGTTCCGCCGCTGGCTGTTTTTTGCAGTTGCAGGTGCGCGAGGCCGCGCCGCGCCGCTGGGGCGGCAGCCTCTGGCCGGGCAGCGACCCATTTGTCCGGCGTATCAATCTGGTCAACCTGACCCGGCTCGACCAGGACACCGCTTTCAGCGTGGTCCATGCCCGCCTGGCGCCGCTGCGTGCTGCTGCAGGCCGGGGCGAGCCAGTTGGCCTGCAGCAGGCGCGCGCAGCATCGGTGCTGGACGCACAACTGCGTACCCACACCCCGCTGCCTTGGGCGCTGTATGCGGTGGTGGCGCTCAATGCGCTGGTCTGGCTCGCGGGCGTGGCGGCCGGCCTGTCGCCGCTCAAACCCGAGTCAGCCCGGCTGTTTGCCTGGGGTGCCAATTCGGCCTCGGCCGTAGTACTCGATGGCCAATACTGGCGGCTGCTCACAGCCACTTTTCTGCATGCGGGTGCGGTGCATATTGCGCTCAATCTGTTTGCGCTGTGGGAGGCCGGGCGCCAGGTGTGCCGCTGGTATGGCAATACACAGTTTCTGCTGATTTATCTGGGTGCGGCGCTGGCCGGCAGCGCACTCAGCCTGCATTTTTCTGCGCAGCAAGCGGTGTCGGTCGGCGCCTCGGGCGCGGTGTTTGGGGTGCTGGGTGCGCTGTTGGTGGTGGTGCAGCGCCGGCGCCGGCTGCTGCCCGGCTCGAGTTTGAAAAGTCTGGTGGTTACCCAGGGCATCTTTATTGCCTACATGCTGGCCCAGGGTTTTGCGCAGCAGGGCATAGACAACGCGGCCCACG
This sequence comes from Pseudomonadota bacterium, assembly GCA_040387875.1. GTDB lineage: Bacteria > Pseudomonadota > Gammaproteobacteria > Burkholderiales > Burkholderiaceae_C > PCRC01. The sequence continues at coordinate 2,376 of JAZKCX010000052.1, read as the reverse complement.
GCGGCGGGCTGATGGCCGGTGTGGCCATGGCCTGGCTGCTGCGCGGCACGCTGGACGCCAGCAACCCGCTGCAGCGCCATGCGCGCCAGGGCCTGGCGGCGGCGGGCGTGGGGTTTGTGGTGCTGGCGCTGGTACTGACCACGCCGCCGCCACCCATCAACCACCGCGAAGGTTTTGCGCTGGTCGAAAAACTCGGCCGGGTTTTACCGCAGGTGCAGGCCGCAGAAAAAGCGCTGCAGCAGGACGCACGGGCTTTGAAAGACGGCAAGATCAGCAACACCCAAATGATCGACGCGATGGCGGCGCGGCATATCCCGGCCTACCGCCAGGCGGGCGCGGCGCTGGCCACGCTGGAGCTGCCGGCCAACAACCCCCGCAGCGCAGCGCTGGCCGATGCACTGCTGGCCAATCGGCTGCTGACGGAAATGATGGAGCTGGAAGTGCGCAAGGCCCGCGGCGCGTCGGACCAGGAAGCGCTGCGGCAGCGGCTGGCCGAGCTGTCGGCGCAGTTCAAGGTGGTGACCCAGCGCATTCAGGCCCGGGCGCCGAAAAAACCGGCCAGTACGCCGAAAGCCTCCAATGGGCTGTTTCCGCAATCAAATTGACCGCCAGTCGGCGTGTTTTCTTGGTTTTTAGCTATTTAAAATATAGCAATCAACCGTATCAGGCAGCCGCTTCGTCGAGCGCCGCATCGTCCAGATGCTGGGTATCGGCCCAGCCCACCAGCGTCAGGCCGCTGGGGGTGTGCAGCAGCCGGTTGATGGCGGCATTGCCCAAAAGCCAGGTGCGCGGCGCCTGCAGTTCCTGGCCGGTGGCGGCGCGGTAAAGCAGGTCCATCACGCCGCCGTGGGCTACCAGCAGAATCTGGCCCTCGGCATGGCGCGTAACCAGCGTCTGCACCACGCCCAGTACCCGGCGCTGGAACTGCAGCAGCGACTCGCCGCCCTCGGGCGCAAAGTCGGGCACCCGTTTGCGCCAGGCCTGGGCCTGCTCGGGCCAGAGCGCATCGATCTCGGCAAAGGTTTTTCCCTCAAAGTTGCCAAACACCCGCTCGCGCAGACCCGGAGTGGGGGTGATGGCCACGCCGGTAACGCGGGCTACGGCATCCGCCGTCTGGTGGGCGCGGGCCAGGTCGCTGCTGTAGATCGCGTCCACCGGCTCGTCGGCCAGCGCCTGGGCCAGCCGGCCGGCCTGCCAGCGGCCTTTGTCGTTCAGGCCAATGTCGATCTGGCCCTGAATGCGGGCCACGGCGTTCCAGTCGGTTTCGCCATGGCGGACCACGATCAGTCGGAGGGATTGCATGCCGTGATTTTGCCGCACGGCCAGCGGCTTACTGTCGGGGCAGTTCCACCTCGACCCGGCGCACACCGGCCGGTGGATTCGGAAAGTCGCGCAGCGCGGCTTCTACCAGCGCCGGCAGCAGCTTTTCGGCGCTGGCCCACAGGCCTTCGTGTACCGCGCGGCTTTCAAAAACGATTTGCTGCGTGTTCAGGTCGCGCAGCAGCACGGTGACTTCGTGCCGGTACTGCGGTGACGACGGATAACCCAGCGGATAAGCCGTGCCATGGTGTGGCCAGCCGAACCCGGAGCGCCAGTACGGCCCCCAGCCGTAGCGGGCATGCCACCAGAAATCGTCATCCCAGCCGCTGCGGGCGCCGCGCTGGGTCTGTATGCCCAGCTGCACGCTGTAGCGCGCGGCCTGGTCGTTGCGGGCCAGCCCGGCGCGCTGCAGCACCGGCTGGGCCAGCGCTTCAATCTGCGCCTGACGCTGCGGGTTGGCCTGCTGCGAAGGCAGTTGCTCAAACCGGTAACCGCCGGCCAGCGCAGGCGCTGGCGGCAGCTTGGAAAACGCGCTGACTTCGCTGTCCACCCGTACCGACGCGCAGGCTGACAACACGGCCACAAGGGACAGGCAGGCCAGGCTACGGAAGAGGGGCAGATTCATGGCGTGGGCTCCACATGAATGGCAATCGACTGCAGCGCGGGCAACACGCCAGCGCGGGCCGTCAGCAGATCATCGTCCCTGTCAAACGCCGTGTCACCTTCGGGGTTGGGAAGCCCCGTTGCGGTCAGGGATGTAAAGCCGTACTGGCTGCGGTCCATCAGGTGCGAGGGCACCACGTTTTGTAACGCGGTGAACATGCTTTCAATGCGGCCGGGGTGCTTTTTTTCCCACTCGCGCAGCATCAGCCCGACCTGCTTGCGCTGCAGGTTTTCCTGGCTGCCGCAGAGCGTGCAGGGAATGATGGGGAAGGCCTTGTGTTCGGCCCAGCGGGTGAGGTCTTTTTCGGCCACATAGGCCAGCGGGCGGATCACGATGTGTTTGCCGTCGTCGCTCACCAGCTTGGGCGGCATGCCCTTGAGTTTGCCGCCAAA
>JAZKCX010000051.1:0-17222 GCA_040387875.1 Pseudomonadota bacterium | reverse complement strand
GGCGCCACCGTGTGGTGCCAGACCATCTTGTTGCTGGTGCTGGTGCCGTTGGTCACAAAGAAGCAGTGGTCGGCATTGAAAATGCGCGCGGCGTTGCGCTCCGACGCACCCACCGGGCCGTCGTGGTCGAGCAGCTGGCCCAGTTCTTCCACCGCATTGCAGACGTCGGCGCGCAGCATGTTTTCGCCAAAAAACTGGTGAAACATCTGGCCCACCGGGCTTTTCAGAAACGCCACGCCGCCCGAATGGCCGGGGCAGTGCCATGAGTAGGAGCCGTCTTCGGCGTAATCCAGCAGCGCCTTGAAGAACGGCGGCTGCACGCCTTCCAGGTAGCTTTTGGCCTCGCGGATGATGTGGCGCGCCACAAACTCCGGCGTGTCTTCAAACATGTGAATGAAGCCATGCAGCTCGCGCAGGATGTCGTTGGGAATATGGCGCGAAGTCTTGGTCTCGCCATACACATAAATCGGCACATCCAGGTTTTTGCGCCGCACTTCCTCAATGAAGTGGCGCAGGTTCAGCACCGCGGGGTCCAGGTCGGGCCCGGGCGAGAACTCTTCGTCGTCAATCGACAGAATGAAGGCGCTTGCGCGGCTTTGCTGCTGTGCAAACTGGCTCAGGTCGCCATAGCTGGTCACGCCCAGCACCTCCAGGCCCTCGCTCTCGATGGCCTGCGCCAGCGCGCGGATACCCAGGCCCGATGTGTTTTCAGAGCGGAAGTCTTCGTCAATGATGACGATGGGGAAGCGAAATTTCATGCAAACCTCGGTGCGCGCAAAGCGCGGATTCGGCCAAATGTGCTGGCCAGCCGCGAAGTGTAAGGAATTAAAGTGACCCTTATTTTGCGGCACCGTGCTTTTGACCCAAAATGTGGTGCATGCAAGACAACCAAGGGCTTTCGTGACTGAATCAACCATCTGGTGGCTGTTGGCCGGCGGCGCGGTTGCCGTGGAGCTGGTCACCGGCACCTTTTATTTGCTGATGCTGGCCATCGGCCTGGCTGCCGGGGCCATTGCAGCGCACATGGGCTTCGGGTTGTCCGTCCAGCTGGTGGTGGCCGCCGTGCTGGGCGCGGGCACCGTGGTGGTGTGGCATCTCCAGCGCGGACGTGAGCCCGGCCGCCAGCCGGCATCCAGCAACAGCGACGTGCAGCAGGACATTGGCGCGACGGTGCAGGTAGACACCTGGAATGCAGACGGCACCGCCACGGTAGCCTACCGCGGTGCCCTCTGGACGGCCATTCCCGCACCGGGTCTGGCGCTCCAACCTGGCGCGCACCGCGTCAAAGAAGTGGTGGGTAACCGCTTCGTGCTCGAAAAAATATAAAGGACTTTTCCATGTACTCCTACATTGCGCTCACCCTGGTTGTGGTTGCCCTGATTTTTGTGGCGCGGGCCATTCGCATCGTGCCGCAGCAGCATGCCTGGGTGATTGAGCGGCTGGGCAAGTACCACGGCACGCTCACGCCGGGCCTGAACATCCTGGTGCCCTTTGTGGACCGGGTGGCCTACAAACACAGCCTGAAGGAAATCCCGCTCGATGTGCCCAGCCAGGTCTGTATCACGCGCGACAACACGCAACTGCAGGTAGACGGCATCCTGTACTTTCAGGTGACCGACGCCATGCGGGCCAGCTACGGCTCGTCCAACTACATCGCTGCCATCTCGCAGCTCGCGCAAACCTCGCTGCGCTCGGTGATCGGCAAGCTGGAACTGGACAAGACCTTCGAGGAACGCGCCATCATCAACTCGCAGGTGGTGGCGGCCATTGACGAGGCCGCGCTGAACTGGGGCGTGAAGGTGCTGCGCTACGAAATCAAGGACCTGACGCCCCCCAAGGAAATTCTGCACGCCATGCAGCAGCAGATCACCGCCGAGCGCGAGAAGCGTGCGCTGATTGCGGCCTCGGAAGGCCGGCGCCAGGAACAGATCAACATTGCCACCGGCGAACGCGAGGCTTTTATTGCCCGCTCCGAAGGCGAAAAGCAGGCCGCCATCAACAACGCCCAGGGCGAAGCGGCGTCCATCACTGCGGTGGCCGACGCCACTGCCATGGCCATCGAGCGTATTGCTGCAGCCATCCGCCAGCCCGGTGGCGAGCAGGCGGTACAGCTCAAGGTCGCCGAGCGCGCGGTCGACGCCTACAGCAAGGTGGCGACCGACGCCAACACCACGCTGATTGTGCCCAGCGACATGACGCAGGTCTCTGGTCTCATCATGTCGGCCATGGCCATGATCAAGGGCCCTGCCACCACCAAAGGCAACTGACCGTGCAAACCAATGTTCTGGGTACCGCGCTGGTGCCCTGCTCCTACGACCCCCTCACCGGTTATTTCCGCGACGGCTGCTGCAGCACCGACGCCACCGACCACGGCACCCATGTAGTCTGCGCCCGCGTGACCGAGGCGTTTCTGCAGTTTTCGCTGGAGCGTGGCAACGACCTCATCACGCCCCAGCCGCAGTGGCGTTTTCCTGGCCTGAAAGCCGGCGACCGCTGGTGCCTGTGCGCCAATCGCTGGCAGGAAGCGCTGCAGGCCGGCGTGGCGCCTCCCGTGGTGCTGGAATGCACCCATGCCCGTGCGCTGGAATTCGTTACCCTGCAGGACCTGCAGCGCCACGCCCTGCCCCAGCGCACATCGTCCCACTGATATAATCGGAGGCTGCGGAGAGGTGGATGAGTGGTTTAAGTCGCACGCCTGGAAAGCGTGTGAGGGGTAATTCCCTCCGCGGGTTCGAATCCCGCCTTCTCCGCCAGCAAATCACAAAAGCCCATGACCCCATGGGCTTTTTTTTCGTTTTCGGATTCGCCGGAGGGCTCCTTGCTCGACACCGTAATGCAGTGGCTGACCACCTACCTGAACTCGCCCGACGTTGACTGGAAACAGGTCATCCTGATCGGCATGACGCCCCTCTTCCTGGTCGGCCTTGCCATGGAGTGGCAGGTGATGCGCGGTCGTGGCCAGCGCGCGCAGTTCCACTGGAAGGACATTCTGGCCAACATTAACCTCGGCGGTGCTTACCAGGTGTTTGAGCTAGTGGCCTACTTGTTGGTCACAGCGGCTGCCGTGGGCTGGTTCTATCAGCACCGGCTGTTTGATATTCCGGTGAACGCCTGGACGCTGGTGCCGCTTTTTGTTGCCCAGGAGTTCTGCTACTACTGGTTCCACCGCACCAGCCACCGCGTACGCTGGTTCTGGAGCGCGCATGTGGTGCACCACAGCGGCGAACACATGAACATGACCACCGCCATGCGGCAAAGCCTGCTGTACTCCATCACCGGCTGGTGGCTGTTTTTTATGCCCATGGTGCTGCTGGGCGTACCGCCGACGGTGGTGTTTGCGCTGTACGCCTGCAATCTGGCTTACCAGTTTTTCATCCACACCGAAAGTGTTGGAAAGCTGCATCCGGTGATTGAATACATCTTTGACACGCCATCGGCCCACCGCGTGCACCATGGCCGCAACCCGCAGTACATCGACAAAAACTACGGTGGCGTGCTGATCGTTTTCGACCGCTGGTTCGGCACCTACGCAGAAGAGGTGGAGAAAGTCGACTACGGCATCGCCGTGCGCCAGCCCGCCGGCTACAACCTGCTGACGCTGAACTTCCACGAATTCATTGACATGTGGAAAGACGTGGCCAAGCCGGGGCCGCTGGGGCAACGGCTGAAGCATCTCGTCATGCCACCGGAATGGACGCGAACCAGGGCGTCGCCAGAAGGCCCCAGCCAGCCACCCCGGTAGCTATTCCATCCGAGGGCAGTAGTTTTTCGTTGAAGACGGTTTCGCCCGCATTCCTCGCGCCGGTACGGACCGCAAACGGGAACCCAGTCAGGAAACCAGGGTGGTCCCTGGCCATTTTCCCGAAGTGCACAGCTCGCGCGAGACCTCCAGCAGCAGACTGGACAAGGCTTTTTTGGTGTTGGTCAGCGGCACGTGCGACGACACACACACGCCGATGGTGCGCGACATGCCTTTGCACAGAATACGGTGCGCCACCAGCCGGCCGTCTTCAATTTCGCGCAGCGCAACGCCCAGCGGCATGATGGTGGGGCCAATGCCCGCCTCGACTACGCTAATGAGGGCGTGCACCGAGTTGACCTCGGCCGCCATGCTGATCATTGACAGCCCGCCGGCCTGTACCGCGTTTTCCACAATGGCGCGGGTGCTGTGGCTGTGGGCGTGGCTGGGGTAGACCAGCGGTCGCGCCAGCGCAACCTCAATCGTTACATCGCCAAGCGGCGGCGCCTGTTCGTCATCTGCTGCATGCAACAGATAAAAATCTTCTTCCAGCACGGGCGTGAATTCAAATTCGTCGGGCAGCGGCGCGTCGGTGAACATGGCCACGTCGACCTGGCCACGAATCATCTGCTCGACCATGTTGCCGGTCAGCTCTTCGTTCAGGTGCAGGATGACTTGCGGGTAGCGGGCCTTGGCAGCGCGCATCAGCGGCATGGCCAGCATGGCGGCCATACTCTGCGGCAAGGCCACCACGATGGAGCCGCTGACGGCTTCGGCGGCGGCCTGCACCGCAGCCTTGGTGCCATTGACCAGGCGCAGCACGCTCTGGGCGTGGTCGTAAAAGGTTTTGCCGGCTTCGGTGGGCACTACGCCGCTGCGGTTGCGATGCAGCAGTTGCACGCCGAGTTCGTCTTCCAGATCGGCGATCTGCTTGCTCAGCGCCGACTGCGCAATGAAAAGCTGTTGCGACGCGCGCGACAGGCTGCCGCAGTCCACGATGGACAGAAAGTACCTGAACTGCCTTAGCTCCACATGCTTCTCCGGTGGACAACATACCGTCGGGACGGGCAGGCAGGAAAGCGGATTTGCCCCGCTGCTTTGGCCCCAACCCCGCGATTGTTACCCCAATGTGGTGCGGCCCGTCTCAGTTTCTTCCCTTGGCCAGACCAGGGTTGGCGTGGACCGGATTTTCTTGTGCAGCGGGAAAATCTTGCCGGGATTCATCAGGCCCTTGGGGTCGATGGCGGCCTTGATGGCGCGCATCATGTCCACCGCGGGCTGGCCATGTTCTTCCAGCATCAGGTCCTGTTTGGTCAGGCCCACGCCGTGCTCGCCGGTGCAGGTTCCGCCCATCGCAATGGAGCGCTCACCCAGGCGGTGCGCCAGCGTCTCGGCCTTCGCAACTTCTTCGGCGTTGTGGGGGTCCACCAGAATCAGGGCGTGGAAATTGCCGTCGCCCACGTGGCCGAAGATGGGCGCCATCAGGCCTGCGGCTTCGACATCGCGCGCGGTGGCTTCAATACATTCGGCCAGGCGCGAGATGGGCACTACCGCGTCGGTGGTCAGCGACCGGCAGCCGGTGCGCAGCGCCACAGCGGCAAAGTAGGCCTCGTGGCGGGCCTGCCACAGGCGGCTGCGGTCTTCAGGCCGTTCGGCCCATTCAAAATCCAGGGCGCCATGTTCGTCGGCCACCATCTGCACTGTCTCGACCTGCTCTTTCACACCCGCCGGTGAGCCGTGGAATTCAAAAAACAGCGCTGGCGCTTCGCGCAGCGTGGTTTTGCTGTAGGCATTGATGGCGCGCACGGTAAGCGCATCGATCAACTCGATGCGGGCAATCGGCACACCCAGCTGGATGGTCTGCATTACGGTACGCACAGCGGCGTCCACACTCGGAAAGTTGCAGACCGCGGCCGAGATGGCTTCGGGCACCGGATGCAGCTTCACTGTGACTTCGGCAATGGTGGCCAGCGTACCGCCGGAGCCGACCAGCAGGTGCGTGAGGTCGTAGCCCGACGACGACTTGCGCGCCCGGCCACCGGTCTTGACCACCGTGCCGTCGGCCAGGATCGCCGTCATGCCCATCACGTTCTCGCGCATGGTGCCGTAGCGCACCGCATTGGTCCCCGAAGCACGGGTGGCCGCCATGCCGCCAATCGACGCATCGGCGCCGGGGTCAATCGGAAAAAACAGGCCGGTACCATGCAGGGCTGCGTTGAGCTGCTTGCGTGTCATGCCGGGTTGCACGGTGGCGTCCATGTCGTCCACATTCACTTCCACCAGCTTGTTCATGGCCGAGACATCCACACACAGGCCGCCCTGCACTGCATGCAACCAGCCTTCCAGCGAAGTACCGCTGCCAAAGGGAATGATGGGCACGTTGTGCGCATGGCAGGCCTGCGAGATGAACACCAGGTCATCCGTACTTTCGGCAAACACGACGGCCTGCGGCGGCATGGGGTCGAGCGCGGAGATGTCGCTGCCATGGTGTTCACACACACTGCGCGCCGTAGAAAACCGCTTGCCGAAACGCTCCTGCAACTGCGCGTGCAGGGCGACAGGGAAGGCATCAAAGCTGGGCATGGGTACTGCGCTGGTTTGCATGGCGTGTCTCGAAGTAGTTCAACCGCTGATGAAAGCCTGTGCATGGCGTGTTGCGAAGGGCTGCTGAATTTGCAGAATACAGCCGGTAGCGCAGCGGAAAAAGCACTGAATTCAGATGTCGCCATCTGCCAGCCAGATGCCTGACTATCGCTGTGGTTGGCCCCCCGCAACCGGCCCGAGAAAATGTGAAAAACGCACGGTCTGCAGCCGCAAATACCGAATAAATGCACACATATGAAAAAACGATTGCAGCATCTGCATTTGGCATTTTTCCAGCGTGGGGCTTGTTCCTATACTGAAAAGGTTCTCACCCGGTGACGGCGCGAACAACAACAAAATTCTGGAGACACCATGACCGCCCAAGCCTCTACCGCAGCGCGCGCCGATGCCATGCATGTGCTCAGAACGCTGGCCGGTGCAGCACTTGCCGCAGCACTGGTGGGCTGCGGCGGCGGACAGACGACGGCTTCAGACACTGCGGCGGCCCCTGCACCCACGGAAAAGCTCTCACCTTTGTCCGCTGCCATCAATGTCAGAACACCTCAGGGCACGGTGTCGGGGCGGGTCAATGCCAATGTGGGAGAGCTGCCAGCACTGCCGCAATTGCCGGCCAGCGCCAGCCCGTCGCCTGCGGTGGTGCCACCACCGATCACCACCACCTCGGCCGACACCACACCCCTGTCGTGTTCGCCCAAGCAGGTGGTCACCAACGGCGGCTGGTCGTCGTGCAACATGCAGTGGCTGGGCCGTTTCCCGATTCCGGGCCTGACCATTGGCGGCCGCAAGGTGGGCGACACCTTTTATGTGACCAACTGGACCACCGGCTTTTACGCCTTCGACGTGAAAAATCCGGAAAACCCCAAGCTGCTGGGCAAGCTGTTTCTGGACGGCGCCGCCGCCACTGCGGTGATCTCGGCGGTAGAGAACGAAGATCCCGCAGTGAATGGCAAGGTGGCCGTGCTGTCGCGCACCACCTACCAGGACGCGATTGTGGTGGACACGTCCAACCCCACGGCCATGAAAGTCATGGCGCAGATTCCCGGCGCGCAGGCGCACACCCACACCTGCCTGAACGACTGCCAGTACAGCTACGGCTCTACCACTGGCGCGATTGTGGATTTGCGCAATCCGGCCAAGCCGGTGCTGCTGCCGAAAAAATGGACGGACATCGTGGGTGTGGTCAGTCCGCACGACATTACCGAAGTGCGACCCGGACTGGTAGTGACTGCCAGCGACCCCGCCGTGGTGCTCGACACCACCGACCCGGCCAACCCGAAGAAGCTGTTCGAGCTGCCCCGTACCGCATCCGAAAACCCTCTGGGACGGCCTGGCCCGGAGCAAACCGGCCGCATTGGCCACAACAACTGGTGGCCACGGCAAGGTGCCGACAAGTTTTTCATGGGCCTGTCGGAAGGCGCCTATGTAGGCATCTGCGACATCCACCCCAATGACGGCCGTTCGCTGTACCTGTACGACACCACCGGCTGGCAACAGAAACAAACCTTCACGGTGCAGTCGCGCTACACGCTGGTCCGTGGCAATGCCGACACCGGCATCAACGGCGGCCCGGCGCTGATCGACAGCAACGGCAACCCCTCGGCGGTCGAAGCGGGCATCCAGGGCTGCTCGGTGCACTGGTTCGATCCACACCCCCAGTTCAACGACGGTGGCCTGCTGGCCATGGCCGCCTTCTCGCACGGCATGCGGCTTTTGCAGGTGCAGCCCAACGGCAAGATGGAGCAGCTCGGCTACTTTGTCGCCAAGGGCGCTACCGGTTTGGCCACCACGGTGGATGTACGCTGGATCTCTGACCGCGTGATGTACGTGATGGACGTCACCAGCGGCACCATGGACGTGGTGAAGTACACCGGGCCGCTGGCTGCAAAATAAGCGTTTCCCGGCCCTGGAGAAAACGCTGCTGCCCATGCCACGTCAATGGCCCCGCATCTGGTACGCCGCCACCGGCATGGCACTGCTGTTGCCGGGACCCAGCCACGCGCATTCTTTTGGCCGCACCTACAACCTGCCAATTCCGCTGTGGCTCTACATCTACGGCGCCAGCGCGGCACTGGTGCTGAGCTTTGTGGTGTTTGCGCTGTGGCGGCCCGGCCCGCGCACACAAACTCCCCGCTTTCAGTACCTGCTGCCCGCGCCCCCGGCCTGGAGCAGCAGGGCTTGGCAGGCGCTGGGCGTGTTGGCACTCGCCATGGCAATCGCCACCGGGCTGGTTGGCACACCCAACCCCTACCGTAACTGGAGTATGACCGCGTTCTGGATCGTGTTTGTGCTCGGCCTGTTTTATGCCTCGGCGCTGCTGGGCAACCTGTACCGGCCGCTCAATCCCTGGGCTACCTTGCTGGGCTGGGTACGGCGTGTTGGCGTAGGCAAACCCCGACTGGCCTGGCCGCGCTGGCTGGGTTATTTCCCGGCGGTGACGCTGTACATGGGTTTTATTGTGCTGGAGCTGTTTGGTGCCGGCACGCCCCGCTCGCTGGCATTCGCGCTGCTGGGCTACACCCTGCTCACCCTGGTGGGTGCGGCGCTGTTTGGCACCCGGCGCTGGCTGCAGCGGGCGGAGTTTTTCAGCCTGCTGTTCCGACAGGTGGCGCGGATGGCACTGGGTTTCTGGCGCCGTGATAACAATGGCCGCCCGCGACTGGTGTTGCGCTCGCCCACTGCGGGCCTGATGCGGCCGGCTGCCGATATGGGCTTGGTGGTTTTCATTCTTTTCATGCTGTCGTCCACCGCCTTTGATGGGCTGAAAGACACAGTCACCTGGAATGGGCTGTATTGGGAAACCCTGGTACCCACCTTGCTGCCGGAGATGGCAGACAACATGGTGCAGTCGTATTCCCTGCTGGCCAGGCTGCAGTTGGCGCTCAATCTGTTGGTGCTGCTGGCTTCGCCGCTTTTGTACCTGGGCGTGTGTATGGTGTTTCTGGCCATGGGCCGGCTGGTGGACGGCAACACCATGCCGCTGGCTACCGCCATGCGGCAACTCGCCCCCACCCTGATCCCGATTGTGGTGGCCTACCATGCCTCGCACTACTTCACGCTGCTGCTGACGCAGGCGCCGCAGATCTGGACGCTGAGTCTGGACCCGATGGGCTGGGGCACGGCGGTGCGGCGCGCCGGCCCACCCTGGACACCCAGCCCCGGCGTGGTCTGGCATACCCAGGTGGCGTTGATATTGATAGGCCACGTGATCAGCGTGGCGGCCTGCCACTTTCAGGCACGCGAACTGGCCGTGTCACCGCTGCGGCGTATTGCGGGCCAGTTGCCGCTGCTGCTGCTGATGGTGGGCATGACGTCTTTCGGGCTCTGGGTGCTGGCGCAGCCAGTCAATCCCAGCCGCATTGGTTTGTAAGGGAAAAGAAGAAATGGCTGTCTGGCGTACCCTGTTGTTGGCCGCTGCCGTGCTGGGCATGGCGGGGTTGTACTTTGTGCTGCGGCCCGCGCCGACGCTCCCACCGCCCGCGCCCACTGCCGAGCCGGCGGCTGCTATCGGCGCACTCCCGGCTTCGGCTGCAGCATCGGCCGCGCCTGTGGTGGTGATGCAGGAATACCTGGTCAACGTAGGTGCTGCGGCCCCAGCCGCCGCACTGACGGCGCGCCAGGGCGAAATCATCAAACTGGTTGTTTTGTCGCCCGATGCCGGCGAGGTGATGCTGCACGGCTACCCCACTGCACTGGAAGTGCAGCCCGGCGTGCCGGCGTCGGTGGAAATCAAGCTGGGCCGCAGCGGCCGGTTTGCGGTGCACTTTCACAACGACCAGACCGGTGCCCACAAGGCGCTGGGCGAACTGGTGGTGCGCAAGCCCTGACGCCACCCGCGCCGGGCGTAACACGGGTCTTGTGACTCAGCAAGCCGCTACACTGCGGCCATGCTGAGAAGCCCGATTCTTCACTGCCGCGGCTGCGGCACCGCGGTGGTCTACCGCCTGCCGGACGACGGCGACACCAAACAACGCGCGGTCTGCCCTGCCTGCAACACCGTGCACTACGAAAACCCGCTGGTGGTGGTGGGCACCTTGCCGGTCTGGGGGCCGCCGGGCGACGAGCAGGTGTTGCTGTGCAAACGCAATATCGAGCCGCGCTGGGGCAAGTGGACGCTGCCTGCAGGCTTTATGGAGCTGGGCGAAACCACCGCTGCCGGCGCTGCCCGCGAGACCGACGAAGAATCCGGCGCCCACATTGCAATGGGGCCGCTTTTTTCATTGATGAACGTGGTGCGCGTGGGCCAGGTGCACATGTTCTACCAGGCGCGCCTGCTGGATCTGGAGTTTGATCCCGGCCACGAAACCATCGAGGCGCGGATGTTCAGCGAAGCCGACATCCCCTGGGACGAGATTGCCTTCAAAACCGTGAAGGTCACTCTGGAGCGCTATTTTGCCGACCGGAAGACGGGCGAACCCGGCTTCCACATGGTCGATATCGACTGACGCGCTGCGCCAGCCGGTTTACTTGGCGGTGCCCAGCACCCAGGTGGCCAGCGCCTTGGCATCGGCATCGCTCAGGCCTTCGGACGCGGGCATGGGAATCGGGCCCCACTTGCCGGAGCCGCCGTTCTTGATGCTGGCGGTCACCATGGCCACCGCGTCTTTCTGACCCGCATATTTTTTGGCCACGTCCTTGAAGGCGGGACCAACAATTTTGTTGTCGACACCGTGGCAGGACAGGCAGGCGTTTTTCTCGGCCAGGGCCTGGCTGGCAAATGCGGGGGCTGCGGCGAGGGCGGCAACGGCGGTAAGAATGTGCAGGGCTTTCAACACGGTCTCCTGGAAAATTCAGTGGGCTTGGGAAGTGCCGATGGTATCGGACAAAGCCCGCACCATCCTGACAGCCGCCCTGCGCCCTGCCGGGGCTTCAGGGCTGCAACAGCGCGGTGAAATCGGCAATCACCCGGTCCGGCTTGCAGTCCGCTATCGGCTGGCCCATGTTGTAGCCATAAGGCAGCAGCCAGACCGGCAGGCCAGCGTTGCGGGCGGTGGCTGCGTCAATGGACGAATCGCCCACAAACAGTGCCCGCTCCTTAGTCACCCCGAACTGCGCCAGACACGCTGCCACCCCGGCCGGATCGGGCTTTTTGGTGGGCAGGCTGTCGCCGCTGATGATGCGGTGGAACAAGGGGCCCAGCGTGTGCGCGTCAATCACGGTCTGGGTATAACGCCCCTCCTTGTTGGTGACCACCGCCAGCCGCACGCCCTGTGCCCGCAGGGTCTGAAGCACCTCGCGCACATGGGGATAAAGCTGGCTGCGGGCGCCGCAATGCCGCTGGTAGTGTTTGTCAAATTCGGCCGCCACTTCGCCAAAATGGGCCGACGCGCGCACGGCCTGCGCGGTGCTGTTCGTCGCAGCCGCCATGGCCTGCACCAGCAGCTCGCGCGTGCCATGGCCTATCCAACGCGTCACCTGCTCCAGCGAGGCGGCTGGCAGCTGGTAGTGGGCCAGGGTGTCGTTGACCGCGTCGCAAATCTCCGGCGCGGTGTCGACCAGCGTGCCGTCCAGATCAAACAGGATGAGGTCGAAGGGGCGTGAAGACATCATGCGGCCCTTTTTTTGCGTTCCATCATCCGCCAGATGAAGGGGGTGAAAATCAGCTGCATCGCCAACTCCATCTTGCCGCCGGGCACCACAATGGTGTTGGCACGGGACATGAAGCTGTCGTGCAGCATCGACAGCAGGTACTGGAAATCAATGCCCTTGGGATTGGCGAAACGGATCACCACCATGCTTTCGTCGGGCGAAGGAATGTCGCGCGCGATAAAGGGATTGGACGTGTCCACCATGGGCACCCGCTGGAAATTCACATGGGTGTGCATGAACTGCGGGCAGATGTAGTGCACATAGTCGGGCATGCGGCGCAGGATGGTGTCGGTCACCGCCTCGGTGCTGTAACCGCGGCGCGACTTGTCGCGGTAGAGTTTTTGAATCCACTCCAGGTTGATGACAGGCACCACGCCAATCAGCAAATCCGGGTGCTGGGCAATGTTGGCCTCGGGTGTAACCACCGCGCCGTGCAGGCCTTCGTAGAACAGCAGATCAGTCCCCTGCGGCACGTCTTCCCAGGGCGTGAAGGTACCGGGCTCCTGCTGGTAGGGCGCAGCCTCTTCGCTGTCGTGCAGGTATTTTCGGCGTTTGCCGGTACCGGTGGCGCCGTAGCTGCGGAAGAGCTCGGCGAGCTCCGGGAACAAGTTGTTCTCGGGGCCAAAGTGGCTGAAGTTCTTGTTGCCAGCCTGCTCGGCTTCGGCCTGCCGGCGCTTCATTTCGGCGCGGTCGTAGCGGTGAAAGCTGTCGCCCTCAATAATGGCCGCGCTCAGGTTTTCGCGCCGGAAAATCTGCTCGAAGGTGCGGGTGACCGAGGTCGTGCCCGCTCCAGAGGAGCCTGTGATGGCGATGATGGGATGGTGTACCGACATAAAGGGCCTCCAGCGGCATATTTATGAATAAAAAACTGCCGCAGCCGGCGTGGAATGGACTTTGTTAGCTATACATCCGATAGCGACCAGTCGCGGAACAAACCGCGCTCGGCAAACAGCGGGTTGTCCAAATCGCTTTTGGCCGGCTCGGCGTGGTAGCGCTCGATGCGTTCCACCTCGTTTTTGGAGCCAAACACCAGGCCGATGCGCTGGTGCAAGGCGTCGGGCTGTACTTCCAGCACCGGTACCCGCCCGGTGCTGGCGCGGCCACCAGCCTGCTCGATCAAAAACCCTACCGGGTTGGCCTCGTAGAGCAGGCGCAGGCGCCCGGGCTTGCTGGGGTCCTTGGTGTCGCGCGGGTACATGAAAACGCCGCCACGCATCAAAATGCGGTGGGCCTCGGCCACCATGCTGGCGATCCAGCGCATGTTGAAGTCCTTGCCGCGCGGGCCGGTTTTTCCGGCCAGGCATTCGTCGACATAGCGCTTGACTGGCGGTTCCCAGAAGCGGCTGTTGGAGACGTTGATGGCAAATTCCTGCGTGTCCTCGGGTATCACAATGCTCGGGTGCGTCAGCATGAAAACGCCCAGGTTGGGGTCCAGCGTGAAGGCCACTACCCCGTTGCCCACGCTGAGCACCAGCATGGTGGTGGGGCCGTACAGCGCATAGCCAGCCGCCATCTGCACACAACCCGGCTGCAGAAAGTCGTCGGTGGTCACATCGCGCCCACTGTCAATCACGTCCTGCGGCGCGCGCAGCACGCTGAAGATGCTGCCCACGGTAACGTTCACGTCGATGTTGCTGGAGCCGTCCAGCGGATCAAACACCAGCAGGTACTTGCCGCGCTCGTGCTGCGCCGGTATCTGGTGCGGCTCTTCCATTTCTTCCGAGGCCATGCCGGCCAGATAGCCGCCCCATTCGTTCATCCGCAAAAAGCAGTCGTTGCTCACCACGTCGAGTTTTTGCTGGGTTTCGCCCTGGACGTTGGTGGTGCCCTGGGCACCCAGCACGCCACCCAGCGCGCCCGAGGCCACCGTGCGGGCAATTGCCTTGCAGGCCAGCGCCACATCCAGAATGAGCGCGTTGAAGTCGCCGCTGGCCTGCGGAAAACGCCGGCGCTGCTCAATCAGGTAGCGTGTGAGCGTGATCGGGTGGGCGAAGGGTTCCATGGCGTTCTCCGGAGGGGGCCGTGCATCAGGCGCTGGCATGCCAGACGCGCAGGTCGGTCACGGCCACCCCGTGCAGGCTGGGCAGCACCCGCAGCGCGCCGGAAAAATCGTGGTGGGCGGTGAAGCCGTTGGGCGTGACCAGAGTGGGCAAGCCGGCAGTGCGGGCGGCTATCAGGCCGTTGGCCGAATCCTCAAAAGCCAGGCAGGCGCTGGCCGGCAAGGCGAGCCGCTGCAAGGTCTGCAGATAAACCTGCGGGTGCGGCTTTTTGTGCGGCGCGGTGGAGGCGTCCTCGATCACCTTGAAGTAGCGGTTCCACTGCGCGCCCAGCGCCACCCGCAGCAGCGCGGCGATATTTACCGGCGAGGTGGTGGTGGCAATGGCCAGGTGCAGGCCTTGCTCGTAGGCCGAGGTAATCAGGTCCAGCACGCCGGGGCGCAACTGCACGGCCCCGCCCTGCACCATGGACTCGTAGGCGGCGGTTTTCAGATCATGGATGTGCTGCACCGTGTCGCGCAGCGCGCTGGCGTCCAGCGCCTTCATGTTTGGGTTGGCCTGGCGCCAGTAGTGGGTAATGCGCTCCTTGCCACCGGAGACTTCCAGCAGCCGGGTGTACAGCGGCTCGTCCCAATGCCAGTCCAGCCCCTCTTCGGCAAAGGCCTGGTTGAAGGCAGCGCGGTGGGCGCTTTCGGTGTCGGCCAGCGTGCCGTCAACGTCAAAAACCAGGGCCAGCAGCGGAGTGGGCATAGGGGTGTTCTCAGGCTGTCTGGAAAAGCCGGCTGCCCAGAATGTCGCTGGCCGCGATGGTGGTCAGGTCGTCGGCACTGAGCTGGCGGTCGCGGTCGGCAAACAGGCGGCTGGCCTGGCGCAGGCGGGCGCGGTCCAGCGCGTTGCGCACACTGCGGGCGTTGGCAAAATGCGGCTGGCGCAGGCGCAGGCCGAGGTAGGTCTCGAAAGCGTCTTGGGCGCCCGGGCCGAAACGGTAGTTCTGCGCGGCCAGCATCTTGCCGGCAATGTGCAGCAGCTCGCCCACCGCATAGTCGGGAAAATCCAGGTGGTGGGCAATGCGCGAACTCATGCCGGGGTTGGACTGGAAGAACGTGTCCATGCGGTCCTTGTAGCCGGCCAGGATCACGACGAGATCGTCGCGGTTGTTCTCCATCACCTGCAGCAGGATTTCGATGGCCTCCTGCCCGTAGTCGCGTTCGTTTTCAGGGCGGTAGAGGTAGTAGGCCTCGTCGATGAAAAGTACGCCGCCCATGGCTTTTTTCAGCACTTCCTTGGTTTTGGGCGCGGTGTGGCCGATGTACTGGCCCACCAGGTCGTCGCGCGTGACCGCTACCAGATGCCCTTTGCGCACATAGCCCAGCCGGTGCAGGATTTCCGCCATGCGCATGGCCACCGTGGTCTTGCCGGTGCCGGGGTTGCCGGTGAAGCACATGTGCAGGCTGGGCGACTGACTGACCAGGCCGAGGTTGATGCGCAGCTTGTCAATCACCAGCAGGGCAGCAATGTCGCGTATGCGGGCCTTCACCGGCGCCAGCCCCACCAGGTCGTTGTCCAGCTCAGCCAACACCGCTTCCACCTGCGAGTCCGCCAGCACCTCGGCCACCGAGCGGGCGGCCACAGGAGGCACGGTGCCAACCGCTGCGTCTGCAGGGGCCTGTGGGGCGTTGGGCGAGGCGTACAGAGGCGTTTTCATGGTCGAAATGGCGTCAAGCCGTCGTGGAACCTGGTGATTCAGCTATGGTTTTTGATGTTGGCTTGCTGCTCTGCGACGCTCAATAGCGCTCCGCCTCGGGTTTGTCGGTGGCGTAGGAGTGGATGGTGTAGCGCACGCTGCGGCCGTCCACCTCCTGGCGCACCAGACCAAAACCGGGTTCGCGCGCCGGCCGGTTGACGATGTAGGACATGGTGGGCGACTCCACCCCGCGGGTGGCGTCGAAGGCGGTGACGCGGATGTAGTGGCTGGGGAAGGTCTTGCGGCACTGGTTGATCTCCATCAGCGCGCCGGCGGCGTCCTTCAAATCAAACATCGGGTTGCCGAACATCTCCCAGTAGGTGTTGCGCGGGTGCGGGTCGTCGGTGTACTCGATGCCGATAGCCCAGCCTTTTTTGAGTGCGTAGTCGAGCTGGGCGGTGATCTGCGCATCGGTCAGATCGGGCAGAAAGGAAAACTGGCCCTGGGTCAGGCGCTGGTTGGTGTTGGTCATCATGGTGGTGTTCTCCTTGGGTTCAGGCGCTGGCAGTGGCGGTGGGCGCGTAGTCGGCGGTGTCGGTGGATTCGTAGTTGAAGGAGACGTCGCCCCAGACATCGAGCGCCTGCTTCAGCGGCGCGCACCACTTGCCGGCATCGCGCAGGATCTGCGGGCCTTCGTTCCAGATGTCACGGCCTTCGTTGCGGGCAAGGACCATCGCTTCGAGTGCCACGCGGTTGGCGGTGGCACCGGCCTGGATGCCCTGCGGGTGGCCGATGGTGCCGCCGCCGAACTGCAGCACCACATCGTCGCCGAGGTAGGTCAGCAGCTGGTGCATCTGCCCGGCATGGATGCCGCCCGAAGCCACCGGCATCACCTTGTTCAGGCTGGCCCAGTCCTGCTCGAAGAACAGGCCGGTTTCCAGGCTTTGCGGCGTGTGGGTTTCGCGCAGCGTGTCGTAGAAGCCCTTGATCATCAGCGGGTCGCCTTCGAGCTTGCCAACCACCGTACCGGCGTGGATGTGGTCCACACCCGCCATGCGCATCCACTTGCAGATGACGCGGAAGTTCATGCCGTGGTTCTTCTGGCGCGAGTAGGTGGAATTACCGGCCCGGTGCAGGTGCAGGATCATGTCGTTCTTGCGCGCCCAGGCGGCCATGCTCTGGATGGCGGTGTAGCCGATCACCAGGTCGATCATGATGATGACGGAGCCGAGGCTTTTGGCAAACTCGGCGCGGGCGTACATCTCCTCCATCGTGCCGGCGGTGACGTTGAGGTAATGGCCCTTGACCTCGCCGGTGGCGGCACTGGCTTTGTTGACCGCCTCCATGCAGTACAGGAAACGGTCGCGCCAGTGCATGAAAGGCTGCGAGTTGATGTTCTCGTCGTCCTTCATGAAGTCCAGGCCGCCCTTCAGGCCTTCGTACACCACGCGGCCGTAGTTGCGACCCGACAAACCCAGCTTGGGTTTGGTGGTGGCGCCGAGCAGCGGTCGGCCGAACTTGTCGAGCCGTTCGCGCTCGACCACGATGCCGGTGGCCGGGCCCTGGAAGGTCTTGAGGTAAGCCACCGGAACGCGCATGTCTTCCAGCCGCA
>JAZKCX010000050.1:0-13022 GCA_040387875.1 Pseudomonadota bacterium | reverse complement strand
CAGGGGTGATATATAATTCGAGGCTCGAATGCATCCTTAGGCGCGTAGCTCAGCTGGTTAGAGCACCACCTTGACATGGTGGGGGTCGTTGGTTCGAGTCCAATCGCGCCTACCAAAAAGAAGCATTTGAAGACAGCACAACGGCATCCTCGGATGCCGTTTTTGTTTTGGGGCTTGCTTCAGGCCACGACCAACTCAAAACGGTCGCGCCCAGCCCGCTTGGCGGCGTACAGGGCGCGGTCGGCCAGCGCGGTCATTTCCAGCGGCGTAATCCGGGTTTGCGGGCGTTTCACCACCACGCCCACGCTGGTAGTCACCCAGGGTGCCACCGAGTCGCTGTGCGCAATCGCCATGTCGCGCACCGCCTTCAGCACGCTTTCGGCCACTACGGGTGCCGCGTCTTCGCCGCCGTGCGGCAGGATGAGCGCAAACTCCTCGCCGCCATAGCGCGCCGCCAGTTCACCGCCCCGGTTAACGGTGCCCCGCAGCGCTGCGGCAACCCGCTGCAGGCAGGTGTCGCCTTGCTGGTGGCCGTACAAGTCGTTAAAACGTTTGAAATGGTCTACGTCGAGCAGCATCAGCGTGACCGCAATATTGTTGCGTTCGGCCCGGCGCAGTTCTTCGGCCAGCATTTCGTCATAGTGCCGGCGGTTGGACAGGCCGGTCAGGCCATCGACCTGGCTCAGATGCAGCAGTTGCAGGTTCAGCTCCTGCAGCCGGCGCTGGCTTTCGCGCAGCGAGTTAAGCGCTTCGTCGCGCTGAAAACGCATCTGGTAGGCGCGCGAGTGGTAGCGCAAGCGGGCCTGCAGCTCCACCCGCGCCGGAATCTTGATGAGGTAGTCGTCGGTGCCGCCTTCGAAGGCGCGCGCCTTCACATCGGCGGTGTCGGTGGTGGAAAGCATCACTACCGGTATCTCGCCCAGGCCCGGAGTCTGGCGGATCTCGCGCAGCAGCGCGATGCCGTCCTTGCCTGGCATGTTGAGGTCCAGCAGGATAACCGTGGGCTTGATGTCGGCAATGGCGGCCAGTGCCAGCTGGGGGTCCATGACATAGTGGTAGCTGAAGCCCTCCATCTCGGCCACCACGCGGCGGATGGCTTCTCCCACCATGGGCTGGTCGTCCACCAGGAGCACAAAGTCGCGGGCGTGGTCGGTTGTCTCGGTAGCGATCGGAGTAGCGGTTGGGGTAGACATGGGGTGTCACGCGGTCAGTTGCGAAAGCATGGAAGCCATGCGGGCAGGGTCGAGCACCAGTTCAGCGGCGGCCAGGTCAATGGCGGCCTGCGGCATGCCGGCGACTGCGCAGCTGGCTGGCTCCTGCGCGATGGTGGTCCAGCCGGCGCTGCGTAACTTGGCCAGGCCACGGGCACCGTCGCGGCCCATGCCGGTGAGCAGCAGGGCCCATGCCGGCAAAGGCTGACTGCAGGCCGAGAGAAAAAATTCGTCAATGCTGGGCCGGTAGGGGCACTTCAGCGGCTCTTGCCGGTAGGCAAAGCGGCCCGCCTTGTCCAATACCAAATGGCCACCGCCTCCACTCAGATAGACGCCACCCGGTTCTGGCAGCACGCCGGCCAGCGCCAGCGTGACGGACTGTTTGGTTTCGCTGGTGAGCCAGCGCACCATGCCGTCGGCAAATTCGGCATCGATATGCTGGACGATGACACAAGGCATGGGCAGCGGGCCAGCCAGGGCGCCCAGCAGGCGCGCAATCACTGCAGGGCCACCGGTCGATGCGCCAATCGCCAGCAGGCGCGGCGAACGGATGGCGGTGGCTGGGGGGGCCGGTGCGGGCGCAGTGCCCAGAATGCGCCGGAACTGCGCCAGCTTGCGGCGCAGCGGCTCCAGGGGCATGGCGCTCCACTGAATTTCGCCAGGGCCGGGGTAGAGCAGCGCCACCGCGTCCATGGCGCCACGGGCCAGCGCCTCGTACGGCGCATTGCCCTGCGCGCTGGTAGTAGTGACCACGATGGGGCAGGGGGCTTCGGCCATGATGCGGTGGATAGCATCGGCGCCGGTGCCGTCGGGCAGCAGCAGGTCCATGAGCAGCAGTTCGGGCCGCTGCTGGAGGCACTGTGTCAATGCAGCTGCGCCGGTAGTGGCAGTCCAGGCCAGCTTCAGGCCGGGTTCGGCCAGCACAAAAGCCTGCAGCGCAGCCAGTGCCTGTGGGTTGCCGTTGACGATGGCGATGCGCATTCTCAGCCTATGAGGTCGGTTACTGCTTCGAGCAGTGCGGCTTCTTCAAATCCGCTCTTGACGAAATAGCGGTCGGCGCCGGCCTGCAGCCCGGCCAGCCGGTCTTCCTCACGGTCCTTGTACGACACGATCATCACCGGCAGGTGCCGCGTGGCTTCGTTGGCGCGGATGCGGCGCAGCAGCTCCAGACCGTTCATGCGCGGCATGTCGATGTCGGTCACCACCAGGTCGTACGAGCGGGTGCATACCGCGTTCCAGCCCTCCACACCGTCGACCGTGACGTCGACCACATAGCCGCCGGCCGACAGCACCTTGCGTTCGACTTCGCGCACGGTGAAAGAGTCTTCCACTACCAACACACGCTTGGGCAGGGGCATGCCGGGCAAAGCGGGTGCATAGTCACTGCTGTCGGTCTGGCTGGCCCCCGCGCCCGATTCGGCCACCACGCTGGCCAGATCTGCCACATCCAGCATCAGCAGGGGCCGGCCGTCATCGAGCACGGCGGCGGCGGCTACAAAAACCGGCTTGACCAGCCGCGCGTCGAGTGCCTGCAGCGCCAGATCGCGCTCGCCCAGCAATGCATCGACCGCCAGCGCGAAACGCCCGCCGGCTGTGGCAATTTCCACCAGTGTCAGCAGGGGGCCCGGCGGGGGCGGCGCAACGCCGAGGATGGGGCCGAGCGGTGCCCAGCTGAGGTCGCGGCCATTGACATGGGCTACCGGCTGGCCGGCAATCCACTGGGCGCTGCTGACCGGCACATGCAGCACCCGCTCCAGTTGCGACAGCGGCAGGCCATAGATCTCGCCCCCCACCTGCAGCAGCAGCGCGCGTACCAGCGACAGCGAAACCGGCAGGACGAGGGTGATGGTCAGTCCGGCGCCGGGGCGGTTGTTGACCCGCAGCCGGCCGCGCAGCCCCTGCACACAGGTCTGCACCACGTCCAGCCCCACGCCCCGGCCCGAGGTTTCGCTGACCTTGTCGCGGGTGGTGAAGCGGGGCAGAAAAAGAAAATCCAGCACCTCGGCCTCGCTCATGGCCGCCAGCATGGCTGCGGTGGCCATGCCCTGCGCAACGATGCGCTGGCGCAGCGCGGCAATATCGACGCCCGCGCCGTCGTCGCCCACGCTGACTTCGAGCTGGCCGCGGTAGTGGCGGGCCGAGACCACCAGGCGCCCGCAGGCCGGCTTACCGGCGGCCACGCGCTGCGCCGTGTGTTCCAGGCCGTGGTCCATGGCGTTGCGGACCATGTGCATCAGCGGTGCCTCGATGCGATCCAGCACGTCCCGGTCGACCCGGGTATCGGCGCCCTGGATTTCCAGCGTGACGGTTTTCCCCAGGAGCTGGCCGGTATCGCGCGCCAGACGCTTGAGCGTGGCTTCGACATGGCCGAAGCGCGTCATGCGGGTGCTGTGGATGGATTGGTGCAGGCGGGATGCGATACGGTGGCCGCGCCGGGTCTGGTGGGCATGGTCGTGGATATGGGCGTCGAGCGCGTTGGCGCTGCGGCGGTGCGCTTGCCCCACGCTGTCGGCCAGGGCCAGCAATTGCTCGGCCGGCAGGCGCAACTGCAGCGCTTCGTGCAGGCGCTCCACGGCACGCGAGACCTGCCGCTGGCTGCTGTGCAGGCGCTGCAACTGGTCAGCCTGGCGCTGGTGGGCCCGGTTCACCAGCAGCGATTCGCGGGCCAGGCTCAGCAGCGATTCGAGCTGGGTCGCATCGAGCCGCAGGCTGCGCTGTTGCTGCGCTGTCGAGGCGCGCGGGGTATCGGCAGGAGCGGGGGCTTCGGCGGAGGTCGGGGCTGCTACCAGGGCGGGGACTTGCGCAGGAACAGGCGCAGCCCGGGGTGCAGGGAAATCGGTGTCGAGCGCCTTGATCAATTCTGCGAGCTGCGCGCTCTGCGCTTCGAGCCAGGCGGGGAATGCAGCATCGGTCAGCGCTGTGGTGCTGGCAAAGACGTCCACGCCCTTGAGCAGCGCATCCACATGCTGCTCCGCCAGTAGGTTGTGGCGCTGGGCGGCACTGAGGCGGTCTTCCATCGCATGGCCCAGCCCCACCAGGGCGTCGATACCGACAATCCGCGCAGCACCTTTCAGCGAATGGGCGCAGCGCATCAGCTCCGCCAGTTGCGCCGGCCGGTCGGCGTGGTTTTCCAGGTCGATCAGCGCAGTGGTCATGCCGCCGGTGAGCTGGGCGGCTTCCATGCGGAACAGCTCCAGCATCGAAAAGCTGCTGAGGTCGACCGTCATGCCGCCCCCCGCAGATCATCGGTCAGTGCGGCGTGCAGCCGGGCGCCATCAAGCACCGTCATCTGTACGCCCCCGTGCCGAAGTTGGCCCAGGGCCAGCGCCACTGTGGCCGCTGGCGCCGTCACTGGCATCGGCGAAAGACTGGCAGGGTCCAGCCGGAAGCAGCCGGGCACGTCGTCGACGGCAGCGGCAAAGGTTTCCAGCCCGTGGCCAAAGATGAGCACCCGCGCAAAACGGCCCCGAGGAATCTCCGCATCGGCTTTCAGGGGCGCGGGCTGGAGCAGCCGCTTCAGGTCTGCGGCCAGGACAAGCTGGCTTTCCACATGCAGCAGGCCCCAGACTACCCGTCCGCGGCGTCCGGGCAAAGCCACCGGTTGTCCGGCTTCGGTGGCAGCGCTGACATCGCGCGTGGCCACCGCAAAGGTTTCGCGGCCCAGCATGAACGGCAGCAGCATGGTCTGGCCCCGCGCCTCGCGCGCGGGCAGGGGCTGGGCATATTGGTCCGCCCACTCCTGCTGCCAGGCTTGGTCAATTCCCTGGTGCTGCGTCATGCCCGGCTCCCGGGTGGCTCTGGCTGACGCAGCCGCATCAGGCGTTCAAGGTAGCGCCGCGATGCACTGTCGTCGGCGTCGGACTGCACCAGGAGGGCCATGTGCTGCAGTGCCTGCTGGTGCCGCGGGTCGAGGTAAAGCGCGCGGCCGAAATGCAGCTTTGCCGCAGCAGCCTCACCCGATGCAACGGCCAGCACGCCGCGGTAGCAGTGCGCATCGGCCGAGGCGGGAAAACGTTCCAGCAACTGGTTGCACAGGGCGATGGCCTCGCTCAGCCTGCCGCGGTCAGCGAGCTGCCGCACCGGCTCCAGCGGATCGGCCAGCGGAGCCACTCGCGCCACGATGGCGGCAGGAGCGGCGTGCGCGACCGATGGCCGCGGCGACAGCGCCAACGGCCGGTTACGGAGGGTGGCGCCGTAGGCCGGTGCCGCCGGGACTTTGCGGATGGCCCGGTTCCAGAACGCAAAGCTCATGGGCACATGGACCCGTTCAAGCGCGCCGGCAAAAGCGTCGGTGCTTTCGGCGTGGCCCACAAAAATAAGGCCCTGTTCGGCGCGGGTCAGCTTGCGCAAGGTCGCCCACACCTTCTGCCGCGCGGCATCATCCAGGTAGATCAGCAGGTTGCGGCAGAAGACTGCATCGAATCGGTCGGAGTCAATGGATGCAGGCAGGGCCAGCAGGTTGGCTACCTCGAACTGGATGCTGTACGCGTCGCCGCTGCGCGGCCGCCACAAGCGGTCTTCCCCAATAAAACGCGTATCCCGCCACTCGGGCGTCAGGCCGCGAAAGGCAATTTCGCTGAAACGGCCGCGCCGCGCCTGGAGGATGGCCGCCGGGCTGATGTCAATCGCCACGATATCGACCTCGCGCATGTCCACGCCGGCGTCGGTCAGCGCAATAGCGATGCTGTAGGCCTCTTCGCCGGTGGAGCAGGGGGCACTCAGCACGCGAAAGCGCCGGCCCTCGGCAATGCAACGGTGCGCGGCGTCCACCAGAACGGCAAATGCTGCGGGTTCGCGGAAGAACCAGGTTTCGTGTACGACGATACGCACGGTTATGGGGTCGAGCAGTGCTGGGTTATAGCGTGCGGCCTGCACAAAAGCCTGCAGGGATTGCTCGTCCTGCATGCCCATAGATTCCAGCACGGTGGGCAGTGCGCCGGTTCCGGCAGAGCTGGGGTCCAGCCCGATACGCAGCCGCAGCAGCTCCAGCAGTTGTGCGTAGGCAGATCCTGTGGTGGTCTCAAACATGGGCGACCTCATCGCTACCGCGCAGGCGGCGGAGCGCGGTGTCGCGCAGGATGTCGGTATCAATCCAGTGCACGCTTTTGTTGCCATGCAGGCTGATGCCACCCAGAAACTTCAGCGTACCGGTATCTACCGGGCAACTCGCGGGCAGCGCTGCGGTCTCCATCACCTCGCCGGTGGCAAATACCAGCAGGCCGAGTGCCGGCAGGCCGTCGGCTCCGCCGAGCACCACAATGCGGCTGCGCAACCCTATCGGTTCGCTCGTACCGGTGCACAGCAGCGCCAGATCGACCACCGGCAGGTTGTGCCCGCGCAGGTTGAGCATGCCGGCTACCGACGCTTCGGTACCCGGTATCTGCCGCAGCACGGCGAGTGCCAACACCTGCTGGATCTGGTCGAGTCGCAGGGCGTAGAGCCCGTTGGCCATGCTGAAAATCAAGCCGCGCATTGCCCGGCCTCAATCGACCTTGAAGCGGCGGATGCCGGCGTGCAGCTGGTCGGCGACCACCGACAGCGCGGTGGTGGCCTGGTCGGTATTGCGTGCGGTCTGGGTGTTGAGTTTGATGGACTCGGTGAACTGGCGGATCGCCTGGTTGATCTGCGATGCGCCTTCGCTCTGGGCCAGCATGCCCTGTGTCAGGGTTTCAAACTGCGGCGCCGCCGTCTTCACATGGTCGATCACCTGGTTGAGCACCTGGCTGATGGTCTTGACGTCGCCCACGTTGCGCTGGACCTCGTCGTTGAACTTGTCCATGCTCATGACGCTGGCCGAGACCGCATTCTGCATTTCCTTGATGATCTGCTCGATGTCGCCGGCGGCGACCGAAGTCTGGTCTGCCAGCCGGCGGATTTCGGTGGCAATCACACTGAAACCCTGGCCCGCCTCGCCGGCTTTTTCGGCCTCGATGGCAGCATTCAGCGACAGCAGATTGGTCTGGTCGGCGACCTTGGTGATAGTGGAAGTGACGCTGCTGATGGTGCCGGCCTTCTCGCCCACCACTGCCAGCCGCGAGGCGATGGCGTTGGACGCCACCACGATGTTGGACAGCGTTTCGTCCAGCCGCCGCAGCGAGTGCTGGCCTTCGTCGGCCACGCCCACAGCGCCTTCGCTGGAGCGGCTGATCTGCTTCATGGTGCTGGCCAGATCGCGCGCGGTCTGGGTAATCTCGGTAGTGCTGGCGGCAACCTGGGTGGCGGTTGCGGCCTGTTCGGTGACCATGGATTCCGTTTCTTTGACCGAGGCGCTGAGCTGGTTCAGCGACGAGCGGATTTGCACGGTGGAGCCCTGCAGGTTGATTACCAGCGCGCGCAGTCCCGACACCATGTGCTGTACGCCATCGCTCATTCTCTGGGTGGCCTCGTCGCCGGTGGCCACTGCAAATGGCGCCAGGTTGCCATCGGCCGCGCGCTCGGTCATCGCTACCAGGCGGTCGATCTGTTCGCGCAGCGCCCGGGTGTCGGCGAGTTCCTTTTCCCGCGCTGCCGTCTCGCGCTGCGCAGCCAGTTCCAGGTTGCCCGACATGGTGTCGATGGCACCGGCAATTGTGCCGAGCTCGTCGCCACGTTGCAGTCCGACCCGGGCATTCAGTTCGCCTGCTGCCAGGCGTTTGAGGGTGACCAGCAGATGGTCATGAATGGGCCGTGTGATGGAACGGGTGATCAGGTAGCCCAGCGCCAGCGCCAGCAGCAGCGCTGCCAGCGAGCCATAGATAATGGTGGTGCTGCTCATGGCGCGCACGCGTTCGGATTCGGCGCTCCGGCTGGCCAGCAGGTCGCGCTCGGCGCGTTCAAAGTCTGCAAGAAGCTTTTGCGCCCCGGTGATGGTGTTGGCGCCGTGGCCCAGTTTGAATTCGTTCAGGAGCGTCGGCAAGGGCTTGCGACCGGCATTGACTTCCCGGCGCAGGTCCAGCAGTTTTGACGAGATGGCCTTGTATTCCATCTGCTTCTCCCGGGCCTCGTCCAATCGGCGTTGTTGCGAGGGATTGTCGACAGTCAGCTCCTTGGCTTGCGACCATGCCTGTTCGAAACCGTCGGCACTTCCGGTCCACGGCGTCACGTAGCGTTCCTCGCCGGCCAGCAGGTAGCCCCGGGTGGTGGTCTGCATGTTCAGGAGTGCCAGCTGCATTTCCTCTGCCACGCTGATCACTTTGTAGGTATGCACATTCCAGCGGTCGGCGTCGGTGAGGCGTGCCAGGCTGTACAGCGACATGGCCCCCACGCTTACGAACAATGCGATGGTGATGCCGAAGCTGGCGGCCAGGCGTTTGCCTATTCCCATATGGCTTATGCTGTTCAAAGTGACCCCCGGATAAATTTCTCATGCCGATGTCTCGCCCCCGATCCAAGGCGTGACCCATACTTTCTACTTAGAACCTAGTGTCGTTTTCCCGGCCGCTTTGGATAGGTCGAATTGGGGGAATAACGAGGCCTATCTCTGCCCCGCTGTCGAAGGGGCCGGGTGCTTTGGAGCAGGGCGAATCAGGGTAATCCTTGGGGGGGCCGGGGCGGACGCTCCTAAAATGTGCTGCACTGCAATAGATGCAGCCTGCAACCTTCCCGGAGACCGTCGTGGCAGAAAAAAAGGCCGATGCTGCCAAAGATGCGCAGCGCATCATCAAGAAGTACCCCAACCGGCGTCTGTATGACACGGCCACCTCGTCCTACATCACGCTGGCCGAGGTCAAGCGGCTGGTAATGGCCAGCGAATCCTTCGTGGTGCGCGACGCCAAAAGCGGCGACGACCTGACCCGCAGCATCCTGCTGCAGATCATCCTGGAAGAAGAAGCTGGCGGCGCCCCAATGTTCACCGAGGCGGTGCTGGCCAACATCATCCGCTTCTACGGCCACACCATGCAGGGCTTCATGGGGTCGTACCTGGAGAACAACGTGCAGTCGCTGATGGACATCCAGACCAAGCTGGCCGAACAGTCCAAGGTGCTGACCCCCGAAATGTGGACCCAGGTGATGAACGTGAAGTCGCCGGTGATGCAGGGCATGCTGGGCCAGTACGTCGAGCAGTCCAAGAGCGTGTTTGTACAAATGCAGGAGCAGATGCAGAAGCAGACGGAGCAGATGCTGGGGGCTTTCGGCGTCAAGCGCTGAGTTTTTGCCGTCCGCCGAATCGGCGGACAATAGGGGAATGAGCGAAATACTTGCCCCTGCCGCACCCGGCACCTCCATTCCCCGAGTTGGTTTTGTCAGCCTGGGTTGCCCCAAGGCACTGACCGATTCCGAACTGATCCTCACGCAGCTCAGCGCCGAGGGCTACCAGACCTCCAAGACCTTTGAGGGCGCCGACCTGGTGATCGTCAACACCTGCGGCTTTATTGACGACGCGGTACGCGAGAGCCTGGACACGATTGGTGAAGCGCTGGCCGGCAACGGCAAGGTCATCGTCACCGGCTGCCTGGGCGCCAAGGCTGGCGAGGGCGGCGGCAACCTGGTCAAGCAGATGCACCCCAGCGTGCTGGCGGTGACCGGTCCGCACGCCACCCAGGAGGTGATGGACGCGGTGCACACCTATTTGCCCAAGCCGCACGACCCTTTCATCGACCTGGTGCCCAACGCCTTTGGTATTGCCGGCATCAAGCTCACGCCGCGCCATTACGCCTATCTGAAAATCAGCGAAGGCTGCAACCACCGCTGCACTTTCTGCATCATTCCGTCGATGCGTGGCGACCTGGTGAGCCGGCCCATAGGCGACGTGCTGAATGAGGCGCGCGCGCTGTTCGAAGGCGGCGTAAAAGAGCTGCTGGTCATCAGCCAGGACACCTCGGCCTACGGTGTGGATGTGAAGTACCGCACTGGTTTCTGGGACGGCAAGCCGGTCAAGACCCGCATGCTGGAGCTGGTGCAGACGCTGGGCGAAATGGCCGAGCCTTATGGCGCCTGGGTGCGGCTGCACTACGTCTACCCCTACCCGAGTGTGGACGAGGTGATTCCGCTGATGGCTACGGGCAAGGTGCTGCCCTATCTGGATGTGCCTTTCCAGCACAGCCACCCCGACGTGCTGCGCCGCATGAAGCGGCCGGCCAGTGGTGAAAAAAACCTGGAACGCATTGCGCGCTGGCGCGAGGTGTGCCCTGAGATCGTGATTCGCAGTACCTTCATTGCCGGCTTTCCCGGCGAGACCGAAGCCGAGTTTGAAGACCTGCTGGCCTTTCTGCACGAAGCGCAGATCGACCGCGCCGGCTGTTTTGCCTACAGCCCGGTCGAAGGTGCGCTGGCCAATCAGATTCCCGGCATGCTGCCGGCCGAAGTGCGCGAAGAGCGTCGCGCGCGCTTCATGGCCGTGGCCGAAGAAGTGTCGGTGGCCAAACTGCGCCGGCGCATCGGCGCCAACATGCAGGTGCTGGTCGATTCCGCGCCCGGCATGGGCAAGAAGGGCGGCGTGGGTCGAAGCTATGCCGACGCGCCCGAGATCGACGGCACTGTCAAGCTACTTCCGCCCGAGAAGATCAGCAAGACGCTGAAGGTGGGCGAATTTACCCGGGCCCGTATTGTGGGAACGTCGGGCCACGACCTGGTGGCCCAGCCGATCTAGAACCGGTAAATGGCGTGCACGCCCAGCAGCCAGGTGCGTAGCGGCGCCGATTCAAAAAAGCGTGCGTTGCCTTCGTTGACGATGACCGAACCGGCGTACTGCCGGCCGCTCAGGTTGTCGATGCGCGCAAACTCCTTGAAGGTCCATGGCCCGGCCTGCTGCTTGAAGCTAATCCGCAGATTGGCGGTGGCGTAGCCAGGAGCGCCGTCGGAATTGCGGTCGTCCACCAGCACCCGGCTGACGCGGCGCAGCTCCAGCGCGCTTTCCATGCCCCATGCCGGCTGGCGCCACAGCAGTTCGGCATACAGTGTGGTGCGCGGAATGCCGGGAATGCGGTTGCCGGCGGGAATCAGTACATTGGGCGTGGCGCAGGGCGCGGCAGTGCAGGTAAGAAAGCCGTCGGCATAGGTCGCGTCAAGCCGTGTGGCGGCCAGGTACACACCGAAATTGCGCGAAAAATCGCCCGATGCGCTCAGCTCAAAACCGCGCCGTTCGGTGTCCCCCGCGTTTTGAAAAGTGGTGCGGCCACCGCTGTTGGTCTGCACCACAATTTCGTTTTCGGTGCGGGCGCGGAACAGCGCCGCATTGAGCTGCCAACCGGCCATGCGCGACTTGATACCCAGCTCCAGTTGCTGGCTGGTCGCCGCTGCCAGCCCCAGGTTGAGGCCGCCGCCCCCTGTGGGCCGGTAGGCCAGCTCGTTGAAGGTGGGTGTCTCAAAGCCACGGCCAGCGGTGACATACAGATTGGTACTGTCGGTGGCGTGAAAAGTCAGGCCTGCCACCGGATTTGTCGAGGTATAGCGGGTGGAGCCGCTGTCGTTGCCGTTGGACAAAAACTGGTCGGTGCTGCGGAAAGACACACTGGAATGGCGCACGCCCGCCAGCGCCGTCCAGCGCTCGGCAAACACCCATTCACCCTGCGCATACTGGTCGAAGCTGCGCACCGTGTTGTTTTCGTCGCGCCGCAGTGCGCCTTGCACGCCTGTGGTATTGCCGACGAAATTCTGAAAGCCCCGGCGCTGCTCTTTCAGCGCTTCGTAGGCCACCCCGAAGGTGCTGGTTGCAGGCCGGCCCAGCAGTTGGCCGCGCAGGGTCCAGCGCGCATCCACACCGCCGTAGTCACGCGACAGATCGATCACGCCGCCGGGGTGGGTGGCGGGCGTCTGCGTGGCTATGGGAATCGCCTGAAATTGCGTGTTGCTGCGCTTGCCAGCATAGGCAGTGAACTGCACCGATTGTTCTGCCGACAGGCGGTGTTCCAGCGTCGTGCCGAACTGGGTTTGTGCTACCGATTTGCGGGTATTGAAAATCGTTGCGTTGGGCGTGGCCTGGCGCGGCCGGACTTCGTATTCGGCGCGCGACAGGCCCAGCGGGTCTTGTACATCGGGCATGTCCACGCTGTTGAGTACCAGCGTCCAGCGGGTGTCGGGCGACACGGCGTATTTGAGCTTGCCGTTGAATGATGTGCGCTTTGCCGCGCTGTGATCGCGGTAGCCGTCGGTGGTGAAACGGCTGGCACTGAGCACATAGCTGGCCTTGCCCTCCTGACCCGACAGCTTGGTGCCCAGGCGCAAGGTGTTGTCGCTGCCAAAAAAGGCCGAGCTTTCCACCAGCGTGTGGGGGCCACCGTCTTCAGTGAACAGGCTGATAACGCCGCCGGAAGAATTGCCGTACAGCGCAGAGAAAGGGCCGCGCAGCACCTCCATGCGCGACGCCGATGCCAGATCGAAATGCGAAACCTGGCCCTGGCCGTCGGGCTGGGTGGCAGGTATGCCGTCGGCATACAGGCGCAGCCCGCGCACGCCAAAACTGGCACGGGCACCGAAGCCGCGCGAAGAAATTTGTACGTCTTGTGCATAGTTCTGCCGGTTCTGCGCCACGATGCCGGGCACCCTTACCAGCGACTCGGACACATTCACCAGCAGCCGCGCCGCGCCAATTTCGCTCTGGTCCACCACATCAATGGATGCGGGAAGGTCAAAACTGGACTGGGCGTTGCGGGTGACACTGATGACCACCGCAGGCAGGGTTGCCTCAGCCGGCTGCGCCCACAGCGGCGCATGGCATAGCGCCAGCGCGGAAAGCAGCGGCCATGGGCAGGCAGCGGGCTTGAGCGAAACGCGCAGGCCGCTGCCAGTGCGTGCGCAAAGCGCCTGACCGATAAAGGGTGTGTGATAAACCATTGCCCCGGCATGTTAACGCTGCAATAGCAAGCTACATTTGCTACTGCGGAAAACAAATCG
>JAZKCX010000049.1:0-2649 GCA_040387875.1 Pseudomonadota bacterium | reverse complement strand
GCGGGCCTGAAGAACATCGAGGTCACCAGCTTTGTCTCGCCCAAATGGGTGCCGCAGATGGCCGACAACGCCGAGGTGATGGCCGGCATTGCTCGGCAGCGGGACATTTGCTACTCGGTGCTGACGCCGAATCTGCAGGGTTTTGAGGCAGCCAAGGCGAGCAAACCCGACCAGATCGTGGTGTTCGGCGCGGCCAGCGAGGCTTTCAGCCAGCGCAATATCAACTGCTCGATGGCCGAGAGCATTGAGCGTTTCCGTCCGGTGGTCGAAGCCGCGCACGCGCAGGGCATTTCGGTGCGCGGTGCGATTTCGTGTGCTGTGGGCTGCCCCTACGAAGGCGAGATCGCGCCCGAGCGGGTCGGGCTGGTAGCGAAACTCATGAAGGACATCGGTGTGGACCACATCTACGTCGCCGACACCATCGGCGTGGGCACGCCGCGCAAAGTGCAGGCGGCGATGGAGGCGGCGCTGGCCCACTACGACCTCGACCACACAGCAGGCCACTTCCACGACACCTACGGCCAGGCGCTGGCCAACACCCTGGCGGCCATGGAGATGGGCGTCTGGCAGTTCGACACCTCGGTAGCCGGCCTGGGTGGCTGCCCCTATGCCAAGGGTGCGACTGGCAACGTGGCTTCCGAAGACGTGGTCTACCTGTTACAGGGAATGGGCATTGACACTGGCGTTGACCTTGAAGCGCTGGTCGATGCCGGCCAGTACATCAGCGGCTTTCTGCAGCGCAAGCCCAATTCCCGCGCTGCCACCGCCCTGTTTAACAAGCGCCAGGCGTGAGCGGGCCGGGACAGGCAAAATCGGTCCCATGACTTTCAAAGATTCTGGAGCGTCCCATGTGCGGCGCTGAACTGGTGGCGCTGCCCGAAGCGGTGCAACGCGTGGCCGCGGTGCTGCAGGCACAGGGCCATGCCGATCTACCGGTGATGCTGGAATCCGCTGCCCGCACCGCGCAGCAAGCCGCCGATGCGCTGGGCGTGCAATTGGGCCAGATTGCCAAGAGCATCATCTTCCGGCGCAGTGCCATTGCCGGCCCTGCTGACGACGATGTGGCGGTGCTGGTGATCACCGCCGGCGACCGGCGTGTCGACGAGTCCAAGGTGCAGGCGCTGGTCTGCCAGCCCGACACCCGTCTGGGCCGCGCCGATGCCGGGTTTGTCAAAAGCCGTACCGGTTTTGCGATAGGCGGCGTCTCGCCGCTGGCCCATATCCTCCCCCCGGTGACGCTGATCGACCAGAGCCTGCTGCGCTTTGATGCGATCTGGGCCGCGGCCGGCCACCCGCACAGCGTGTTCCGCCTGCAGCCGCAGGACCTGCTGCGCTACACAGGCGCGCCGCTGGCCGATGTCGCGGAGGGTACGGCATGACAAATGCTCCTGAAACAATAGCTGAACGTGCAGAATTGGCGCTGGCTACCAGCCAAAATGTACCTTCACCCTGCATTTCGGTGTGTCGCATGGACGCCAGCCGCACCTGGTGCGAAGGCTGCCTGCGCAGCATCGACGAAATCAAGGCATGGAGCAGCGCCAGCGATGCCGACAAACGCCGCATCTGGGCCCTCATTGCACAGCGCAGCAAGACCATCACGCCATGAAACACATCACCGTTTACCTCGACTTCATCTCGCCCTACGCCTACTTCGCGTTCGAGAAGCTGCCCGAAACGCTGGCCGGTATCAGCCACGAAGTCACCTACAAGCCCATGCTGTTTGCCGGCCTGCTGCAGCACTACGGCCAGCTCGGCCCCGCTGAAATTGCGCCCAAGCGCGCCTGGACCTACCGCCAGGTGGCCTGGCTGGGCCAGCACCACGGCATTCCTTTCGATTTGCCAGCGGCGCACCCGTTCAATCCGATCGGCCTGCTGCGTCTGGCGGTGGCCTGCGATCCGGCCGGTACCCCCAACCGGCACGTGGTGGAAACTATCTTCCACCATGTCTGGCGCAGTGGCGCGGCGGCAGACGACCCGGCCCGGCTGCAGCAACTGCTGGAAACGCTGGCGCCGGCCCGCGCGCCCGACGCGCCGGACGTCAAGGCCCAGCTCAAGGCCCACGGCGACGAAGCCATTGCGCGCGGCTTGTTTGGCGTGCCCACTTTCGCGGTGGACGATAAGCTGTTCTGGGGTTTAGATGCGCTGCCCATGCTGCGCGACTATCTGGACGGCACCACCTGGTTCGCCGGCGACACCTGGGACAAGGCGGCGGCCGTACCCCAGGGCAAAACCCGCACGGCAAAGCCGGCAGCCTGATCGCTGGCGGCTGCCCAAGCCTTGATTCCGCCGGCCCACCGGCAATGCTGCGGCGCAGCAGAGCCCTTGGCTTCCGGTTTCCTGCTCGTTTTCCCTTGCTTTCTTGAAAAAGGGCCGACGCTGCCGATAGTAGATTCATGATCTACGCCAAAACCGAACTCGGGCAGCTTGCTTTGAAAAACCGTTCGGTGGCGATTACCCCGCGCCAACGCTCGGCCTTCATCCTGCTGGACGGCAAACACGAGCTGGACGACGTGCTCAAGTCCACCGCTGGCATAGGCGTCAGCGCGCAGGACATTGGCCACCTGGTTGACCTGGGCCTGATCCGCGCCCTGGCCGAGCCGGTACAGCAGGTCATTGCCCCTGCTGCGGCGCCGCATCCGGAAGTACCGC
>JAZKCX010000048.1:0-6016 GCA_040387875.1 Pseudomonadota bacterium | reverse complement strand
TTGCCCAGCGGCTTGGTGGTTTGCGCGTAGCGCCAGCGGTGCACGTCGGCATGGCCGGGCTGGGCGCGGATGCCGGTGACTTCGGCAAAGGCTTTCAGCAGCTTGGCCTGCACGCGGGGTGCATCGTCTTCGATGTGTTCCAGCGACCAGGCGGCGCTGGCCTGCACCGTCCACCGCTCGATCTTGCCGCGGCCCGGCTTGGACGATTCGCGGGCCAGCCAGGCAATGCGGTGGTGGGTGCTGCGCGCTGCATTCCATTGCGGGCCCAGGTGGCTGATGGTGGGTTGCATGGCCTGCGGAAAGGCCAGCATCAGGGTCCAGCAGGGTGCGACCTCGACCTTGGCCACAGCGGCCGCGATCTTGGGCGCGAGGCCGCTGTGCTGCAGCAACTCGACGACTTGCGGATTCGGCATGGCCAGCAGCACGGCGTCAAAGCCGCTGGCGACCTGGCGCTCGTCGTTGCGGCCTTCGGTGTGCAGTTGCCAGCGTTTGGAATCCATCGCGTCGGGCGCGATCTGCACTACGCGGCAGCCGGTGTGCACCGCGCCCCGGGCCAGCAGTGGTGCGGCCCAGTGTTTTGCCAGCGCATTCATGCCGGGCACCGGCACCCAGTGCGGCTCGCGCGCGGGCAGGCCGGCGGCAGCGACCTGGCCAAAGGTGTCGAGCACGCGCACGGTGCTGGCGCTCCAGGCTTTGCAGACCGCGGGCGTAGTTTGTAGCGCCAGCGCAAAACGCGGATCGCGCACGGTGAAGTACTGGGCGCCGTGGTCAAAGCTGCCGAACTCGGTGCTGCGGGTCGACATGCGGCCGCCCAGACCGCCGCTTTTCTCGAACACCGTTACCCGGTGGCCGGCCTGCACCAGCGTGCGGGCGCAGGCGATGCCGGCGATGCCGGCGCCAATCACGGCGTAGTGGCGTTGGGAGGCGGGTGCGGCTTGGGGGTTTGTCATGGTGTTGTTTTTTTAAGGGGCAATGGTACTGACTCTACACGCTGTGGCGGTGGCTTCTCAGAAGTTCTGCTGGCGCTCCAGCAGCGCAGTGCGGGTGGCGGGGTGTTCGAGCTGTTGCAGCCACCATTGCAACGCCCGGCCCTGGGTACCGGCGGGCGGGGTGCACCAGGCATAGCTGACCTGCGCCAGGCGGTTCGGCCGGGCCACGCTTTTGGCCACCAGCCGGCCGCTGTCCAGATAGGGCCGCGCCAGAAACTCCGGCAGAAAACCACCGCCCAGGCCGCGCAATTGCGCCTCCAGCTTGGCCCGCATGTTGGATACGGTGAACACATCCTGCCCACCCAGCAGGCCCACGGTGAGGCCGCCGCCGCGCTGCACCGAGTCGGCCACCGCCACCGCGCGGTGCTCGCGGATCAGCGCGTCAGCCAGTGGCTCGGGCGCTTTGGCCAACGGGTGGTGCGGGGCCACCGCATAGACAAATTTCACTGCGCCCAGCGGCTTGCTGACGATACCCGTGCCGGTGCTGGGCTCTAGCGTGACGCCCAGCGCCAGGTCGGCCTGGCCCGAGGTGAGAGCCTCCAGCGTGCCAGACAGCGTTTCTTCGCGCAGCTTCACGCGGGTGGGCGGCCCGAGCGCAAAAAAGGCCTCGCACAGCTCCATCACCGTGGTGCGTGAGACGATGCTGTCCAGCGCGATGGTGAGCTGCGGCTCCCAGCCAGTGGCCACACGTTTGACGCGGTTCGCCACCGCGTCGATGTCGTCCAGCAGGCGAGTGCCTTCGCGCAGCAGCTCGGCGCCGGCCTCGGTCAGGCGGGCCTGGCGCGAGCTGCGGTCGAACAGCAGCACATCGAGCGCATCTTCGATCTGGCGCACCCGGTAGGTCAGCGCGCTGGGCACCATGCCGGCGGCGCGCGCGGCTGCGGCAAAGCTGCCGGCGCGGGCGATGTTTTGCAGCATGGCCAGGGCGTCGGGGGTGAGTGCGTCACGCGGGGTTTGCAAGATAGGCGGTTTATTCGTTCAGATATTTTGAATGATGCCATCAAACTGCGTGCACCGCCAGTGTACGGTGGGCGCCTAAAGTTGAGGTCAACCAAGGAGGTGTTTGATGCTCACGTTAAGAAAATCCAGCGACCGCGGCTATGCCGACCATGGCTGGCTCAAATCCTTTCACAGCTTCTCGTTTGCCGGCTACTACGACCCGGCCCATATGGGCTGGGGCAACCTGCGGGTGATCAACGAAGACCGCATCACCGGCGGCAGCGGCTTTGGCACCCACGGCCACAAGGACATGGAAATCATCAGCTACGTGCTGAGCGGCGAACTGGCGCACAAGGACAACATTGGCGCGACGGGTGGCACCGGCACCATTCCGCCGGGCGACGTGCAGCGCATGAGCGCGGGGCGCGGCGTGATGCACAGCGAGTTCAACCATGCAAAAGATGCGACCACACATTTTCTGCAGATCTGGATCCAGCCTGACGTGACAGGCATCGCGCCCAGCTACGAGCAGAAAAGTTTTGCCGATGCAGAAAAGCGCGGCCGGCTGCGGCTGGTGGCTGCGCCCGGTGGCGCGGACGGTGCCGTGACGCTGCACGCTGATGCCCGCCTGTATGCGGGCCTGCTCGACGGCAGCGAATCCACCACGCTCACGCTGGACCCGGCCCGCAAGGCCTATGTGCACATCGTGCGCGGCGAGCTGGCGGTGAATGGCCAGTTGCTGGCGGCTGGCGATGCTGCCCTGCTGCAGGACGAAACCGCGCTGTCGCTGGATCGCGGCAACCATGCCGAAGTGCTGGTGTTCGACCTGAGCGCCTGAATTTCTCAATAACCCAAGGAAACCCCATGAACAACACACTACAAAATCCGCTCTCCCTGCTGGGCCGCCTGCTCCTGGCCGCACTGTTTCTGCCCGCCGGCATCGGCAAACTCATCGGCTTTGCCGGCACCGTGGGCTATATCTCGTCCAAGGGCCTGCCGCTGCCGGAAGTGGGTGCGGCGATTGCCGTGGTGGTGGAAATACTGGGCGGATTGGCGCTGATCCTGGGTTTTGGTACGCGGCTCGCAGCCGTGGTGCTGGCCTTCTTCACACTGGCCGCCACCGTGTTTTTCCACAACTTCTGGGCGGTCCCCGCCGAGCAGCAGATGGTGCAGCAACTGATGTTCATGAAAAACATCGCTGTCACCGGCGGCCTGCTGACGCTGGCGGCCTGGGGCGCGGGTGCCTGGAGTCTTGACGCCAAGCGCAGCCGCTGAATTTTCCCCACTCCCTCATCCATTTTTCAAGGAGCAATCTCATGGCTAAAACTGCTGTTGTATTTCATTCGGGCTACGGCCACACCCTGCGTATGGCGCAATCGGTAGCCGAGGGTGCTGGCGCCACGCTGGTCACCATCGACGCCGAGGGCAATCTGCCCGAAGGCGGCTGGGAAACGCTGGCCGCGGCCGACGCCATCATTTTTGGCTCGCCCACCTACATGGGCAGCGTAAGCTGGCAGTTCAAGAAGTTTGCCGACGCATCGAGCAAGCCGTGGTTCAGCGGCGCCTGGAAAGACAAGCTGTTTGCGGGCTTTACCAACAGCGCCAGCATGAACGGCGACAAACATTCCACCATTCACTACTTCATCACGCTGGCGCTGCAGCACGGTGGCCTGTGGGTGGGTACCGGCATGATGCCTGCCAACAGCAAGGCGGCCCAGCGCAACGACGTCAACTACCTCGGCTCTTTTGCCGGTGCCATGGCGCAATCGCCATCCGACGCATCCCCCGCCGAAATGCTGCCGGGCGACCTGGAAACCGCGCGGCTGTTCGGCAAGCGTGTGGCCGAAGTCGCCGCAAAGTTCAAAGGCTGAACGCCATGGCGCTGATGCAGCTCACCGGCCACGCCAAAGACCTGGGCGGTGGCTTCATGGTGCGGCGCCTGCTGCCCGACGCCAGGCGCCGGGCTGTGGGGCCGTTTGTGTTCTTTGACCACTTTGGTCCGGTCACGGTAGAGCCGGGTGCCGCGCACGACGTACGGCCACACCCCCACATCGGCCTGGCCACGGTGACTTATCTGTTCGAGGGCGCGATCATGCACCGGGACATGCTGGGCTCGGTGCAGCAGATTGAGCCGGGCGCCATCAACTGGATGACGGCGGGGCGCGGCATCGTGCATTCGGAGCGGCGTCCTGAACAGTTGCGCGACAAGACTTCGGTCAACCACGGCATTCAACTTTGGGCGGCCCTGCCGCAGGAAATGGAAGAGGTGGCGCCGAGCTTTGAGCACACCCCTGCGTCGGCCATTCCGTCGCTGGTGCAGGACGGCGCCCAGGTGCGGGTGCTGGTAGGCGAGGCTTTTGGCCGGCGCTCGCCGGTGAAGGCCTTTGCCAACGCTACTTACCTGGATGTACTGCTGCCCGCCAACCAGCCCTTGCCGTTGCCACCGCTGGCGCAGGAGTTGTCGGTTTATGCGGTCGATGGCGAGTTGCAGATTGACGGCGTGCAGGTAGCGGCGTACACGCTGGTGGTGCTGCCGGCCGGCGAAACCGTCACGCTTCGAGCCGAAGCGCCAGTGCGACTGATGGTGCTGGGCGGTGACGCGCTGGATGCGCACCGCCACGTCTGGTGGAACTTTGTTTCCAGCCGCAAGGAGCGCATCGTGCAGGCCGCAGCCGATTGGGAGGCGCAGCGCATGGGCCAGATAGAAGGCGAAACAGAATTTATTCCGCTGCCAGCGCAAAGGTTTTTAGCCTGAAACTGCGGCTTTCAATCTGTTTTTTGAATAAAAAGTAGCAGGAGCCGGCGTCGCTGCTCACTTTCTAGCTATTTATTTTGTAGTTTTTGAAAGTCGGCGCAACGCCGCGCCCTGCTTGCTTACCATGCCCGCGCCGGCGGCGGCTTCCTACAATGGTTGCCATGTTTGTTCACCTGCGCATCCACACCGAATTTTCCGTTGTTGACGGCACCAACCGCATCGACGACATCGTGAAGGCGGCGGCCGTCGACCGGCAGCCCGCGCTGGCGATCACCGACCTCAACAACCTGTTCGGCACCATCAAGTTCTACAAGGCTGCGCGGGCCGCTGGCGTCAAGCCGCTGATCGGTGCGGAATTCTTCATCGAAGGCCTGGGCAAGGACGCTGCCAGCCTGTCGCGCATGCTGCTATTGGTGCAGAGCACCCAGGGCTACCTCAATCTGTCGGAGCTGCTGGCGCGGGCCTGGACGCAGAACCCGGTCAGGGCCCAGGGCGTGGTCAAGCTGGCCTGGCTGCAGGAGCTGAACGAAGGCCTGCTGCTGCTGTCCGGTGCGCAGGCAGGCCCGGTGGGGCAGGCGCTGGTGCAGGGCGATGCGGCACGCGCCAGCGCGCTGGCGCTGCAACTGGCCGCCATCTTTACCCACCGTTTCTACATTGAGCTGCAGCGCGCCGGCCGGACCGACGACGAAGACCATGTGGTCGCGGCAGTGCAGTTGGCTGCACGACTCGGACTGCCGGTGGTGGCCACACACCCGGTGCAGTACACCCTGGAAGACGACTACGAGGCGCACGAGGCGCGCGTCTGTATTGCCGAAGGCGAGATTCTGGGCAACCAGCGCCGCGTGCGAAAGTTCACCCGCCAGCAGTATTTCAAGTCGACAGCGCAAATGGAGACGCTGTTTGCCGACCTGCCATCGGCCTTGGCCAACACGGTGGAAATTGCGCGCCGCTGCAACCTCACGCTGGTCCTGGGCAAGGCCATGCTGCCGGAATTTCCAACGCCCGAGGTCAATGGCGAACGGATGACGCCCGAGGCCTACTTCAACTATGCCTCGCAGCAGGGGCTGGACGAGCGCCTGCAACACCTCTACCCGGATACGGCCCGGCGCGAACGGGAACGGCCGCGCTACCAGGAGCGGCTGGCGTTCGAGATCAACACGATTCTGAAGATGGGCTTTCCGGGCTACTTCTTGATCGTGGGCGACTTCATCAACTGGGCCAAAAGCAATGGCTGCCCGGTGGGGCCGGGGCGGGGTTCTGGCGCCGGCTCGCTGGTGGCCTATGCGCTGAAAATCACCGACCTCGACCCGCTGCAGTACAACCTGCTGTTCGA